>NZ_LPMU01000052.1:0-233684 GCF_001534535.1 Burkholderia sp. MSMB1459WGS
GTCCAGTTCGTTTGAAAGGGGACCCCGATGAAAGCCGCTGTACTGATTGCATTGACCTGCCTCGCGCTGACCGCTTGTGGCGGCGACGACAATTCCTCGCCTGTGGCGTCCGGCGGATCGGGGACGAGCAACAACGGTGGCGGCGGGACGGGTGCAGGCGGCACGGGTTCAGGCGGGACGGGTTCGGGCGGCACGGGAAGCGGCGGCAGCGGCGGGTCAGGCGGCAGCACGGTGACGCTGCGCTACGAGACGAAGCCTATCGCATCGGACAAGGCGAGTTTCGTGACGCTCGTCAACGGCGAAGGTGCAAAGGGCTATCGCTATCTGGGCGACTACTTTTACTCGGCCGACAATGCGACGGTTTCGATATTCGTGAACGACGGGACGGCGCCGACCTATACATATCAGCTTCAGGACGCACCGGCCGATGTCGCGAGCTTCGTTGCTCAAGCCAACGCGCAGGGCGCGAGCGGTTACCGTTACGACGGCCCGCTATCGTACGGCTATCTCTATCGGAAGGACGGCGGCTCGTCGTCCACCTATTCGTACGTGAGTGCGGCGCTGCCGACCAGCCAAGCCGCATTTCTTGCGCAGGCAAATGGTCAGGGGCAGTCGGGTTACTGGTTCGTCAGTCCGATGATGGTGGCATCGGGATCCGGCAATCTGTACATGAAGGACAACGCGTCGAGCGCGACCTACACCTACGAAGCGCTGCCGCAAGCGTCGAATGTGGCTGATCTGGTTGCGCAGGCCAACAGCGAGGGGGCGAAGGGCTTTCGTGCGAAGGGGGCGAACATGTTCGGGAGCGATGTCGCATGGGTCTATGTGAAGGACCAGACGCAGTCGCCCACTTTCGCTTATCAGTCGACCGCAATCCAGACGGCCGGCGCCGCCTTTGTTCAGCAGTCGAATAACCTGGCGGCTCAGGGATACGCGTATCTCAGCGACATCGTGACGGGAGGCGGCAGCGCGTCGTTCTATTTCAAACCGACCAACTGCACGGGCTTCCTGTGCACGACGCTGAATCCGCTCACGCAGAACTGAGCGGGCGCGTCCGGGGCGGCTGCATCGCACGGCGCGTTCCGTCGAACATGCCCCGCGCGCATTGAATCGAGTGCCTCAGGTGCGCTACATCCGTGGCCGCATCTTTTGTCGCCGGCTTGCCGGCGACATTTCACTTTGTACGTGTGTCGATCGGGCGCGCCGGAAACGCCGAGCGCGCACTGTCTCGACCGGCGCCGTCAGCCGTTGCGAAAGATCTCGTTGTACGCGCTCAACGCCGGCGCCCCGCCAAGATGCGCGTACAGCACCTTCGATCCCGGCTCGAATTCCCCGAGCCGTACCTTGTCGATCATCGCGTGCATCGATTTCCCTTCATAGACGGGATCGGTCAACATGCCTTCCAGCCGGGCGCACAGGCGAATCGCTTCCAGCGTGCCGTCGCTCGGCAAGCCATACTCGGGGCCGCCGTACCGCGTATCGAGCACGACATCCTGTTCGACGATATCGCGGCCGAGCCCGACCAGCTCGGCCGTATGCCGCGCGATCCGCGTGATCTGTTCGCGCGTCTGCTCGGGCTTCGCCGACGCATCGATCCCGATCACGCGATCCGCGCGCCCGTCGGCCGCGAAGCCGACGACCATGCCGGCCTGCGTGCTGCCCGTCACCGAGCAGACGACGACGTAATCGAACTTGAACCCGAGTGCCGCTTCTTGCGCACGCACCTCCTCCGCGAAGCCGACGAATCCGAGCCCGCCGAGTGGATGCTCGGAACACCCTGCCGGAATCGGATACGGCTTGCCGCCCGCCTGCCGCACGCTCTCCATCGCTTCTTCCCAACTGCGGCGAATGCCGATGTCGAAGCCGTCGGAGACGAGCCGCACGTCGGCGCCCATCATCCGGGACAACTGAATGTTGCCGACCCGGTCGTACACCGGATCTTCATAGTTGACCCAGTGTTCCTGCACGAGCACGCACCTCATCCCGAGATGCGCGGCGACGGCCGCCACCTGGCGCGTCTGGTTCGACTGCACGCCGCCGATCGACACGAGCGTATCGGCGCCCTGCGCGAGCGCGTCCGGAACGAGATATTCGAGCTTGCGGGTCTTGTTGCCGCCGAATGCGAGGCCGCTGTTGCAGTCCTCGCGCTTCGCATACAGCTCGACCTTGCCGCCGAGATGCGCGCTCAGGCGCTTGAGTGGCTGGATGGGTGTCGGGCCGAACGTCAGCGGATAGCGGGGGAAGCGTTGCAGGTTCATCGGCGGGGGCTCCGGAAAGGGGAACAAGACGGGAAAGCGGATCGTTCGGGCGCTGCCGGCAGGCTGGGCTCCGATGCAAAAGATGATAGGCAGAAGCGCGGGAAATGAGCTTGCGAAATGAATTGTGTAGACCTACGTTATCGACGATATGAATGCAGGTTAAGCAATTTCAATTCGTTGAAATGGGAGTTGACGCAATGAAATTAGATGGCGGCAGTACATCGCGAGCCGACGCCGCACCGACGCTCGACCGCATCGACCGCGCGATCCTGCGGCAACTGCAGCAGGATGCGTCGATCTCGAACGTGAGCCTCGCGGCGAAAGTGAAGCTGAGCGCGCCGGCGTGCCTGCGGCGCGTCGAGCGGCTCAAGGAAATGGGGCTGATCCGCGGCATCGTCGCGTTGCTCGAACCGAAGCCGCTCGGCGCCGGGATGTTGGTCGTGATCGGCTTCGTACTCGATCGCTCGACGCCGGAAGCGTTCGCCGCGTTCGAGAAGGCGGCGCAGAAAGTGTCGGGGTGTGTCGAATGCCACGTCGTGACGGGAGAGTTCGACTACTTCATGCTCGTGCGCACGCGCGACAACGACAGCTTCAACCGGCTGCATGCCGAGCAGTTGCTTTACTTGCCGGGCGTGCGGCAAGTGCGCTCGTTCATGGTCCTCAAGGAAATCCTGTCGACGCATGCGCTGCCGCTGTAGCGCGGCAGGGCGGCGGGTTTTCGCGTCGGGCGTCCGCGCGGAACGAATCGCGATTGCACCGTTCATACGCCGATTCGCGTCCTTGACTATCATGCGCCGATGCAGGGCAGATGCTGCATGTCGCGACAACCCAACTGTGAGGGCATCATGGCAAGACAGACGATGGCGGAATATCTGGCGAAGACGCTTGCAGCAGCGGGCGTCGAGCGCATCTGGGGCGTGACGGGCGACAGCCTGAACGGCCTGTCGTTCAGCTTGAGCCAGATCGGCTCGATTCGCTGGATGCACACGCGGCACGAGGAAAGCGCGGCGTTCGCGGCCGGCGCCGATGCGGCGTCTACCGGGCGGCTCGCGGTGTGCGCGGGCAGTTGCGGCCCCGGCAACCTGCACCTGATCAACGGGTTGTACGACTGCCACCGCAACCACCAGCCGGTGCTCGCGATCGCCGCGCACATTCCGTCCACGGAGATCGGCCTCGGTTACTTCCAGGAAACCCATCCGCAGGAGCTGTTCCGCGAGTGCAGCCACTTCGCCGAACTCGTGACGAACGCATCGCAGTTCCCGCGCGTGCTGGCGCGCGCGATGCGCACCGCGATCGACGAGCGCGGCGTGGCGGTGATCGTGCTGCCGGGCGATATCGCGCTCGGCGACGGTCCGGACGAGGCGCCGGCGTGGAGCGAAGCGGCGCCGCCGTCGATCCTGCCGGCCGATGCCGATCTCGACCGGCTCGCGGCGCTGCTCAACGGGTCCGACGCGGTCACGCTGCTGTGCGGCAGCGGCACGCAGGGCGCGCACGACGAAGTGGTCGCGCTGGCCGACACGCTCGGCGCGCCGGTCGTGCACGCGCTGCGCGGCAAGCAGTTCGTCGAATGGGACAACCCGTTCGACGTCGGAATGACCGGGCTGATCGGTTTCAGCTCCGGCTATCACGCGATGGAATCGTGCGACACGCTGCTGATGCTCGGCACCGATTTCCCGTATCGGCCGTTTTATCCGACCCATGCGAAGGTCGCGCAGATCGACTGGAAGGGCTCGCAACTCGGCCATCGCGCGCCGCTCGCGCTCGGGCTCGTCGGCACCGTGAAGGAAACTATCGCGGCGTTGCTGCCGCGGCTCACGCGCAAGACGCAGCGGCGCTTCCTCGAGAATGCGCTGAAGCACTACGCGGCCGCGCGCAAGGGGCTCGACGATCTCGCGGTGGCCGAGCCGCCGGGCCGCGCGATTCATCCGCAGTACCTGACGAAGATCGTCGACGAAGTCGCGGCCGACGACGCGATCTTCACGGCCGACGTCGGCACGCCGACACTCTGGGCCGCGCGCTACCTGACGATGAACGGCAAGCGGCAACTGCACGGCTCGTTCAACCACGGGTCGATGGCGAATGCGATGCCGCAGGCGCTCGGCGCGCAGGGCGCGCATCCGGGCCGGCAGGTCGTGTCGCTGTCGGGCGACGGCGGCCTGTCGATGCTGCTCGGCGATCTGTTGAGCGCACGCCAGTTGAAGCTGCCGATCAAGATCGTCGTGTACAACAACAGCCTGCTCGGCTTCGTGTCGATGGAGCTGAAGGCGGCCGGCTATCTCGACACGAACGTCGACCTGAGCCCGACCGACTTCGCGGCGATCGCGAAGGGCGCGGGTATTTTCAGCGTGCGCGTCGAGCATTCGGAGAACGTCGAGCACGCGTTGCGCACGGCGTTCGAGCATGACGGGCCGGCCGTGGTCGACGTCGTCACGTCGAAGTACGAGCTCGCGATGCCGCCGAAGATCGAGCTTGCGCATGCGAAGGGCTTCAGCCTGTTCATGCTACGCGCGATCCTCAGTGGGCGCGGCGACGAGATCGTCGAGCTGGCGAGAACGAATTTGCGGTGAGAGGGCGGCGCAAGCGGGACGGGCACCGGCCGCTGATCCGGCACGAATTGATCGGGTAAATCAGGGACAATCTTCACGTCACCTTAAGTTTGCGTTTCCTAGAATCGATTGATCGTCGCGTGTTCCGCGGCGGACCGATTCGCCCAGGAGGATGCGCATGAACCTTGCCCGTGTCGCCGTAGCCCTGTCCCGCGCGGTCATCGGCACCCCGCCGCCGACCGCGCAAGCGCCGGAGACCCGCCTATGACGTGGCCGAACGCGTGGCGTGTCTCGGCACTGTTCGTGCGCGAGTGGGTCGGCCGGCCGGCCGCGGTGGGCGCGTTGTGCCCGAGTTCGCGGCATCTGGCGCGCGAGATGGCCGATGCGGTGCCGGACGGCGACGGGCTGGTCGTCGAACTCGGCGGCGGCACCGGCGCGATCACCGCGGCGCTGCTCGAACGCGGCGTCGCGCCCCGGCGTCTCGTGGTGGTCGAACGCTCGCCGGCGTTCGTGCGGCATCTGCGGCGACGCTTTCCCGGGATCTCGATCGTGTCGGGCGACGCGCGGCAACTCGAGCGGCTGCTGCCGCCGGGGGCCACGGTCGACGCGATCGTCTCGTGCCTGCCGCTGCGCACGCTGCCGCGTGACGACGTGGCGGCGATCGTCGGTCAATGTCGTCGCGTGCTGGGGGCCGACGGTGTGATGATTCAGTTTACGTACGATTTGCGGCCGCCTGGCCGCCATCCGCTAGGTGATTCGGCATTTACTGCCTGCAGTAGCCGGATCGTCTGGGCAAATTTTCCACCTGCGCGCATCGTGACCGTGCGCAATGCTGCTGCAGAAACGCCGCGACTCGTCGAGTATTGACATCATGCTTCCGTGCTGGAACGCGCTGACGACGCGTTGCGCAGCGATTGCGGCATGCGTTTCTACGTCCACGGCTCCGTCGGCCTGGATTTCGAGTGCGTACGATGCGTTCCGCGGCGGTGCCGACAGCTCCAGTTTTCAATATTGCGATGTCGTGCGTTCGATTGTGCACGGCCAGATCCGATGTCGATTTAAATGTTCTCTGAATTGACCGGACTGCCTCGACACGAATCGTCAAAGTCAATTTTCAATTGTTGACAGTGATGGATGAGTCTTGTGCGAGAATTCAGTATGCATGGCGTAAGGTTTTGACGCGATATTCTCCATACGAGACATCGGATCGTCGATTTCCGTGCAGGGACGATTCTGTTGGCGTGCGCTGATCGACGCGTTCAGGTACAGGCACCGTGAACGGAGCGATGGACGCGCGGTTAAAAAGGGGCGGGGTCGCTGGGGATTTTCGGCGCCCCATGACATTCGACTGACGAACGGGGCGATAAATGTCTGGCGTGCTGGACGAGCTTCTGCGAGGCTACAGCGACCTGCGCCGCTATCTTTCCAGGCGGCTGAGCAGCGACGACGCTGCCGATCTTGCGCAGGCTTCGTTCGAGGTGGCGCTTCGCTATGCTCAGCAGAACGAAGTGCGGTCGCCGGCTGCGCTGATGTTCCATGTTTCGAATAACTTGCAGATCGATGCGGCGCGACGCCGCCGATTTTTCCCCCAGCAATTGTGCGAAGACGTCGGCGACGAAGGCATTGACCGGCTCGTGCGTTCCGATGTGACGCCGGAGCGCGAATGCATCGCGCGCGAGTCTCTCGATCAGGTGACGCGGGCGCTGGACGGGTTGCCGCCCCGGTGCCGTGAAGCATTCGTGCTTTGCAAGTTGCATGGCCTTTCGTACGAAGAGGCAGCGCAGGAAATGGACATCAGTCCGACCGTCATCAAGAAGTACCTGGTTCAGGCAATGAAAGCGTGTCGGGACGCTGTGCTATAACTGCGCAACCGCGCGCATTGCACGGGGCCGCCGTTGACAGTCGACATGCCACTTACCCAGGCCGAGATAGACAAAGCCGATGACTTGCTCGTTTCGCTGATGTTCGGTAGCGACGCGGAGAAGTCGCGCGCGCAAATCGAGCTTGAATCGTGGGCGGGCAATATTCCGGAGCGGCGCCAGTACCTGGCTGATCATCATGCGGCGGAGCGCGTCGTCGATGCACTGAGCGACGACCTCGGCCGACGGTACAAGCGGCACGTAGGTCCCGCCGTTCACCCTCCAGCTCGTACCGAAGAGCGAATTTCCCAGCCTGTGCCGAGCGGCCGGCGTACGGGTGTTCGCGTAGCGACCTATGGCGCCGCGCTCGCATTGTTCGGCGCAATTTCGACGCTCTGGATCGTCAACCCGATCCTGACGAGCCAGCACCTGCGAACCTCGATCGGCGAGCACGTCGATGTCGCACTCGCCGATGGCAGTCACGTTACGCTCAATACCGATACGGAAGTGATCTTCGTGAACCGGCTCCGCTCGCGCGATGCGACGATTCAACGGGGCGAGGCGCTGTTCTCGGTTGCCCATAGCCTGGTGCGGTCGTTCGACGTGTCGGTGGGCACGGCCAACGTCCGGGATATCGGCACGCGCTTCACGGTGCGGAAAATGACCGATGGCGTGGACGTTGCCGTGCTGGAAGGCCGGGTCGAGCTGACTGCGTCCGCAGGCGCTGCGCCGGTACCGTTGCAGGCCGGCCAGGCCGCGCGCGCCGATCGCGTGGGGAACGTCGAACTGCAGGACCAACAGCAGTTCGATGCGATGGTCGGCTGGAAGGATAACCGCCTGCAATTCAACGGGACGCCGTTGCGGGACGTCGTCCACGAAGTGCAGCGCTATCGCAAGCAGCCGATCGTGCTCGCCGATGCACGGGTGGGCGACTATCGCGTGACGGGCGGGTTTTCCAGTGCGGACCCCGACTTGCTGTTGAAGACGTTATCGAGCGTCGTGCCGGTGACCGTCGACATTCAGCCGGCGGGTACGGCCGTGATTGCGCCGCGTCGTTGATACGCTCGACGGCATGCGTCGCCTGACCGTCTGGGTGCGGACTGCCGCTATCGAAGGCGGCTGTCGGTAAAAATAATTGCAGGCTGCCGACTGGTCCCTTCCTGCGTCTCGTTCGCCTCGTTGACAAAGAGGTGCGTGGCGCGTGTGTCGCGTCGATCAGGTGCAAAGGGACGAAGTGGGGCGGGCGAGCATGGGAAAAGCACGGGCGGGCAACAGGATGAAGGGGCTGGCGCGCGCCGCTGCCGCCCTGTGGATACTGTTCAGTTCGCCGCTCCATGCTCAATCGGCCGTCGAGTTGCCCGCCCAGCCGCTGGGCAGTGCACTGGTACGTCTGGCGAGCGCCATGGGCGTCAACATTCTCGCGCCCGACAAGCTCGTTGCGGGCCGGCAAGCGCCGGCCGTATCGGGGCACATGTCGTTGCGCGACGCGCTCGATCGCCTGTTGGCCGGCACCGGACTGAAAGCCGTGGCACGCGGCGACAAGACTTATGTGATCGAGGCGTCGTCTTCGGCGCCGCAATCGGCGCTGCCGGAGTCGGCTGAATCCGTGTTGCCGACGATCGAGGTCAACGCGAGCGCGATTTCCGACGCGCAGGGCTTCGTGAGCGAATCGTCGAGCGCGGCGACTCGCACCGACACACCCATCGTGCTACTCCCGCAGTCGATTCAGATTCTGAACCGGAAGTTGCTCGAGAGTCAGGGTACGCAGTCGGTATCCGATGCGCTCGCTTATCTCGGCGGCGTGACGACGAGCAATTACGGCGGCGTCCAGGCCCAGGCGACCGTCCGCGGATTCAATGCGCCGGTGACGGTCAACGGTCTGCCGACGGCGCTCGGGCTGAGTTCGCAGGTCGCCGGCGCGTTGAGCATCCCGATCGACGGCATCGAGAAGGTCGAGGTGCTCAGGGGGGCGGACTCCATTCTGGCCGGCGCAATGGATCCGGGCGGGATCGTCAACGTCGTCACCAAGCAGCCGACCGAGAAGCCGGTGCGCGAGGTGGCGATGCAGGTCGGCTCGTTCGGGGACTGGAAACAGGCGATCGACCTGGGTGGCCCGTTCGGCGGCGACAAGCGCCTGACTTATCGTTTTGTCCTGTCGGCCGAGAGAACCGGCGAGAGCACGTATGGATACGACGGTTCCAAATCCCTCTACGTCGCACCGTCGGTGAGCTGGAAATCGGCCGGCACATCGATCGTCGTCGGCTACCGTCATCAGGTGCAGGACGTGCCGCTCAATGCGACGACGCTGTTCGGCCCTGACGGGTCGCCGGCGAAAGTGTCCTTGCCGACGGCCCAGCCTGGCGGGACCCTCGTCCAGTCGGACGACGTCGACGTCGATTTCAAGCATCGATTCAACGAGATCTTCTCGATCGAAAGTCGCACCGTTTATTCGCGCTATATCGAGAAATATTCGAATACCGGATACTGGCCGGTATCTTTTGCTTCGACTCCCGACTCGGCCTACTTCAATGCACTGGCCGGTGATCATCATGTACTCAACGTATTGACCGACAACAACCTGAATGCCCGATTCTCGACCGGCCCCGTCAAGCACGTGGTACTCGCCGGGTTCCAGTATTCGGTGAGCTGGGAAAGTTCAAGTCTCCCGGCCGGTGGCGACAGTTTGCTGGCGGCGCCATTCCCGAGCCCTGTATTGCCTCCCTATAACGGGTCGTTCGTCTACAACGATCCCGGGAAAAATTACTTCAGCAACACGTATCTGCAAGATCAATTGTCCTGGGGGCGGCTGCATGTGACGGCGAGCGTCGCCTATGGGAAGTCGCAGTCGCCCGGCGCGGCATCCCAGCATGCGTGGTTGCCCAATTTCGGCGTGCTTTACGAGCTGACGGACACCTTGTCCGTCTACGCGAGCTCGATGCGCAGCTTCTATCCGCGACACGGTTATACGTTGACGACAGGCGGGACGCCGCCGCCGTATTCGGGACGTTCCGTCGAGGCAGGCGTGAAGCTGAATCTGCTCGACGATCGCCTGGCGTTGACCGCGGACGTGTTTCGAACCGAGTCGGCAACTGTCGTTCAGCCAATCCCGGGTACCGGCCTCGTCGATCTGCAAGGTGGACAGGTGACCCGCGGTGTCGAGGCCAGCGCAACCGGGCGGTTGTTGCCCGGCCTCAACCTCAATGCGAGCTACGCCTACAATGCCGTGCAAAGCGGCCCGGGTCTGCCGCGTCACGCGGGTTCGTTGTGGCTGACCTACGATCTTCAGGGCGAACGGTTGAAGGGCTGGGGCGGCGGCATCGGCGTGCTGGCGCGTACCGAAACATTCGTCGGGGAAGGCAGCAATCGCTTGCCGGGGCAGGCCCAAACCGACTTCGGCATCTGGTATCGGGCGAAGCACTGGTCCACCACGCTCAGCGTCAAGAACGTATTTGATCGTGTGCTCTACCAGTCTGGTGCAACCAACAATCAAGCGTTTCTGCAGCCCGGCAGGCTGGTCTATCTGACGGCACGCCGCGACATCTAGCCTCGGCGCCTTCCGTACCGGCAACCGGCCGCAACGGTATCGTGCCGCGCGGCATCGATGCCGAATGCCGCCGGGAGCAGCAGTCCCGGCTCGGACCGAGGCAGACGGCAGTCATTGAAATATAAAAGCATAATCAATGTCGGAGGCCCGATAGAGATTTTTGCAAAAAATCGGCTGGTCCGTTTTCCTGCGTCATTCGCCTTTGCATATAGAGACGTCGAAACGACTTCGTCTGGCAATCGACAGTTGGCTCGTCACGCCGGCTGGGCGTTCGTACGGCATCAGCGTATGGCCGATCGAGAGCGGAGCGTCCCCGTCGACGAACTCGACAAGGCAGTGAGGTGGTGTTGGCATCGATTCGAAGCGTGAAACTCCATGGCAATCGATATGGATTCCTGATTGTATGGGGGCGGCGATGACATGTCGGTGATGCGGATCGTCATTCTGTTAAGGATTTGGTCAAGCACTGAAGTCCGGAGCAGAGGAATAGGGTCGGGCGTGCGATGGATAAATTCACCAGATATGTACAAAGGAAATGTGAGCTGGAGGCGCAGATCGCCAGGGACCGTGAGCTGGTCCGTGACGAAATCCTCATTGAAATCATGCTTGCGATCGAAGAATTCAACTTTGATTCGAGCGAGCTTTTTCCTGGCGGAAAGAAGCGAAAAATCAAGCCGAAATACTTTGATCCGCAAAGCGGGGCGGTGTGGAGTGGAAGAGGGCGTGAGCCGCTCTGGTTGAAAGGCAAGAATAGGCGAGATTTCGAACTCGAGTCGACGGAGTGACGCGAAACGGCGTAGCAGGAGGCGGCTGCGAATAATGCCGCCGCAGTTCCCGGTGCATCGAGACGTCGAGGTTCATACAGCTTTGGCCGTGTCCGGTAATCCTCGTAACCGGACACTTTGCGCATCATCACCCCTCATGCGCACTTTTTATTCTGAAAGACGGAGATTGGTGGCGGACGCTATTGAGGAATGAGACGTGAGTACATTTCGGGAAGTCAGAATCCAGGCGTTGCAGCAGGCGTTGATGGACGAAGCGCGTGGATTTTGGATCGACAACGAAGTGGCGGAAAGCGTGATCGCCAAACTCGACAACGTGACGCTGGCTGCAAGGATATCGATTGTCAATCGGAGATCGGCATCCACGGAGAGAGATGAATTGCAGAATCGGCTTGATCTAAATGGCGACGCGTCGAACTCGTCGTCGTGACATGAAACTGATTATTTCAAGGAGGTGGACGGATTTCATTGATGGTTTTTTCTGGATGAACAAATTTGATCGACATGTGGAAGGTTGAAATGAAACTCAACAAGAAATTCACCCTGCTTGCGGCCATTTCGCTGCTCGCAAGCGCATCGACGGCTTTCGCCGCATCTTCGGGGACGCCGGTTGCATCGTCGGCAACGGGCACGCTCGCCGTGACCGGGGCGCTCGTTCCCGGCACCTGCAACGTCACGTTGCAAGGTGGCGGCAAAGCCGATTACGGCACCATCAGCAGCGCATCGCTGAATGCTTCGTCGACGACCGGTACCGCACTGCCTACCTCGGCGCCGATTCCGATGACCGTGTCCTGTTCGGCTCCCACGCAGATCGCCTTCCGGATTCTGGACAATCGCGCTGCCAGCCTGACAAGCATCAAGTCCGGCAGCAATGTGACGTTGCAACTGAACAGCGGCACCGTTGCGAAATGCGCGTCCTCGTGCCCGGGCTATCTGGCCTACGGTCTCGGTACGGTCAGCAGCACGAACAACACTGCCGTGGGCGTTTATTCGATCACCGCGGACACGTTTGCGGTCGATGGAACCGCGGGTGCGGCTGCCGCGACCTACGGCGCGGACAGCAAGGGCAGCTTCGGTCCTTACTCGCACGCGACCGCAGTTCAGGCGTATTCGCAACCGAGTGGGTACTGGACCTGGGTTTCGAGCGTCACCGCCACCGCACCGGTAATGGGTCAGGTGTTTACGACGAATCTGTATGTCACACCGACGATCAACAACACCAGCGCGCTTCCGTTGAACACGAATATCAAGCTCGACGGCAACGCGACCGTCACGATTTTCTATATCTGATGTTCGAGCGTGACACATTAGCTTGAGGACGACATGAAAAAACGAATCATCGAAGCGGCGCTTGCTGGCGCCGCACTGAGTCTGGCCGGCGCATCGTTTGCTGGCCCGCCCGTTCCCGGCCCGACCGCGACGCTGACGGTGACGGGCACGATCACGCCGCCGTCGTGCACGCTGTCGCTCGGCGCAAACGGTAATGCAGCATTCGGCACGACGCCGCTGAGCAGCATTTCCAACAATGCGACCGGCACCGTGCTGACGAATCCGCAGACGGTCCCGTTGACGATCACCTGCACCGGCAATACGCAGGTGGCATTCGGCGTCAAGGACAACCGCGCAGCCAGCGTGGTGAGCGGGCTGACGGCCAACTGGGCGTCGGGTATCGCAGCAGGGACGACGAGCGCGACGAATGCGTTCGGCCTCGGCCAGGCGAGCTCGAAGAACATCGGGGCTTACACGCTGACGGCCAACACGTTCGCGGTGGGTGGCACGGCCAAGACCCCGGCCACGATCACGTTGTCGAATGAGACGCTGGCGCCCGCGGCGTCGACGTCGGCAGGCCTGGCCGTGAACCCCAGCGACGCCACCAACCTGATCACGTGGGCGGACAGCTCGTCGTCGACGGCCGCATCGATCGGCCAGACCTTCACCGCCAACATTGTCGTGACGCCGACGGTGAATCAGTCGAGCGCACTGCCGACGAGCGGCAACATCACGTTCGACGGCAACGCGACGTTCACGGTGTATTACCTGTAAGGGCCTCGAGGCGCCGTCTCGCCGGCGCCTCGTCTTCAAGACGTTTTCTCTCGTGCTTATCATGAAAAACAGGATTGCTAATAAATATGGCGTGCCGATTATCGCCAGCCTCGCGCTGTTAAGCACGACAAGCCATGCAGACAACCTCAAGCTCGAGTCCTCGGTGGTACTGGTCGATGCAGGAAAGGGGGAGGCGTCGCTTGGCGTACTCAACAACGACAAAGGCCCGTTGCTGATGGTGACGCGCCTGGAGAAGATCCCGGAAGAACCGGTGCAGCGTCTGACCGTCACCCCGCCGGTCGCACGGGTCGAGCCGGGCGATACGCAGGTCGTACGATTCTTCCTGGTCAGCAAGGACGACATCAAGGTCGAGCATCTGGAGCGCGTCAGTTTCGAAGGCGTCCCGCCGAAAGACGACAACTCCGTTCACATCTCGATCAGGCAGAACATTCCCGTGATCATCCGGCCGAAGAATCTGGCCCGGAACGACGAGCCGTGGAAGCTGCTGACATGGGCTCGCAACGCGTCCGGATTCTCGGTGAAGAATCCCGGCCCGTACGTCGTGCGCATGGCGCAAGCGGCGACGCTTCTGCCAAGCAAGACCGCGGTTGCATTGCCCCGGACCTACATCCTGCCGGGAGAGACGCTCGATATCAAGACGAAAGCCCCGAGCGCGTCGGATACGGACATCGAAATCAGTCCGGCTTCGCTGTACGGCTACATCGTCGGCAAGTATCCCGCGAAGATCGGCTCGTCCACCGCTGACGCGGCAACCGCGTCGACCGGCGCGGCCTCCGCCATGGCCACGAGCAATCCTCAATAACAAATCGGCGGCCCATCACCTACATGCAATACCCAGAATGCTTCCCGACGCGGACGCTGACGCACTGCATCCTGCTTGGTCTCGGCGCCGTATCGGCAGCGCATGCGGCCGACACGAAATTCGACGTGGAGACGCTCAAGTCGATGGGTATCTCGCCGGCGGTGGCGGATTACTACAGCGCCGAGCCGCGGTTTCCGTCCGGCGCGAACGCGGTGACGCTGATCGTCAACGGGACGCGGATGGCGACGACAACGGTGCAGTTCGATCGGAACGGCGCACCGTGCCTGACGCACGACGTGCTCGATCGTGCCAACGTCGAATGGCCGGGGCGCGAAGCGGCGACGGCTTGCGTGAACCTCAAATCGGTTTATCCGGATGCGGTCACGACGCCGAAGCCGTCGCAGAACACGCTCGAATTGCTCGTGCCGCCGGAAGCGGTGCGCTCGCGGGATCCCGCGCCCGTCTACGGGCAAGGCGGCCGGGGCGCGATGCTGAACTACAACCTGTTCACGGTTCGCACGCAGGCGCCCGGCTCGCATAGCAACACGTATTACGCAGACACGACGTTCGGCTTCAACGCGGGCGACTGGCTGTTTCGAAGCCACGAAATCTACTCGGGGCAGGACGGCAAAAGTCAGTTCCAGCATCAGGAAGCCTATATCCAGCGCACGTTCACGCAATACAAGTCGACGTTTCAGGCAGGCCAACTGAGTCTGCGCAGCAATCTGTTTTCCGCGCCGCTGTTTACCGGTGTGCAGATTTTCCCGGAAATGCAGCTCGGCGAAGACAGCAGCACGAGCGTCTCGGGAATCGCGCAGACACCTTCCCGAGTCGAGGTGAGGCAAGCCGGCGTGCTGATCTATTCGACGCTGGTTCCGTCCGGGCCGTTTACGCTGAACCGGCTGCCGCTGATCAACGGCAGTTCGGACCTGCAGGTCACCGTGATCGAGGCCAACGGCTCTCGGCACGGGTTCATGGTGCCTGCCGCGTCGTTCGCCAACAATTTCGTCTCGCCGGAGAAGGGCGTGTCGTTCGCGATGGGCAAGCCGCGAACGATCGGCGGCGACGTCTCGTATCTGCGGAGCAACTGGTTCGTGACCGCGACGGACGTGATGCCGCTGCCGCACCTCCACGCGAACCTGACCACGGGGCTGCTGGTGGGGCAAGACTATCGGTCGATCGGGCTGGCGGTGGACGGTTCGCCGACGCGGCGCGTTCGCGCGTATGTGCGCTCGGTATTCGCAGACGACGCGCGCATCGACCACAAGGGCTTCAAGGGACAGTCGGGGATCAGTGCGATCCTGACCGAAGCGATGGCGCTCAGCGCATCGGTGACGCATCAGACTCGCGGTTACCGCGAGCTGGCCGACTCGCCGAGCTATCTCGACCTGTACTACGCGAACACGAAAGACACGTTCAATACCACGGTGTCCTATTCGACACGGAATTTCGGTGGCTTCAGTGCCGGCTACACGCGCATTGCCAGTTTCGACGGTTCGAACAGCAACCGCGCGCTGCTGAGCTGGAACAAGAATTTCAAGAAGGTATCGGTGTCGGTGAGCGCGGATATCGGTTCCGGGCGCGGCATGTCGAACCTGTACTACGCGAACATCAGCTTCCCGATCGGCGACAACGCCGGATACGTGTCGGCCAACGTATTCCGCACCGGCGACCAGACCCAGGCTGGCGTCACCTACGACCAGCAGGTCAACGACTACTTCGGCTACAACGTGGCCGCGGCGACGCAGGCGCCCGGCGGGCATCAGAACTACAGCGCAAGCGTTCGCGTGCTGCCCAAGTACACGCAGTTCGGCGCAACGGCCACTGCGACGAGCGACAGCGCGCAGTCCTATTCGGCAAGCCTGACCGGCGGCGTTGCGTTCGACGGCGTGCATCCGCTGTTCTCGCCGTATGCGATCGGCGATACCTATGCGGTCATGCAGGCGGGCGACCTGTCGGGTGCGCGCATCGTCACGCCGGCGGGCCCGGTATGGACGGACTATTCGGGCCGCGCCGTCGCGCCCAACCTGACGCCGTATCGCAACAGCCGTCTCGAGCTTGGCGTCGACGGGCTGCCGCGAAACGTGGAGGTGAAGGATGCCGTCAACGTGCTCGACGCGGGGCGCGGTTCGGTCGGTCGTGTGGCGTTCAAGGCGGTACGCATCCGTCGCCTTCTGCTGACGGTGCACGATGCCCAAGGCAAGTCGCTCGAAGGGGCGAGCGTGCTGGCGCCGGACGGCCGGTTCCTGACGATCGTCGGCCCCGAAAGCAAATTGTTCGTCGACGCCGAGCAGTTCGCAAACGGCGCGCTTCAGCTCAAGCCCGAGTCCGGGCCGGCGTGCTTCATTCACTTCAAGCCGAATGCGCATCCGGATGACAACGCGATCTACGAGACCGCGTCGACCGTGTGCGCGGGGAACTGATTCATGTCGAATCTATCGAGTACGAGTCGAACGCTGGTCGCGACAGTCATCGCGTGTTGCATGACGCCGGCGCACGCCGGTTTGCCGTTGCCGGGCCAGCCGTTCAATCAGGGTATGCCCGTCGCGCCGGGTCAGGCACTCTCGCCAGGCCAGGTTGTGGCGCCGGGCAGGAATATCGCGTCATTCAACAAGGGGCCGTTCGGGCGTATCGGGCAAGCGATCGGCACGCCGGGGAACGCATCGTCCGAATGTGTGCTGACGCTGAGCAGCGCGAAGATCGATTTCGGGCGCTACAACAGCGGAGCGGCGGCAAATGCGGCACCCGGCACGCAGATCCCGATCGGCACCCGGGGGACGAATCTGCAGGTTGCCTGCCCGCAGCCCGGGTATGTCGCGATCACGTTGCATGGGCAGACGCGTCCGGACGGGGCTCGATATGCGTTCGGGCAGTCGGGTGACGTGACCGTTACCGCACGTTCGGCACAAGCCGACGGGCGGACGATTCGCGTCGGGCTGGTCGACACGCCCGGACAGGTTCCGCAGATCTGGCAGGACGAAGTGAAGTGGCTGCCGGGGAAGACGCTGGTGCTGGGCGAGCCGAACGTTACGCCGTTCAGCCAGGCGAGCGTTCAGCTGACCGTCGAAGCGAATCTCGACTCGACCAAGGCGCATCCGACCGGTGCGTTGTCGCTGACGAATTCGCTTCAGTTCAGTCTGTTCCGCTGGGAAAAGTAGCGACGCGACGGCGACGCAGGTTTCGACGGACGGCAACGGATGCATCGAGCGTATTGGAAGAACGGGTATGAAGCCATGTGTCGATGCCTGTCAGCCGTACTGGAACGGCATCCCCGAGGTAATGATCGATCGGAATCGAGGAGAAAATCGGTGACCAATACGCAGCACTATTCGGCGGCGATCATGTCGGACGGACAACGCATTCTCGACGTCATCGAGCCGGGCCGAGCCTACGAGCCGGCCAGATTGGCCAGTCAACTCGGCTTGAGAACCTCGGCGGTTCGGGCGTGGCTGGAACACTGGGTCGCTGCCGGCAAGCTTGAACAAGGCATGTTTCAGAACGCCGACGGCGGCCGCAGGGTGTGTTTCTTTCTTCCTTCGGGCAACACGCCGTTGTGCGCTCACGACGAAGCCCGGCGTGTGGTCGAGGTGCGTGCGCATGACGTACTCGAGGCGATGAAGCCGGGTGTCGGCCATCGTGTCCGGGAAATCGCGACGCGGCACGTGCTGCCGCTACACCGGGCGACGGCGCTGCTCTCCCTGTTGCTCCGGGATGGGCGGGTGATCAGGAAAACGGGGGGCGGAACTCACCGCCGGTACGACCTGTACTACGTCGCGGGCACCGAGCCCGATTCCGTCACGCGGGTCGCGGCAACGCCTGCACCGGCACATACGCACGCGACGGCACCGTTGTCCAGTCAACCTGCGTACGACGCCGAATATGCCCGCGCGCTGCGATCGCTGCGCGACATCTGCACGGCGAACCGTGGTCGATCGTAGCCGGTTCGTCGAGAGACGAATGTAATCGTTCATGTGAGCACGCGTGTCGCGAGGAAACGAATGAGCCGAATTCAACAGCGCCACGGAAGACGTATGGGCGAGCATCTGTTCAATCGCT
Organism: Burkholderia sp. MSMB1459WGS; assembly: GCF_001534535.1. Lineage (NCBI taxonomy): Bacteria > Pseudomonadati > Pseudomonadota > Betaproteobacteria > Burkholderiales > Burkholderiaceae > Burkholderia > Burkholderia sp. MSMB1459WGS. The sequence goes on from NZ_LPMU01000052.1 coordinate 17,912, forward strand.
GGATCGCTGCGGGGCTCTTCAACGGCGATATCGAGAAAGCGGGTGGAAGTACGGCCAACGAACGAAGCCTGATGTGCGACATGCTGGCCAGCCGGCTGGCCGTCGCGTTTCTCAAGGGCGAGGTCACCTGTGACGCCGGGCTTCGTGCGATGGGAAATCTGATCGTTGTTTCGAATACGCACTTGTCTCCATTTTGCTGGGCGGTTTTCGACGCATTTGCGGCCGGGATTTATGGTGCAGATGAAATCTCGATATATCTTGATCCGGTTCTGACGTTCACGGTCCCGCAGATAAAACAGGCACTTGCGCGCCACGAGAATGGGCGCGAAGCCGGTGCGCAGGCTTCCGGGTAGCTGGCGGGCCAGAGCGAATTCCGCCGGGAGAGGCATTTTCTGGTGTTGGCGGTCGTTGATGTGTTTCGCAATGCTTATTTTGTAGTTGTGTGTTTGATGTTCGTTGTTTTTTAAACATGAAGATCAGGATGGCTATGAAAAAATATGCGCAAATCAAATCGCGATCGGATGATTTAATGTCGAACGGTCGCGCGTGGCGTTTGCCGGCCGCGCTCGTGTTGAGCGCTGTGCTGTCGAGCGCATGCGGTGGCGACGACGGTCCGTCGGCCTCGTCGGCCGCGCCGGTCGAAACGCCGACCAGCACGCCTACGCTCGCGGCCGACAAGCCGTACTTCGATCCGATCGCCTACGGCAACCGAGCCGACGATTCGATCGACGATACCAACGAAGACGGCGCGATAACCCATCACGTCGTGACACTCAACGGGACGCCAATCCAATACACTGCGACGGCGGGCCATCTCGTGACGACCGATCCCGATAGCTCGCAGCCAAACGCGAAAATCTTCTACGTCGCATACACCGCCGATGGCAAGGATGCGAACACGCGTCCAGTCACGTTCTTCTACAACGGCGGGCCGGGTTCCGCTGCGGTCTGGCTGTTGCTCGGCTCATATGCGCCGAAGCGAATCAAGACCTCGATGCCCGACTACACGCCGCCGGCGCCATACACGATCGAGACAAATCCCGACAGCCTGCTCGACAAGACCGATCTCGTGTTCATCAATCCGGTGGGGACCGGTTATTCGACGGCGATCGCACCGGCGAAAAACAGGAACTTCTGGGGTGTCGACCAGGATGCGTCTTCGCTGAAGCAGTTCATCAAGCGCTACCTGACCGCGAACCAGCGCTGGAACTCGCCGAAATTTCTTTACGGCGAGTCGTACGGTACACCGCGTACCGCCGTACTTGCGAATGCACTGCACAGCGACGGCGTCGATCTGAACGGGATCGTGCTGCAATCGTCGATTCTCGATTTCCGCCATGGCGACGATCCGGTTGGCCTGCTACCGACTTACGTCGCCGATGCGTGGTATCACAAGAAGTTCACCGCGCCGACCCAGGCGACGACGCTTGCCGGTGTGATGTCGGAGGCCGCGCAGTTCGCGTCGGGTGACTTCGCGACGCTGGCGAAAGACGCGATCGCCGCGAATGCGGCGGTGACGGCAACACGCTACGACCCGATCCTGTCTGCCGGTGTCGATGCGGCTTTCGCGGCGGCAGGCAGCCCGTCGTCGATGAAATGGACGGACATCATCGCGTACTTCGAGACGCAACCCAACGCAAGCGTGCTGCTACAGAAAACGCTGGCGTATTTCGATGCTGCCGACGCGGCGTCCAATCTCCCGGCGCCGAGCGATGCGGCCGTGCAACGCGTTGCGCAGTACATCGGCATCGACGAGACGCTGGTGCGGAAGGCAAAACTGCTCGTCGATACCGACACGTTCCAGCGCAACCTCGTGCCGGGACGCAGCGTCGGCGCATATGATGGCCGCGTGACGACGACCAACCTGGGGGTGGCGGCCGACGTCAGCCTGATCAACAACGACGCATTCGATCGCGCAACGAACGGCGTATACATCGCTGCCTGGAACGTCTATTTGAATCAGGAGCTGAAATACACGTCGAACTCCGCGTTCACCGGTATCACCAACGTGTCGTGGGACTGGACGCACAAGGACCCGACCGGCAAGACGTCGCGCGGCCGCGGCAATCTGAACACGGTCACCGATCTGGCCGCGATCATGGGGATCAATCCGGACCTGAAGGTGTTCCAGGCGAGCGGCTATTTCGATGACGTGACGCCGTGGTACCAGACCCGGATCGACTTGCAGAACATGCAGATCGACCCTGCACTGCGCAAGAATCTGCAGATCAACGAATATCCGTCCGGGCACATGATTTATCTCGATCCCGAATCGCGCACCGCGTTGCGCAGCGACCTGCTGAAGTTCTTCCAGGCGGTCGGTTCTGATCGGGCGGCGATGACGCGGATCCTGCGGTTGCAGAAGGCAGGTCGCGGGACCTGACGCGCGTCGGGACGGACGTCGGCACGACGAGGCCTGTCGTGTGATCGCGGGCCGGCAAACTGCGCAGTGCCCTTCGAGGCGCTTCCGGATCGTTGCGTCGGCTAGTCCCGCGACGCGTCGTCACGAACGGATCGCCGGGAAATCGCGATGAAACCGCGGCGATTCGCGCAAGGAACGCGTCGACTATCTGGCATGATCGACGCTTCGTAAGCGGCGCTTGCGGTCCGTTCGGCCGGTATCGTATTGGCGATACGGCAGAGCCGCGGCCGGGTTCCTCGGTGCCCGGCGACGCACGCGGAAAGCTAGACTCGCGTGCTGTTCGCCATCTGCACCGCAGGCCGCGACGCGATGCGCTTGATGAAGCGATCGAGCGGCGTCGCATAGGCTCGCGCGATGACTGCACTGAGTCCTGCTGAAAGCACGAGATACGCGACGAGCAGCGCCAGCTTGCCGTCGCCATGCGTGGCAGACGGCGCCCAGAACGTGCGCAGCGTGCCGAGCACGATCAGATGGAACAGGTACAGCTCGTAGCTGAGCCGGCCGCTCCAGCGCAGCGGCGCGAGCATATGGCCGTGAGCGGGCGTGCGTTGCGCATGCGCGCCGATCAGCAACACGGCCGTGCCGAGTGCCATCGCGGACACGCCGAACACATGGCTTTCGGCGATCGGCCATGCGAGATAGAGCGCCGTCATCGCCGTTGCCGTGAGCCATTGCACGGGCGTGGCCGCGAGCACCTGCCAGCGCGCGCGTTCGGCCAGCAGCGCGGTGCAGCAGCCGATTGCGATGCCGTCGAAGCAGGCGAAGTACGCGTACAGGAAGCCGCCTTCGTCGCCCGGATGCGTATAGCGGTACACGGGGCCGATCGCGGCAACCAGCAGCCAGAACGCGAACAGCAACGTGTCGCGGCGCAGTGCGATGCACAGCAACGGGAACGACAGGTAGAACACTTCTTCGACCGACAGCGACCACAGTACGCCGAGCGCGTAGTTGACCCATCCGTACGCGCCGATCAGCACGTTCATCCAGAACGTGAGCGACGCCAGGTTCACGAGCCAGTACGACACGGCGACGCCCCGCGGCGCATGGTTCGCGAAGATCGGCACGCCGGCCGCGGCCAGCCCGTTGACGAGCGCGAGCAGCAGAAGCAGGCACGGGACGATGCGCGCGATGCGCGACACGTAGAACGCGCGCACGTCGAGCGTGCCGAGGCTGCCCCAGCGGTGGCGCGCGTTCGACGTGATCAGGTAGCCCGAGATCGCGAAGAACATCGTCACGCCGTAATTGCCGTTGCGCACGATCGCATGGGCCGTGTCCCAGCCGAGCACGCGTGCGAGCGCGGTGTCGCGCAGCGGATACGCGATGTTGAAGTGATGCAGCAGGACGAGCAGGATCGATACGCCGCGCAGCAGGTCGATGCGGGCGTTGCGCGGGGCGGCGCTCATTGTGGCCGGGCCAGTTCGGCGAGCGCCGGCAGTGTCGCGAGAAACGTGTCGCGCGAGCGCAGGCCGGCATTCGGCGTGAGCGCCTGCTCATCCTGGATCAGGTTCGCGAACACCAGCGTGCGCGACCCCTTCGTCGCCCAGCCGACGAACCAGCCGTACGCGTGCGCGGCGTCGTACTCGAGGCCCGGCGATCCGGTGCCCGTCTTGCCGTGCACGGTCCAGCCGCCCGGCTGCACGTCGAGCAGCGTGATGCGTTCGGTCATGTCGTACGCGAGCGCGCTGACGGGCAGCGTGCGGCGGACGATCTTGCGCATGAACGCGACCTGTTCGAGCGGCGAGATCCGCAGCGACGAGTTGACCCACGCGCCCATCACGCCGGGAAGTTCGCCCTGCTTGCTGGTGACGTCGGCATTGCCGTAGCCGAACGCGCTCGTGTACTGCTGGAAGCGTGCCTGCCCGAGTGCCTGCGTGACCTGCTCCGAATACCAGAAGATCGACAGCTTCATCCAGCGCGCCGGATCGGTCGGCTCGCGCCACGGCGCACCGCCCCAGTCGGGGTAGCCGGCGTGGAAGTCGAGCGTGGGCGTGTGCTCGTCCTTCAGCACGCCGGCGTCGAAGCCCATCAGGCCGATTGCGACCTTGAACGTCGATGCGGGCGTCACGCGGGTCGTGCAATCGCCCTGCTGCACGAGCACGTTGCCGGTGGCGGCGTCGGCGACGACGGTGCAAACGGGATGGGCGCGAGAGGACGCGGCGGCCACGAGGCCGGCGAAGGCGAACAGCGCATGACGCCAATGCTTCAAGTGCAGCTCCTTGGAAAGCGTGCGGAAGGGGTACGGGGCGGTCGGGAAGCGGAAGGCCGTGCCCAATCGAAGCGACGGTCGGCATTCGATGACGAGGTCGATCGCCGCCGTCGGGGTGGCTCACAGTGTATCGGGGGATCGCCGGCTGTCGACCTGTCATGGTTGACGGGGGCACGTGTGCGGCTTTCACCGGTTCCGGCGGTTCATGTCGTTCACGCACCCATTGCCGGGCCGATGAAAAAGCCCGCCGGCAGACCTGTGCCTGCGGGCGGGCGAAGACACCTCGCGCAGACGGGCGCGGGTATCGCGTGAAGAACGGAGAACGGGCTTGCGTCAGAACTTGTGGCGCAGCGCGAGCCGTACGGCCACCTGGTTCGACGTCGACGACGGCGCGTCCGTGCCGGGGATGAATGCGTTGTCGAGGATCGAGTTCGTCCGGTCGCCGGCGATGTGCTGGTACGCGGCCTGCACGTACACGTCGGTGCGCTTCGACAGGTTGTAGTCGGCCATCAGTCCGACCGAATGGATCTTCGGCTTCGCGTCGCCGCTCGATGCGTCGTACTTCTCGAGCGACAGCACGTACTGCGCGCCGACCATGAACGCCGGTGTGATCTGGTACGAACCGTTTACCTCGAAGTTCTGGTACTTGATCGCGCTGACCGTCGCCCCCGGCGCGATGATCGCGCCCGGCGTGCCCAGGTAGCCGTTACCGGTCGGGTTCTTGTAGTTCGAGTTCGTGTACGCGAAGCCGACCGTCGCCGGCCCGAACGTGTAGTTGATGCCCGCGCCGAACACGCGCATGCGCTCGGCGATGTAGCTCGCGTCGTTCGCGGTGATCGCGCCGGCCGAGCCGTTGCCCGGATGGTTCGCCTGCAGGTACGCGGCGCCGATCAGCAGCCCGCTGTTCTGGTACTGCGCGCCGAAGCTGTACGCGCGGTTGTCGGAGAAACCGGTGCTGTTGCTGAAGCTGTATGCGCCGCCGAACTGGAAGCCGCCAAAATTCGGGCTCGCGTATTTCACCGTGTTGTCGAGGCGGAACGAGTTGTCGGTGTTGTCGTTGTCGAACGGGTGCGCGAGCAGGTAGCCGCCCCAGTTGCCGTTGGCGGTGGTCGGCGCGAGATAGTCGACGACGGAGTCGTACTGGCGGCCGAACGTCAGCGTGCCGTACTGCGCCTGGCTCAGGCCGACGTACGCCTGGCGGCCGAACATGCGGCCGCCCTGGCCGAGCCGGCCGCTGTTCACGTCGAAGCCGTTTTCGAGCTGGAAGATCGCCTTCATGCCGCCGCCGAGATCCTCGCTGCCCTTCAGGCCCCAGCGGCTGCCCTGCGCGTAGCCGCTGGCCATTTCGTAGACGTGGCCGGTGCCGACGTTGTTCGTGTAGTTCAGGCCTTCGTCGATCACGCCGTACAGCGTGACGCTGCTTTGCGCGAACGCGGGCACGGCGAAGGTTGCCGTTACGGCGAGCGCCGTCAGGGTCTTTTTCATTGATGAGATCTCCGGGATATCCAGCTTGTATCGGTTGTCGTGAGCGCGTCCGGCAAGGCGCGCCCCGTCATCCGGGGCGATCCGGCGCAGCGCGTGCGGCGCCGGATCGCGCAACGCGCGGCGGCGCGGCACCCGGCAACGTCGGGTCGTGTCTCCTCCGATGACACCGCGCATTCTTCCGAAGCCGAAACGGAATCGAAAGCGAGTAATTTCGATGGATGGGATCGGGTTCGCCAATGGGGGCGCGACGGGCGGTTTCGACCGTGGAAACGGGCGGCGCGGCGTCACGATTCGATGTCGGCCGGGCAACGGCGAGCGGCGCGCAATGCCGCCCGAGCCGGGCCGTGGCCGCACCACCGGAAAACGTTGGGAGGCCCGCCGCACGGGCCTCGCAGCGTGTCGGGCGATCGATTGGCGCTGCCGATTGCAATGATCGGAATTACTCGTTTCCCTAAACAAATTGGCGGCTCAAACATGCAGGCTGACCGGGCGTGGATGCGTTCGCGATGCGCCGGTCGCCGCGCCTGCCGCGACGCACAAACAATCAGATCAGATTTGGAGACGACCCACCATGCAGATTCGACGACTGAAAACGGCCCTTCTCGCCGCCGCGGCGATCCTGTCCGCGCCCGCGGCCCATGCGGCCGGCGGCGCGTGCACCGACGGCAAGACGGTCCATTTCGCGGGCATCACGTGGGAGAGCGGATCGTTCGCGACCGAGGTGCTGCGGCAGATCATGGAGAAGGGATACGGCTGCAAGACGGACGTCGTGCCGGGCAGCACGGCCGCCACCGAAACGGCGCTCGCACGCAACGACCTGCAGATCTGGGCCGAGCAGTGGACGGGCCGCAGCGAGATTACCGCGAAGGCGGTCGCGTCGGGCGCCGTGAAGCTGATCGGCGACACGCTGCCAGGCGGCACGACGGAAGGCTGGTTCGTGCCCGACTACGTGGTGAAGGGCGATCCGGCGCGCCACATCAAGGCGGTCGCGCCGGGGCTCGTGTCGGTCGACGATCTGCCGAAGTACAAGCAGGTATTCGCCGACGAGGAGGAGCCGGACAAGGGCCGCTTCCTGAATTGCCCGACCGGCTGGGATTGCGAGCGCGTGAACACGCGCCTGCTGCGTGTGCTGAAGCTCGACCAGTCCTATACGAACTTCCATCCGGGCACGGGTGCGGCGCTGGATGCGGCGATCGCGTCCGCGTACCAGCGCGGCGCGCCGATCGTGTTCTATTACTGGGGCCCGGCCGCGCTGATGGCGAAGTACAAGTTCACCGCGCTGAAGATGCCGGCCTATAACGAAGCATGCTGGAAGACGTTGCGCGACGAGAGCAGCACGCACCAGTGCGCGTCGTCGTACATGGTGTCGCGGCTGACGGTCGGCGTGTCGAAGCCGTTCGCCGATGCGAACCCCGATCTCGTCGGCGTATTCGGCAAGGTGCGTTTTCCGATGGACTTCCTGAACCAGACGATCCTCGAGATGACGACGAAGAAGATCGACGGCGCGGCGATGGCCACGCAGTTCCTGAAGACCCGCCCGGACATGTGGAAGCAGTGGGTGCCGGCCGACGTCGCGCAGAAGATCGCCGGCAGCCTGAAGGGCGCGTAACCTGCGCGCGGCGACGGGCTCGCGCTTGCCGCCGCCGTCACGCGCCTTCGCGGCGCGACGGAGAATCAACATGGACGGTTTCTTTCTGCACCTGTCGATCGCCGACTGGGTCAACAGCGCGCTCGAGACGTTCGTCGCGCAATACGGCGACGGCTTCCATCGTTTCAGCGCGCTGGTCCTGCGCTACCTGCTCGTGCCGCTCGAAGGCGCGTTGCGCGCGGCGCCGCCGTGGCTCGTGCTGCTGGTCGTCGGCGCGATCGCGTGGAACGCCACGCGCCGCATCGGGCTCGGCGCACTCTTCATGCTGCTGCTCTATGCGATCGGCTGCTTCGGCCTGTGGGACAAGCTGATGCAGACGCTCGCGCTGATGCTCGTCGCGACGGTGCTGTCGGTCGCGGTCGGCGTGCCGGTCGGCATCGTCGCGTCGCGCAGCGCGTGGCTGCGCCGGATGCTGCTGCCGGTGCTCGACGTGATGCAGACGCTGCCGAGCTTCGTGTACTTGATTCCGGTGCTGATGCTGTTCGGTCTCGGCAAGGTGCCCGCGATCCTCGCGACGATCATCTACGCGCTGCCGCCGCTGATTCGCCTGACCGATCTCGGCATCCGCCAAGTCGATTCGGACGTGACGGAAGCCGCGCGCGCGTTCGGCACCACGCGCTGGCAACTGCTCGTGAACGTGCAGTTGCCGCTGGCGCGGCCGAGCATCATGGCCGGCATCAACCAGACGACGATGATGGCGCTGTCGATGGTCGTGATCGCATCGATGATCGGCTCGCGCGGGCTCGGCGAGGACGTGCTCGCCGGCATCCAGACGCTCGACGTCGGCAAGGGTACGCAGGCCGGCCTCGCGATCGTGATTCTCGCGATCGTGATCGACCGGATCAGCCAGGGCTTCGGCCAGGAGCGTCGCGCCCGGCGGCGGCTCGCGCAGCAGCGCCGGCAGCGGGGCGCGTCGCGCGTGCCGTACCGGCTGCCGGGCAAGGCGCCGGCCGCCGGCGTCGATTCGAATCAGGCGGCGCAATCGTCGCGCGCATAGGAACGGAGGCGAACATGGCGACCATCGACGTCAAACACGTGTACAAGCTGTTCGGGCCGCCGGCCGCGCACGCGCGCGTGCTCGACCTGCTGCGGGCCGGCAAGCGCAAGGCCGAGGTGCTGGCCGAAACGGGCTGCAACGTCGGGCTCAACGACGTGAGCCTCGGTATCGAGTCGGGCGAGATCTTCGTGATCATGGGGTTGTCGGGTTCCGGGAAGTCGACGCTCGTGCGGCACTTCAACCGGCTGATCGAGCCGACCGCCGGCGAGATCGTCATCGACGGCCGCGACGTGATCAAGCTCGACGCGCACGGGCTGCGCGAGTTGCGCCGCTACAAGGTCAGCATGGTGTTCCAGAATTTCGGGCTGCTGCCGCACCAGACGGTGCTCGACAACGCCGCGTATGCGTTGCGCACGCGCGGCGAGAAGCGGCACGACGCGGCCGACGCGGCGCGCAACTGGCTGACGAAGGTCGGGCTGGACGGCTACGGCGACCATTATCCGGACGAGCTGTCGGGCGGAATGCGCCAGCGCGTCGGGCTGGCGCGCGCGCTGGCGGCCGACACCGACGTGCTGCTGATGGACGAGGCGTTTTCCGCGCTCGATCCGCTGATCCGCACCGAGATGCAGGATCAGTTGCTCGAACTGCAGGCGACGCTCGCGAAGACCATCGTGTTCATCACGCACGATCTCGACGAGGCGTTGCGCATCGGCGACCGGATCGCGATCCTGCGCGACGGCACGCTCGTGCAGGTCGGGACGCCGGACGACATCCTGTCGCGGCCGGCGGACGAGTATGTGAGACGGTTCGTGGAGAAGCGCACGAGCATGGCTTGAGCGGCCGGATCGCAGCGTGAATGAAAAACGGCGTATCGCGATGAGCGGTGCGCCGTTTTTTACAGGGTTCCGCCGACGGAATTCGTGCGACGAGCGGGCGCTTCCGGTCAGTTGCCGATGCAGCGGAGTCGTCGGCACGTGTCTTCACGTCGCGCACCCCTACTTGGTGCCAAGCACACAGGCAAGCGGATGCGACGCCGTGCCGTTGCGCTGCACGACGACCGACACGAAGCCCGCGTCGCTCATCAGCCGCGCGAGCTTGTCGGGCCGATGGGCATCGTAGGGCGCGCGGTCGATGTCGCGGACGGTGATCGCGACGATCCCGCCGCGGCGGACGACGCGCCGCAATTCGCCCAGGCCGTGTGCAGGCGCGGGCCAGAAGTAGATGCAGTTGATCGAGAACGCCTTGTCGAACGCGTCGTCCGGGAACGGCAGCGCGTCGACGGAGCCAAGCGAGAGGCTCACGCGCCCTTGATCGATGGGTGCGCGGTTCAAGCGCTTCGCGGCGGCCAGCATGGTCAGCGAGTGATCGACGCCGGCCACGTGGCAGGACGGCGCCGCTTCGGTCGCGAGCCGGATCGCGTCGCCGGGGCCGAACCCGACTTCGAGTACCCGGTCGCTGTCGCCGATCGCCAGCAGCGACAGGGTCCACACGTTGTCCAGCCGGTTGTGCCGGCGCATGATGCGGCCGGCGATGCGCCCGGCGAGGCCGCGCGGCCGACCGGGTTGCCCGAGATGAGTCGCCATGATGTGCTCTCCTTTCCGGCCCGGGCGAGCAAGCGGCGTGCCGCCGGCAGGGCCGCCGCGGCAGCCGGGGAGAGCAGGGAGCCGCGCGGGCCTCGTTCGCGGGATCAGGGCGCGACGGTTTCCCGTTCGCCTTCGCGCGCGCCGGTCGTCTCGCCGCGCCGCGCGTCGGCCAGAATCAGGTCGGCCGCTTTCTCCGCGACCATCATCGTCGGCGCGTTGATGTTGCCCGACGTGATGTTCGGAAACACCGACGCATCGACGATCCGCAGCGCCTGCAGCCCGTGCACGCGCAGCGACGCATCGACGACGGATGTCGCCGCATCGGGACCCATCGCGCACGAGCCGCACAGGTGGTAGATCGAGCCCGACTGCTCGCGGAAGTATTGCAGCATCGCTTCATCGGAATCGACTTGCGGGCCCGGCGAGATTTCCTCGACGGTCATCGATTTCAACGCCGGCGCGCGCATCAGCGCACGGATCAGCTTGCTGCCCTGCACGGCTTCGTCGAGATCCTTCTGCGTGGTCAGCGCGTTGATGTGGATCCTCGCGGCATCCTCCGCGCGGTTCGACGCGATCTCGATCGTGCCGCGGCTCGTCGGCCGGCACGGGTTGAACGCGATCAGGAAGCCCGAATACGGCTCGGGCTTGATGCTCGCGCGCTCGCTCTTCGGGATCCGGTACGACAGCGGGTTGAAGTAGAGCTGCAGGTTCGGTTCGTGCGCGTCGTCCGACCCGCGGAAGAAGCCGCCGGCCTGGTTCACGCTCATCGCGAGCGGGCCGCGCTTCGTCAGCAGGTAGCGCAGCCCGATCTTCATCTTGCCGAGCAGCGTGCCCATCTCGTCGTTCAGCGTCGGCCGGTTCGCCTTGAAGTAGAAGCTCACGCACAGGTGATCCTGCAGGTTGCGGCCGACGGCCGGCAGCGCATGCACGAGCGGCACGCGCCGGCGCGCGAGCAGCGCCGGATCGCCAACGCCCGACAGTTGCAACAGCTTCGGCGTATCGACCGCGCCGGCGGCGAGAATCACCTCGCGCGCGGCGACGAGCGTTTCGTCGCCGTGCTCGCCCGCGACGACCACGCCGGTTGCACGCGTGCCGTCGAACGTCACGCGCCGCACGAGCACGCCGGCACGCAGCGTGAGATTCGCACGGCCCAGCGCGGGCCGCAGGTACGCGAAGCTGCTCGAACAGCGTTCGCCGTGCTTCGTGTTGAGGTCGTAGATGCCCGCGCCTTCGAACTGCGCGCCGTTGAAATCGTCGGTGCGCGGCAGGTTCAGCTGCCCGCAGCCCTTCAGGAACTCGTGGACGATCGGATGCACGTCGGCCTTCATCGACGTGATGTGGATCGGCCCCGTCGCGCCGTGATGTTGCGGATCGGTCGTGCCGGCCGCGTGGGTTTCGAGCTTGCGGAAGTACGGCAGCACGTCGTCGTACGCCCAGCCCGGATTGCCGGCCCTCGCCCAGTCGTCGTAGTCGCTGCGCTGGCCGCGCACGTAGACCATCGCGTTGATCGAGCCCGATCCGCCGACCACCTTGCCGCGCGGGCAGTACAGCTTGCGGTCGGCGAGCTGCGCTTCGGGCTCGCTGTAGTACATCCAGTTGTAGCGGCGGTTGTAGTAGGTCTTCGTGAAGCCGACCGGTACCTTGAACCAGAACGACGCGTCGCGCTCGCCCGCTTCGAGCAGCAGCACCGAGTGCCGGCCCGATTCGCTCAGGCGATTCGCGAGGATGCAGCCGGCCGAGCCCGCGCCGACGATGATGTAGTCGTAGGTCATGTCGTTTCCTCTGCGCTCAGCCCTTCGCCGGGGCGAGGTCCTTCACGTCGACGGGCTTCTCCCCCATCTGCAGGTGCAGTCGCTCGCCCGTGTACGGCGTGTGGCGCTTCACGACGTCCATGTTCAGTTCGATGCCGAGGCCCGGCTCGTTCGACGGAACGATGTAGCCGTCTTCCCAGCGGATCGGCGTCTTCACGACTTCCGAATGGAAACCGCCCCACGTCATGATGCTTTCCTGGATCAGGAAGTTCGGCGTGCAGGTCGCGAGCTGGATGCTTGCGGCCGCCCCCACCGGCCCGTTGTACAGGTGCGGCGCGATCTGCGCGTAGTGCACTTCCGCGAGCGTCGCGATCTTCTTCGCTTCGAGCAGGCCGCCCACGCGCGCGACGTTCAGTTGCAGGATCGATGCGCCGCCCGCCTGCAGCAGCTTGTGGAATTCGTACTTGGTCGTCAGGCGCTCGCCGGTCGCGATCGGAATCGACGTGTGCTTCGCGACTTCGGCGATCGCTTCTTCCTGCCCGGGCGGCACGGGCTCCTCGAACCACAACGGGTCGTACTTTTCGAGCCGCTTCGCGAGCCGGATCGCCGACGACGGCACCATCTGCCCATGCGTGCCGAACAGCAGGTCGGCCTTGCTGCCGACGGCTTCGCGTACGCGCCGGCAGAACAGTTCGCAGCGGTCGAGGACTTCGAGCGACAGCTGGTGGCCGGAATAGGCGGTGTACGGGCCGGCCGGATCGAACTTGACGGCCGTGAAGCCGTGCTTCACGTTCTCGGCGGCGCATTCGGCGGCAAGGTCGGGATCGTCGTAGTCGTATTCGCCGCGCGCGTTCTTCGGATACAGATACGTGTACGAGCGCAGCCGTTCGTGGATCCTGCCGCCGAGCAGTTCGTACACGGGCTTGCCGGCTGCCTTGCCGACGATGTCCCAGCACGCCATTTCGAGGCCGCTGACCACGCCCATCATCGTCAGGTCCGGCCGCTGCGTGAAGCCGCTCGAATACGCGTGGCGGAACAGCCGCTCGACGTGGTGCGGGTCGTGGTTCAGCAGGTAGCGGTCGAACACGTCGTCGATGATCGGGCCCATCGCCTTCGGGTGGAACGTCGCCGAATAGATCTCGCCGACGCCTTCGATGCCGTCGTCGGTCTTCAGTTTCACGAAGATCCAGTACATGCCGCCGATGTGCGGCGGCGGCACGGCGACGATATGGGTTTCGAGCGAGACGATCTTCATGCGGACTCCTGAATGCGGTTGAGGCGGATTTTGAGGAACGCGGCGGCGCTCGCTCCGCAGAGCGCCACGGCCGCGATATAGCCGAAATAGAGCTGGTAGCCGTGCGCGCCCGGCCAGGTCTGCGTCACGTAGCCGTTGATCAGCGGCACGAACACGTCGGGCGAATAGCCGAGTACCGAGATCAGGCCGATCGCGAGGCCCGCGCAGTGCGTCGGCACCTTGCAGTCGTCGAGCAGCGACCAGTACAGGCCTCGGATCGCGTAAGTGAGGATGCCGATGAACAGCACGAGCACGACGAGCATCGCCTGCGGGCTGTGCGCGGGCGCCGCGATCAGCCCGACCAGCGACAGCGCGGCGAGCACGAGCGCCCAGAACAGCACGGACACTTTCGACACGCGGTCGCCGAGGAAGCCGCCGCCGATGCCGCCGACGGGGCGCATCCACAGCTTGAGCGTCGTGATGAAGCCGGCCGCCGTCGCGCTGAGCCCGAAATTGCCTTCGTGCAGGTACGCCGAGAAGCTGTAGGTCGCCCAGAACACCTGGTAGCCGCAGAACACGATCGCGGCGACGAGCCACAGCTCGGGGATCGCCGCGAGCGTTTTCAGGTCGCTCAGGACGTTGCCCTTGGCGGCGCGCTTGATGGCGGCCGCACGGTCGTCGGTGCGCGCCGGATCCTTCACCAGCGCGAGCACCACGCCGAGCCCGATGCAGCAGAACGCGTACAGGTGCACCACGAGCTTGAGGCCGGCCGCATCGGTGCCGCCGTGCGTGTGCGTCACGTAGGCGAACAGCGTGATCGCGATCGTCGCGAGCAGCGCCTCGACGAGCCCGCGGCCGCCGTCGAGCAACCCGAAGAAGCGGCCCTGTTCGTCGCGGCCCGCGATCATGTTCACGCGCTTGATCACGGCCGCCCAGAACGTGAGGCCGGTCGTCAGCCCCCAGCCCGCGAAGATCGCCACGAGCGTATTGAACGACGGCCCGGTCGCGTAGATCAGCCCGAGCGCGCCCGTCGCGAGCAGCGAGAAGCAGATCAGCCAGCGCGGCGACAGCCGGTCGGCGAGCCAGCCGCTCGGCAGGTAGCTGACGAGAAAGATCGTGCCGAGCGACGAGTACAGGTAGCCGAGCTGCACGTCGTCGATCCGGAAGAACTGCAGCATCGTCGGCTGATACACCTGCCGCAGATACAGCATTGGATAGATCGCGCCCGCGGCAATCACGAGCAGCAGCAGTTGCAGGTAGCGTTGCGAGCGCGAATGTTGTGACGCGTGGGCGTCGTCGTGCAACGCGAGCGACGCGGCAGGCGTCGACGGTTGGGTCGGCATGATGTCTTCCTCCATCAGACTTCCGCGGTTCGGAGGTCTGCAGATTTGTTTTGTGTCGGATCGGATCAGGGGCGGTGCGCGCGCCGGCGACGGTGCGCCGGCGCGGCGGCGTCAATACTTCATGACGACGAGGCGCGTCTGCGTGAATTCGAGCATGCCGTGCTTGCCGTCGTCGCCGCCGAGGCCCGAGCGCTTCCAGCCGGCATGGAAGCCCTGATACGGATCGGCCGGCGTGCGGTTCACGTACAGCTCGCCCGCCTCGATCGCGTTCGCGACGGTCATCGCGGTGCGATAGCGCTCGGTGTAGAGCACCGACGACAGGCCGAACTGGTGATCGTTCGCGAAGCCGATGGCCTCGTCGAGCGTCGTGTAGCGCAGCACCGGCATGACCGGGCCGAAGGTTTCCTCCTGCACGATCTCCATGTCCTGCCGGCAGTTCGTCAGCAGCGTGGCCGGGTAGAAGAAACCGGGCCCGTCGGGGATCGTGCCGCCGGTTTCGAGCGTCGCACCTGCCGCGACCGCGCGTTCGACCATCCCGTGGATGTGCGCGCGCGCTGCCGCACTGACGAGCGGGCCCATCCGCGTGGCGTCTTGCGCGCGGTCGCCGCTGCGCACGGCGGCCATCTTCTCCTTCAGCAACGCGACGAAGCGGTCGTGCACGCTGTCGTGCACGTACACGCGTTCGATCGCCGTGCACAGCTGGCCGCAATGCGTCGTCTTCGATGCGACGAGCGCGGCGGCCGCGCGTTCGAGATCGGCATCGGGCTCGATGATCGCGGGCGTCTTGCCGCCGAGTTCGAGCGACGGCTTCGCGATGTTCGCCTTGCAGTAGTCGAGCACCTTGCGGCCCGCGTTCACGCTGCCGGTCAGCGTGATCATCCCGACCGCCGGATGCGTGCACAGCGCTTCGGCCGTCGCATGGTCCATCGTCAGGATGTTGACGACGCCCGGCGGGAAGCCGGCCTCGTCGACGGCCTTCGCGATCTCGAACGCCGACACCGGCGTGTGATTGCTCGGCCGCACGACCACGGTGTTGCCGGCGATCAGCGCGGGCGCGACCTTGCGCAGCAGCGTGTACACGGGATAGTTGAACGGAATCAGGCACGCGACGACGCCGATCGGCTCGCGCTGCAGGAACAGGTTCTCGTCGGGCGTATCGCTCGGAATGATCTCGCCCTCGATCCGGCGTGCCCACTCGGCGTGGTAACGCGTGATCTGCCCGGCGTAGACGGCTTCGTTCGATGCGTCCTCGACGCTCTTGCCGGATTCCTGTGCGAGCGCCGCGCCGATTTCGGGCGCGCGCGCGGTCAGCGCGTCGGCGAAGCGGTGCAGGTACGCGGCGCGCTCGGCGCTCGGCAGCGTGCGCCACGCCCTTTGCGCGGCGGCTGCGGCGTCGACGGCGGCGAGCGCGTCGGCCGGCGTCGCGGCCGGCACGCGCGCGAACGGCGCTTCGGTGGCGGGATTGTGGACGACGATGAACGTGTCGCTTTCCGGGGCGACGAAACGGCCGTTCACGTAGTTGCGTTCGGTGCGCATGAAGTGACTCCTCCGATGGATGCCGGCGGATCGCTTCGGGTGGCGACACGCGTGGCACGGGACGGAGTCATTCTGTTCATGCGTTTAGCGCACGACAAACGACTTATTTTTGCGTCGACCATGAGAAAAACGCACGTTACTCGGCGAATCGGCCGGAATCGCCCGTCGGGCAAGGCGATGACGGCTGGCGCGATGCGTGGCGCGGGCGTGGGCCTTCGGGTATTTTCCGACTGGTCCGAATGCGGACGGGCTCGGGAGCCGGTAAGGTGTCGCCCGCGGAGGCGGAGGCGGAGGGCGGACCGCGGCTCGGGCCGATCTCAGGCCAGCGGCACTTGCGGCAGCGGCGACGACGGTTCGAGGTGGCGTTTCGCGAGCCACACTTCCTGCTGCAGCCAGTCGCGGAACTGCACGATGTGCGGCAGATTCGTCTGCTCGGGTCGCGTGACGAACCAGTACGACTGGTGGCCGTCGACGTGCACGTTGAGCACCTGCATCAACTGCCCGGCCGCGAGTTCGCGCGCGACCATGTGACGGTCGGCGATGGTGATCCCGAGGCCGTCGATCGCCGCGCGGATCGCATGGTCGAGCAGGTCGAATTCGTAGCCGCCGCGCGTGTCGACGTCGGCGATGCCGGCGGCCTTCAGCCAGTGCTGCCAGGTCAGGTAGCGCTGGTCGTCGGTCGCGAGCACGTGCAGCAGCGTGAAGCGATTCAGGTCGATCGGCGCGCCTTCCTGCCGCAGCCGCGCATACAGCGCGGGCGCACAGACGGCGATATGCTGCTCCTGCATCAGCAGTGCGTTGTCGAAGCCGTCCCATTCGCCGTCGCCGAACCGGATCGCGCAGTCGAGCACGCGGGATTCGCCGAGGCTGTCGTGGATGCGCGTCGTGAGGCTCAGCTCGAACTCGGGATGCGCATCGCGCAGCCGGCCGAGGCGCGGCATCAGCCAGCGCGCGGCGAAGGTGGGCGGCACGTTCGCGCGCAGACGGTTCAGGTGGGTTTTTTCCTGCAGGCTGCGCACCGTCAACTCGATCTTGTCGAACGATTGCTGCAGCGCGCGCAGCAGCACGCGGCCGGCCGCCGTCAGTTCGAGCTGGTGATGGCGGCGCTCGAGCAGGGTTTCGCCGAGCTGGCCTTCGAGCTGGCGGACCTGCCGGCTCACCGCGCTCTGCGTCACGTTGAGCAGTTCGGCCGCGCGCGTGAAGCTGCCGGTGCGGCCGGCCATCTCGAAGGCTTTCAGCGCATTCAGCGCCGGCATCTTGCGTCTCACGGGGCAATGTCGTGTTTGGTGCGGGATGCTTATTGTAGGCGGGAGCCCGGCACGGCGGGGCGATGAATGACGGGGTGAAAGGCGCCGGGCCTCGGGGTTTTCACGGCATGACGGCCGGCGCGCTTTTCTGCGATAAAGCTGCCCGCGGAATGGCCGGCGGCGCCGGCCGGCAACCATACGAACGATACAAACGATACGAACGAAGGGGACACACATCATGCGACGCCTGCCATCGTTGATCGCGCTGCGATTTTTCGAGGAGACCGCGCGTCACCTGAGCTTCAATCGCGCGGCGGTGTCGCTGTGCGTGACGCAAGGCGCGGTGAGCCGGCAGATCCGGCTGCTCGAGGAAGCGCTCGGCGCACGCCTGTTCGAGCGCGATCACAAGGGCGTGCGCTTGACCGATGCCGGCCAGCGGTTGCTGCCGTTCATCGGGCAGGCGTTCGACACGATCGAGCGCGGCGTCGGCGAAATCGTCGCGACGCGGCCGGGCGCGAAGCGGCGCCTGACGATATCGCTGCCGCCGACGTTCGCCACGCAGTGGTTCTCGCCGCGGCTCGGCACGCTCGCGGAGGCGCTGCCCGACGTCGAGCTGTCGATTCGCACCGAGCCGGCCGACGATTGCGATTGTCATGTCCGCTTCGGGCGTGCGGCGCGGTCGGGCATGCATTCGGAGCTGCTGATGATGGAGCGGCATGCGCTGGTCGGCGCGCCGCGCTACCGAGGCGACGCGCTCGATGCGCTGCTCGGCCGGCTGCCGTCGCTGCACGTGCTGCACGAGGGCCGGCGCCTGACGCTGTGGGCCGACTGGTGCGAGCAGGCCGGCATCGCGCCCGAACGAATCGGCGACGGCATCGAGTTCTCGACGCTCGAACAGGCGATCCGGGCGGCGCGCAAGGGCGCTGGGCTTGCCGTGGTCGATCTCACGATGATCGAGGAGGAGATCGCCGAAGGCAGCCTCGTGCGGCTGTCGCCGGTGCAGCCGATCGGGCCGTTCGGCTATTGGCTCGATATCGCGCCGGAGAGCGTCGCGGTCGAGCCGGTGATCGCGTTTGCCGCGTGGCTGCGGGAGCAGGCGGCAAGGAAGGGGGAGGGGACGACGTCGCCGTTGAGACGCAGCTGACGGGCGGGTGAAAGGTTGACGACGGATATCCGGTTTTCGGATCGAATCAACCTCGGATGAGTGACGGCGAAGGTCAGCCTGCCCGAACTATCGAGATAAGCCTGAACATCCGAATCGGCCGGTGCGCCACAGCCCACGGCGTGCGGCATCGCGGATACGGCAATTTTCAGATCGTCTATCGGGTCAAAGGCGATCCCCCCGTGCAGATCGACGCGCTTCACGTGCTGCACGGCGCGCGGGACTGCACGAGCATTCTGTTCTGAGCCGAGCGGCGGTTTCCAGCTTTTTCGTCAGTGGCAAAGTACGCGTTACAAACGAAGAACCCGGCCATGGCCGGGTTCTTCGTTGCATGCGCGATGCCGCGCCTCCTGCCGTCGGCGTGTCGCTCGCCTCAATGCCCCGCCGCCTCCTCCAGCGTCAGATGCTTGGTCTCCGGCGCCCACGCGATCGACACGATCATCCCGACCAGCAGCACACCGGCCAGCGCGAACATCGTCGCGTGAAAGCCGAGCGTCGCGATGCCGACCGGCAGCAGGAACGTGCCGATCGCCGAACCGAGCCGGCTGCATGCGATCGCGAGGCCCACGCCGCTCGCACGCACCTCGGTCGGGAAGCACTCGGGCGGAAACACACCGACGAGATTGCTGAACGCCGACATCGTCAGCGTGAAGATCGCGAACGCGACGATCATCGCGACGGCCGCCGACGACGGCAGCACCGCCAGCGCGACGAGCGACGCGCACGTCACCGCGAACGAGCCGATCAGGAAGCCGCGGCGCGACAACCGGATCGTCAGCCAGATCCCGATCAGCGCGCCGAGCACGAGGAAGCCGTTCAGCAGGAGATCGGCGCCGAAACCTTCGGCGAGACCGATCGTCTTCAGGATCGTCGGCAGGAACGTGTAGATCGCGAAGTACGGAATCACGAGACACACGAAGAACGCGCAGTTGAAGACCGTCCGGCGGATCAGGTCGCGCCGGAACAAGCGCGCAAAGCCCGTATTCGCATGCGGTTCGGCCGAGCCGCCGAGCATCACGTGCGGCCCGAAATGCTTCGCGACGATCGCGCGCGCCTCGCGCTCGCGGCCCTTGCCGAGCAGCCAGCGCGGCGATTCCGGCGTGCCGATGCGCAGCACCAGCACGACCAGCGCAGGCAGCGCGGCCGACGCGAGCAGCCAGCGCCATGCATCGGGCGCGGCATCGCTGTACGCGAGGCCGAGCACGTTCGCGGCGACATAGCCGATCGTCCAGATCACGCTGAACGAACCGAGCAACGCGCCGCGATGCTTGCGCGGCGAAAATTCGGCGAGAATCGCGTGGCCGACCGTGAAGTCGCCGCCCATCCCGAAGCCGATCAGCACGCGCAGCACGCACAGTTCGAGCGGCGAGCTCACGAAGAACTGCGCAAACGCAGCCGCGGTGATGATCACGAAGCTCGTCAGGAAGATCTTCTGCCGGCCCATCCGGTCGGACAGCCAGCCGAATACGAGGCTGCCGAAGAAGATGCCGATCAGTGCGGAGCTGCCGATCATCCCCATCCAGAACGCGTCGATCGGCATCTGCTTGCCGAGCGCGGCGAGCGCATAGCCGATCGTGCCGAGCGTGTAGCCCTCGGTGAAATGCGCGCCGAACGTCAGGCCGGCGATCTTCACGTGGAAGCGGTTGAGCGGCACGTCGTCGAGCGCGATGGGGCGGTGCGGCACATCGGCGCCGCGCGACAGTGGCAGCGCGCGTGCGGTGCCGGATTGAACGTTGGCTTGATTCAAGCAGCCTCCTGGATTGTTATGTGTGTCGTCGCAAGCGGTGCGCGACGAACCGACGTCGTCGCGCGACCGTGCGGCGCGAGCCGTCCGCCGGGCGGCGGCCGGGCAGCGCTCAGCGGCCGAGGCCGGCCATCAGCGTGTACTTGAGCTCCACGTATTCGTCGAGGCCGTACTTCGAGCCTTCGCGACCGAGCCCCGATTGCTTGACGCCGCCGAACGGCGCGACTTCGGTCGAGATGATCCCGTCGTTGACGCCGACCATCCCGCTTTCCAGCGCGCCCGCCACACGCCATGCACGGCCGAGGTCGCGCGTGTAGAAATACGCGGACAGCCCGAACGGCGTGTCGTTGGCCGCGGCGACGGCTTCATCCTCGGTCGTGAAGCGGAAGCAGCCGGCGACGGGGCCGAAGGTTTCCTCTTCGGCGATCAGCATGTCGGGCGTCATGCCGGTCAGCACGGTGGGCTCGTAGAAAGTGCCGCCGAGCGCGTGGCGCTTGCCGCCGGTGAGCACGTTCGCGCCTTTCGCGGTGGCGTCGGCGACGTGCCGCTCGACCTTGCCGAGCGCCGCTTCGTTGATCAGCGGGCCCTGGTCGACTTCGCCCGCGAGCGCGTTGCCGACCCGCAGCTTGCGCACGGCGTCCGCGAGCTTGCGCGTGAACGCGTCGTACACGCCGTCCTGCACGAGGAAGCGGTTCACGCACACGCAGGTCTGGCCGGTGTTGCGGAACTTCGACGCGATCGCGCCGTCGACCGCCGCATCGAGATCGGCGTCGTCGAACACGATGAACGGCGCGTTGCCGCCGAGTTCGAGCGACAGCTTCTTTAGCGTGTCGGCCGACTGCTTCGCGAGCAGCTTGCCGACCCGCGTCGAGCCCGTGAACGACAGCTTGCGTACGAGGGGTGAACTCGTCAGCGTCTCGCCGATCGCGACCGCGTCGCCCGACACCACGTTGAACACGCCGGCCGGCACGCCCGCCCGCTCGGCGAGCACCGCGAGCGCGAACGCCGACAGCGGCGTTTCCTCGGACGGCTTGAGCACCATCGTGCAGCCGGCCGCGAGCGCCGGGCCGGCCTTGCGCGTGATCATCGCGAGCGGGAAATTCCACGGCGTGATCGCCGCGACGACGCCGACCGGCTCGCGCGTGACGACGATCTGCGCATTCGGCTTCGGGCTCGGGATCACGTCGCCGTACATGCGCTTCGCTTCTTCCGCGAACCATTCGAGAAAGCTGGCCGCGTAGGCCACTTCGCCGCGCGCTTCCGCGAGCGGCTTGCCCTGTTCGCGCGTCAGCAGCTCGGCGAGCGCATCGCGGTGTTCGAGCATCAGCTCGCCCCAGCGCTTCACGCGTGCGCCGCGCTCCTTCGCGGTCAGTGCGCGCCATGCGGGAAACGCGCGGGCGGCCGCGTCGATCGCGCGCTGCGTGTCGTCGGCGCCGCCTTTCGCGACCTTCGCGATCGTCTCGCCGGTCGCCGGGTTCAGCACCGGATAGGTCGCATCGCTCGCGCCATGCGATTCGTGCCATTCGCCGCCGATGTAATGGCCGGTCCTCAGAAATTCGTTCATCGTATGTCGTTCCTTCAGTGCTTCAGTCTGCCGCGAAGCTGCCCTGCGCCGGGCGCGGCTCGCGCGCGATGCGCTTGCCGGCCGTGTAGTCGTTGATCAGGTCGCACGGCGTGTAGTTGCGTTCCAGTTCGTGCAGTTCCTCTTCGGTGAGCCGTGTTTCGAGCGCACCGAGCGCGCTGTCGAACTGCGCGACGGAATCCGCGCCGACCAGCATGCTCGCGACGCCGGGACGGCTCAGCACCCACGCCTGCGCGATCTGCGCGGGCGGCACGCCGCGCCGCTTCGCGACCTTCGCGACCGACGCGGCGATCGCGAGCGACGACGTGTCGCCGTACATCTGCGCGGTGAAGAAGTCGGTCTGGTTGCGCGTCGATTGCGGCTCGCAGGTCAGCAGGCCGCGCGCAAGCGGGCTGAAAACCGAGACGCCGACACCCTGGTCGATGCAGTACGGCACCATCTCGCGCTCTTCCTCGCGATACGCGAGATTGAGCTGCAGCTGCATGTTGATCGGCTTGTCCCAGCCGTTTCGTTCGCAGGCCTGCATGATCTTCGCGAACTGCCACGTGTACATCGTCGACACGCCGATGTAGCGTGCCTTGCCCGCGCGCACGATGTCGTGCAGCGTGCTCATCGTTTCCTCGACGGGCGTGTTCACGTCGAAGAAATGCAGCATGAAGATGTCGACGTAATCCATCCCGAGACGCTTGAGCGACCCGTCGATGCCGTCGAGCACGTGCTTGCGCGAATGGCCGCCGGCATTCGGGTCGCTACCCATGTCGTAGCCGACCTTGGTCGTCACGACGAGCTCCTCGCGGCGCGCGTTGCGCTTCAGGATGCGGCCCACCACTTCCTCGCCGACGCCCGTCGAATAGAAATCCGCGAGATCGATGAAGTTGACGCCGGCATCGAGCGCGCGGCGCACGATCGGCTCGCTCTGCGCTTCGTCGAAGATCCACGGCTTCCACTCGGGCGTGCCCATGTTCATCGTGCCCAGACACAGGCGGGACACCTTCAGGCCGGACTGGCCGAGGCGGACGTATTCCATGCTTCCTCCTGATGCGGCCTGGCCGGCCGCGCGTTGTCGTTGTCGGTTCCGTCAGTTCTTTTTCGGCGTGTAGAACGGGTTCGACACGTCGCGTGCGGCGGCGAACACCGCGTCGCGATGCGGCAGTCCTTCCATCGCCGCGACGATCGCGTTGCGGCATGCGCGGTAGTTGTTCTCGAACACGGCATCGAGATCGTCGGTCTGCGGGTTCACCCAGTTCGCCGACACGACGACCCAGTCGTTCTCCGCTTCGGGCGGCAGCGTGCCGTTCTCGAGCGCTTCGGCCACGGCCTTCGCGATGCCGGCCTGCGACGCGCCCCACGTCGCATTGCCGTGGAAGTCGCCGGCGATCTGCGCCTTGTTCACGTACAGCGTGAGCGGCTTGGTCGGCACGCCCGGCTGCGCGATCACGACGAACGGCGCATGGCCGGCCGACGGCGTCGCGAGCGCGGTCGCGAACGCCTGGCCCGCCGGGCCGTTGCGCGGGCCGACCAGCACGTTGATGTGCGCGAGGTTGACGCCGGGGCCTTCGAAGCCTTCGCCGATGTAAAGCTGCCTGGATTGGGATGCGGTCATTGCAATGTCTCGTCCATGAGGTTGGGTGTGAGGCGATTGTGGTGGGCCGCGATGCGGCCGGTGAATCGATGTTTCCTGATCGAGGTATGAGTTTTCGTCGTCTCCGGGAAAGCCCCGAGCCCGGCACGCGGCCGCCCGCCGGGCGGCCCGCGGCGGCCGTCGCGACGAGCGGCGGCGCACCGGCGGCGAACGGGCGCCCGCGTACCGGCTCCGGGTTTGTCATACCCGGGCAGGGGTTGGAGGGCCGCGTGCATCCGGACAACAATCGGCGTACTCCGAGCCCTATCTTTCGTGTTCCCTTCCATTTTCGAAAGCGAGTAATTCCGATGGCTGCCATTGAGAAATCTGGCGCGCTGCGCCAGCCCCCCCGGGTGGAGCCTGCGCTCCTGGGCGCCTCGTCCGGAGTGGAGAGCCCGGGGCGGCCCGGCGTTTTCTCGAAGCCCGACTGGTCGAAACTGACGTCGCTCGACCCGGAGCTGATCCGCGCGTTCGTCGCGGTCGTCGAAAGCGGCGGCTTCACCTCGGCGGCCCGGCAACTGCATCGCACGCAGTCGACGATCAGCCTGCGCATCCGCACGCTGGAGGAGCGGCTCGACACGCACCTGTTCATGCGCAACAGCCGGCGGCTCGAGCTGTCGCGCGACGGCGAGAATTTCCTGATCCACGCGCGGCGGATCATCCAGGTGCAGAACGACGCGATCCGTGCGCTGAAGCAGGCGAGCAGCGATCGCGGCATCGTGCGCTTCGGGCTGCCGGAGGACTACGCGGAGCTGTGGCTGCCCGACCTGCTGAAGTCGTTCTATGCGCTGCGGCCGGGCGCACGCATGCACGTGCATTGCCGCACGTCGCTCGAACTGATCGAGCGGCTGCAGGCCGGCGAGCTCGACGTCGCGCTCGTCGTGCGGCACGGACCGAACGCCGGTGGGCGGCTGCTCGGCCGTCACGACGTCGTGTGGGCCGCGCATCGCGATTTCGCGCTCGAGCCGGATGCGTCAGTGCCGCTCGCGCTGTTTCCCGAGACGTGCTGCTACCGGCAACACGGGCTGCAGGCGCTCGCGACGGCCGAGCGGACGTATCACGTCGTCTATACGAGCCAGAGCCCGACCGGCATCAAGATCGCGGTGAACCACGGCGCGGCCGTGACGATGATCGATCGCTGCACGCTGCCCGAGAACTGGCGCGTGCTCGACGAGGCGGACGGGCTGCCGCCGCTGCCGGCGGCCGATCTCGAACTGCATCGCTCGCCCGGCATCTGCGATCCGCTGACCGACGATCTCGTCTCGCTGATCGAATCGATGGTCGACGAGCGGCGGCGCGCGTCGCTCGCGGCGTTCGCGTAACGCGGCGCCCGCGACGCGGGCGATGCCGCCGGCATGGTGCGCGGGGCGCCATCCCGGCGCGCATGCCGTTTTTTGCACGGCTACCCCGTTTTTTTGCACGGCGTTGATACGGTCTTTTCTAAGCTGGGGACGTGTCGAACAGCGGGGACGGCTTCCGTCGGTGCCGATGACCTTCGTTTATCCCTTTCCCCGCCCGATGTCGCCGATGGCCGTTCGCGCGCCGGTTGCGGGTCGCGGCTCGCGCTCGCCGAGCCGGGAACGGCGATTGCTCGGCTAATCCGCCGCCGATTTGCCGGCCGCCGTGCTGTCCCCCGGCCGGCGACGGCGGCCGTTTGTGCGCTGCGTCGAACGCGGCGCTACCCCGAACAGGGAGGGCCCATGTACCTTACGGAAGAAGTGCGTATTGCGCGCCCGGCTGCCCGTCGCGCGCATGCCGCGGCGTTGCCGTCGGGCAGGCAGCTTGCCCGGCAGTTGATGGTGACGGTTCGCGCGGCGGACGTGCTGCTGCGCCAAGCGATTCGCGTGCCCGATCGCCATCAATGGTCGGTCGACGCCGAGCGCGTCGATGCGGCCGGCGGGCCGCTCGCCGCGTGGGATTCCCACGTGACGTTCCGCATCGTCAAAGTATTCGCGCCGGCGCTCGATGCGCACGCGTGCGCGGCCGACCCCGATCAAGTGGCGGTCGAAATCCGATTGTTTCTTCCCGAACAGGCTTACGTCGCCGAGCGGCGCATCGGCATCTTCGGCCGGCGGCACGGCCAACGCTTCAGCGCGACGCTGTCGGTCACGGCCGGTTCGCAGTGGGGTGGCCGGCGCAGCGAGCGCGTTCCGCCGGCAGGGCGGCACGTGCACGGCGACACGCTGGAAGCGCTCGTCGATACGGTGGCCGGCATCGTCAATGCGGCGCTGGGCGTGGCCGCGCATGGCGCGAGTGCCCACGGGTGACGCCGCGGCGAGCGGGCGCCGCCAGGCTCAGGCGTCGCCGGCCTGTCCGGTCTGCCGTTGCAGGTCTTCCATCAATTGTTCCGCGAGGAAGTCGCACGGCGGCCGTTTCGACTTGGTGCTGCGCGCGAGGATCAGCTCGAGCGGCGGCAGGTCGGGCAACCCGTGCGAGCGGCCGAGCATCGACAGTTGCGCGGGAATCGCGCAGCGGGCGAGCGGCGCGACCGCGAGGCCGGCTTCGACCATGCTGAGCAGCCCGAGCAGGCTCGGGCTTTCATACGACGTGCGGTACGGCACTTTCGCGCGTTCGAGGCTGCGGATCGCGTTCTCGCGCGCGACGCTGCCCGGCATGAACACCGCGATCGGCAACGGCCGTTCCTCCCAGACGCGCGGCCCGTTCGTCATCGCCGCCCATGCCATCGGCTCGTGGCGGATGAAGTCGCCGGTGAGCCCCTTGATGCGCGTCCCGCATACGAGATCGACGGTGCCCTCCTTGATCAGCGGCGCAAGCGCGCTGCTCGGCAGCCCCATCACCTGGATCTCGACCTTCGGATAGGTCGCGGAGAATTTCTTCAGCACCGACGGCAGCAGCGACGAGGCATAGTCGTCCGGCACGCCGATCACGACCTTGCCGGTCACCTCCGGCCGCACCACGGCCGCCCATGCCTCGTCGCGCAGCGCCAGCATTCGTCTGGCGAATCCCAGCAGCACCTCGCCCTCGCGCGTCAGCACGATGCTGCGCGGCTTGCGCACGAACAGCGGCCGGCCGATTGCATCTTCCAGGCTCTTGATCTGCATGCTCACCGCCGACTGCGAGCGGTTTACGGCCTCGGCCGCGCGGGTCATGTTGCCGGTTTCCGCGACGGCGACGACGGTGGCCAGTACGTCGTGATCGAGCATCTTCATGGGTATCAGGAAAACTGAACGTAACGATCAGCATTATGCGTTTTTATTGTTGCTGCGTGTCTGCCATAGTGCCATCACGTTTGCGCATCGCCCGAGCATGGCGCGGCGCTCGGGCCGGACGATCCGGCGTGCGGGACTGAACAGGAAAGCGTGGTGAATCGATGATGGACCATCCGTTGCGCGCCGCACTGGCCGCGGAATTGCATGCCCGGCCGTTCCTGCGGCTCGCCGAAGCGGTGTCGCTCACGCATTACGCGATCTATGCGGACGGCCAGCCCGACATCCACGAAACGCTGCTGCACGCGCTGTGCCGCGACACGGGCATCGACGCGCCGCATGAAGGCGCGACGCACTACGCGGTGCGCTCGCCGTGCGGCTGGCACCTGAAGTGGGAGCGCCATACCGAATTCTCGACCTTCACGTTCGTCGCGCCGCGTCGCGACACCGGCTATTTCGACGATGTCGCGATCGCCGGCATCCCGGCCGCGTGGTTCGCGCGGCTGGCCGGCATCCGCTTCGTCGCGGTGCGGATGGAACTGCTGTCGGGCGACGCCGCGCGGCTCGCGTGCGGCGATCTGCGGCGCTGGATCGACGGGCCTGTGCTCGTCGGCAGCCGCGTGCTCGGCGGCGGCAAGGTGTTCTGCGACTGGCACGTGCGCGACGACGGCTTCATGCGCTTTCTCGTCGTCGACGAGGATTTCCGCGAGGAGCAGGGCGGCAGGCTGTTGCAGCGTCTGTACGAAATCGAGACGTACCGGATGATGGCGCTGCTTGCGCTGCCGGTCGCGCGCCGGATGAGCCGCGAGCTCGACGAGATTCACGCGGCGCTGCATGCGTTGATGCAGCGGATGGACGCGAGCGGCGCCGACGGCGACGACGCGGCGCTGCTGGTCAAGCTCACGCATCTCGCGGTGCGGGTCGAATCGTTGTCGGGATCGGGGGCGCGCTTCAGCGCGTCGCGCGCATACGAAAAGCTCGTGCTGGCGCGCATCCAGGAGTTGCGCGAGGAGCGTATCGAAGGGATGCCGACGATCGCCGAATTCATGGAACGGCGCTTCGCGCCGGCAATGGAAACGTGCCGCAGCGTATGGGCGCGCCACGAACAGATCGCCGCGCGGATCGCGCGTGCGGTCGACCTGCTACGCACCCGCGTGAATCTCGCGCAGGAAAAGGACGTCACGCGGCTGCTGGCCGGCATGGAGCGCACCGCGCGCAACCAGCTTCATTTGCAGCACGCGGTCGAAGGGCTGTCGGTGGCCGCCATTTCGTACTACGTGCTGTCGCTCGCGACGGCGGCGTTCAAGGCACTGCACGTGATGAACCTGCCGGTCGATCCGGAGCTGGCGGAAGGGCTGCTGATCGCGCCGGTCGTGTTCGCGGTGATCCACATCACGCGGCGCACGCGTGCGCAGCTTGCGCGGTCCGAGGCGGCGCATGGTGGGGAGCCCGTGCATGCGGTCGCGTTGAAGCGGGCCGGCTAGAACAGACGACATATCAAAGCAAAGGAGTGGAGATGACTTTCGTGCAAACGCAACACGCATGCTTCAGCGGTATCGATGCCTTCGACGAACCGGCCCAGGATGAAACCGGCGCACCGGAAGACGTGCGCGTGAGCTCGTATCAGGCCGTGCTGCAGGAGCCGACGACGTCGCTCGTCGGCGGGACGATCGATCGGCCGGAGGTCGCGGCGGTGGCGATCCTCGGGTACAACTGACGCGCGTTTCCTGCGCGTCGTATCGACGTAGCGCGGGCGTTGCGTTCGAGTGAAACGGTGTGGTCGTCCCGGCCTGACGACGGCGCTGGCGATGGCGTTCGCGGTGGCGTGAGCGCACGACGTCGCGCTATAGTCGTGCGATGCCCGCCGCGGGTGCCGCACGCCCGGCGATCCATTCACTCACGCGTTCGCCCGATGACACCCCATCCCGACGTCACCCTGCAATTGACCGATACCGGTCAACCGGCCGCCCGAGACTTCATCAGCCGCAAGCTCGGCGAATTCAACCATGCGATGACGGGGCGCGCCGATACATCCGCGCTCGACATCTACGTGATCGACTCCGCGACCGGCGAGGTATTGGGCGGCCTCACCGGCCGGACGTCGCTTGGCCTGTTCTTCATCGACCTGTTCTATCTGCCCGACTCGCTGCGCGGCGGCGGCTTCGGCAGCCGGCTGCTGCGCGAGGCGGAAGCGGAAGCGAAGCGGCGCGGTTGCGCGCGTGCGGTGCTGTACACGATCTCGTTCCAGGCGCCGGATTTCTACCGGAAGCACGGTTACGAGACGTTCGGCGAAGTGCCGTGCGAGCCGGAAGGCGCGGCGCGCGTGTTCATGGTCAAGGTGCTTTGAGCGGCAGCGGGCAGCCCGCCCGATCGCTATGCGACCCGGTACGCGCGCCGGCGACGGGGAGTACGGCGGTAGCCGAGCCCCACGCGGCGAGTTCGCGCTTCGTGCGCACGCCGAGCTTTGCGAATGCGCGCTTCACGTACGACTCGGCCGACGCGACGCGCACGCCGAGAATCCCGGCGGTTTCCGGCACGGTCTTGCCGGAGAGCAGGTGCTTGCAGGTTTCGTATTCGCGTTTCGACAGCTTCACGCCGTCGGCCGCGAGCCGCGCATCGAATTGCGCGAGCGGATGGACGTCGGGCGTCGCGTGCGCGATGCGCCGCGCGGCGGTGGTCGACGCATGCAGTTCGAGCAGCGGAAACAGCATGTCGCTGATGCTGCGGAAGCGGTTCATCTCGGCGAGCGTGAACGGCGGACGATCGCGGCCGCGCTCCAGTGCGATCGAATGCTGCGAATAACGCGTGCCGCGCGCGAGCACGCATTCATGCCCGATATGCACGTCGTCGAACAGCCGCTGGCGGAATTCGCCGGGCGGAATCGCCGCGATGTCGCGCACGACGAGCATCGTGCCCGTCTTGCCGCGCAGCCCCGCGAACAGCGGGTCGCTGTCGAGAAAGCGCTCGTAGTAGAGCGTCATCACGTCGGAGATGTCGGCGGACGCGGCGCCGATGCCGCTGCTGCCGATCCATTCGCAACGGTAGCCGGTGGGCATCGTGCCGTCGACGCGCGAACGTTCGACGTGCGCGACGTCGAGCGGCACGATGTCGTTCAGCAGTTGCGTGAGGCGCGGCACGAAATGCGGCGTGCCGACCGTCTCGATCAGCTCGCCCAATGTCTTGAACGATACGTTGAAGCGATCGTCGTCGCGGTGGGAGGCGTTCACGTTGAGCAGCATGCGGTTACCGAGGGCCTGTTCCGCCCATGATGCACGTTCCGCCGATACGAAAAAAGCCTGTGTGGGGCCGGGCATCGGAACGGCCGCCCGCAAGCCCGTCGTTGGCGGAAGCAGGGCCTTGAAGCGGCTGGATTCTAGCGCTTGCCGCGACGGACGTCATCAGGGGGAAATACCGGCAGGCGTCTGCCGATCCGTTCGCCCCGTAAGACGTCGCGGGTCATTCCGAAGCGGGCATGCGGGAGCAGTGTAAGCGAGGAACCGTGCCCCTGCCGTTTTCAATCGAGCGACATACGGTTCCGACGACTGCCCCGAGCACGGACGACCTGCCGCCGCGCGCATGCATGGGCCAAGTCAAGACGCGCGACTTCGGAGGAGCGCAAGCGGCCGGCGGGCAACGGGCGGATCGTCGGCATCGATACCGATACATGCGCGTCGCCGACTGTGCAGTCGGCTATCCTCACGACCATCGCACGCGATGGGTTTCGGCGGTTGCAGCGCCGCACGGAAGCAGCGATCGAGCAGGGCGGCGCACATGCGCCGCCCTCGTGCGTTCATGCGTCGATGCGCTCCACCTTGCCGACGAGCAGCCCGTACGACAGGCTGCCCGCGAGCGCCATCGCGGCGATGTAGGTGATCGCGCGCGAGAAGTCAGCGCCGTCGACCAGCAGCCCGATCACGATCGGCGTCGCGATCGCGGACAGGTTGCCGATCAGGTTGAATACGCCGCCCGTGAGGCCGAGCAGCCGCGCGGGCGCGAGCCCCGACACGAGCGACCACGTGATCGACGCGAAGCCGTTGCCGAAAAAGGCGATCGTCATGAACGCGATCACCCAGCCGGTGGAGCTCACGTAGTTCGCGCCGATGATGCAGGTCGAGATCAGCAGCCCCGAGATGATCGGCAGCTTGCGCGCGAAGCCTTGCGAGGCGCCACGCCGCATCAGCCAGTCCGACAGCACGCCCGAGCAGAGCACGCCGACGAACGCGGCGAGGAACGGCAGCGACGCGAGGAAGCCCGACTTGATGAAGTCCATCCCGCGATACTTGACGAGATAGGTCGGAAACCACGTGAGGAAGAACCACAGCGTCGAATTCAGCGCGAACTGGCCGACGTAGATGCCCCACAGCTTGCGCCGGCCGAGCACGACGCCGAGGTCGCGCCACGTCGACGGCGTGCGTTCGCTGCGCGCCGCGACGCGGTCCTCGAGATCGACGAGCCCGCCGCCGTCGCGGATCAGCGCGATTTCGGCCGCATTGACGCCGCGAAACGCGCGCGGCTCGCGATACACCGCGTACCAGATCGCGGCCCACGCGATGCCGGCGAGGCCGGTCGCGACGAACACCATGTGCCAGCCGAGACGCGCTTGCAGCCACGCGAGCACCGGTGTGAGGAACGCGAGGCCGACGAATTGCCCCGACGTGTAGCCGCCGATCGCGCTTGCGCGCTCGCGGGTCGGGAACCACGTCGTCACCACGCGGTTGTTGATCGGGTAGGCCGGCGCTTCCAGCGCGCCGACCGCAAGACGCAGCACGATCAGCCCGACGAACGAACCGGCGAAACCGAGCAGCAGCGTCGCGGCGGACCACAGCGCGAGCGCACCCGCATACAGTACGCGCGGCGACACCTTGTCGACGAGCCAGCCGCCCGGAATCTGCATCAGCGCATAGGTCCAGCCGAACGCGGAGAACACGAGGCCCGCGCGGACCGGATCGATGTTCAGCGCCTTGAACAGCTCGGGCGCCGCGATCGACAGGTTGCTGCGGTCGAGATAGTTGATCACGACGGTGACGAACAGCAGCGCGAGGATCAGCAGCCGCTTGCGGCTCGGCGGCGCGGTGGGAGCCGCGCCCACGGTTGCGCGGGCGGCGGATTCGGATGAGGCGCCGGTGTGCGCGGACGGCCGCGCGTTCGGGGTGGCATGGGTGCGTGACGCGGATTGGGCCACGGTCGTCTCCTGTGTTCTATGCGCCGGCCGGCGCTCGCGAACGAGGCGGCCGAATCGAATGGCGTTGGGGCGAACGTTAGAACCGTGGTGCGGCGTGCGTCAACATTTGGGCAGGCATCCCTATTAATGGGACGTTTGACGCTCAATATGTGGGAACGGACGCCGGCAGGCGTGTGTCGGCGTCGTCACGAACGAGAGCGGCCAGGCGACCGTTCAGCCGCGCGTGCCGTCGTCGCGATAGCCGTTCTTGCCGACGAAGATTTCCTTCAACGCGGCGCGCAGCGTAACCGGATCGTATTGGCCTGGCGCGAGATGAATCACGTAACGCGTGTGGCCGTCGAGACGTGCGGCGATGCCCGGCTCGATCTCGACGTCGATCGTGTCGTCCGTCAGCCGGACCGACAGATCCTTGACGCGCAGGTTCAACTGGTCGCGCACCATCACTTCGATCAGCGTGTCGTCCGGAAAGCGCGACAGCGCGAAGCAATAGTCCTGCTCCGCATCGTGGCAGTAGATGTTGGCGAAGCTTTCGTCGTCGTCGAGGTCGGACGTGGCCGCGCCGACGGTAGCGTGAAGTTCCATGAACGAAGTTCCTGCCGAAGGGTTAGGTATGAGTGCGAGCGTGCGTCGTCGTGTCGACCGCAGCCGCGCCGCCGGGCATCGCATCGGCGTGCGCGTCGCGCGCCTTCAGCCACAGCCCGAATTCGCGCATGACGTCGACCACCGGCCGCAGCCGGTCGCCGTCCGCGGTGAGATCGTACTCGACGCGCACCGGCACTTCCGGATAGACGGTCCGCCGCACGAGCCCCGCGTCTTCCAGCGCGCGCAGGTCGAGCGTCAGCATGCGCTGCGAGATGCCCGGCATGTTGCGCCGCAGGTCGCTGAAGCGGCGCGGCCCGTCGAGCAGATACGACACCAGCAGCAGCCGCCAGCGGCCGCCGAGCAGGCGCATCGCTTCTTCAACGGAACATCCTGTCGCACTCGTTTTCATCGTGCCGAATCCTGGTCGGTAAATTTTTTGTGACTACGGCACAAACGACTGCCGTCTTCCCGGCGCTGCGCCGATGCGAGATATTAGCGCCCGCGTCGCGGCGAATCGATACATGGACCACTCACCAAGGAACCGCATGAAGCTCTATCACGCTCCCGGCAGCTGTTCGCAGGCGATCTGCATCGTGCTGCGCGAAGGCGGATTCGACGCCGAGATCGTCAAGGTCGACGCGCGCAAGCATGTCGTCGAAGACGGCCGCAACTACTACGACGTGACCGAACTCGGCTACGTGCCGCTGCTCGAACTCGACGACGGCACGATGCTGCGCGAAGGGCCGGTGATCGCCCAGTATCTCGCCGACCAGCGCCCGGAAGCCGCGCTTGCGCCCGCTTACGGCACGCTCGCGCGCTACCGGCTGATGGAATGGCTCAACTTTCTCGCCACCGAGATCCACAAGGGCTTCATCCCGCTGCTGTATGCGGTGCAGGCGGGGAAGTACGTGGAGCCCGTGCGGCAGAAGCTCGACGGCCGCTTCGCATGGATCGACCGCCAGCTCGACGGCAGGACGTTCGTTACCGGCGACACGTTCACGGTCGCCGATGCGTACCTGTTCGCGCTGACCGGTTGGGGCAAGGCGGACTGGATGCGCTCGGTGTACCACGCGGATATCGACCTGAGCCGGCATGCGCATCTGCGCGCATGGTACGAGCGGGTGCGCGAGCGGCCGGCCGTGCAGCAGGCGTTGCAGGCCGATGCACGGCCGAACGCGGCCTGACGCGTTCAGCGCGCCAGCGTCAACGCCAGATACCCGGCATAACCGGCGCCGTTCGCGAGCAACGCCCAGGTCGCGAGCCCGCGCGTGTGCGCGTTGACGCGCAGCCAGGCCGCGGCCGCGAGCGTGATGATCACGCCGGTCAGCACTTCGGGGCGCGGCTCCCACGGCGTCAGCATGATGCCGATCGCCGGCAGCAGCGTGCCCTGGAACACCATCGCGCCGGTGATGTTGCCGAACGCGAGCGTGTCCTTCCCGCGGCGGATCCACAGCACGCTATTGACCTTCTCGGGCAGTTCCGTCGCGATCGGCACGATGATCAGCGACAGCAGCAGCGCCGACACGCCGAGCACGTGCGATACGCCTTCCACGCCGTGAATGAAGCCCTTCGCCCCGCCGACCAGCAGCGCGACGCCGATCAGCAGTTGCAGCACGATCGTCGCCAGGTTGGTCGGCAGGCCGACGCGCGACAGGAACATCGCGTGCGGCGCCTCGGTGCCGTGCCCGGCATCGACGAGCCCGGTCGACGCGCGGAACGTCATCGCGACGTACATCGCGTAGAGGCCGACCAGCATCGCGGCGAGCAGCGCGCGCACGGCCCAGTTGTGATGCGGAACGAACATCGCGACGGTTGCCAGCGAGAACGCGGCGAGGAAGGTGTTCATGTCGCGCACGAAGCCCGTGCGTTCGGGTGCGATCGTGCCGCGCAGCCCGCGCGAGCGGATCACGGCGAGCGTCATCAGGAACGTGGTGAGCGTCACCAGCATCAGCGGCGCGCCGAGAATCGCGCCGACGCCGATCTCCTCGTTCACGGCCTGGTTCGACGTGCCGCCGGCCAGCGCGAGCAGCGGCACCATCGTTTCGGGCAGCGCGGTGCCGACGGCCGCGAACAGCGAGCCGGTCACGCCTTCGGAAATCTTCAGGCGTTCGCCGAGATGTTCGAGCGCATTGGTGAAGACCTCGGCCGCGACAAGGATGACGACCAGCATGAACGCCAGTTCGACAAACATGAAGGTCATGCGGCACCTCCGCAGGCAGCGGTGGCGTGAGGGAAGCGAACGGGGAGGAACATGGGGACTCCGTGGTCGGACGCTGACGAACCATGGCACATCCGCCGCCGTCCGACCAGGAACGACGCGATGTGCCGATGGTCTCGCCAAGCCGATCGGCCGAACGCGCCACGGCCGCAGGCCGAGTGTGTTGACGCGTTCGCTTTCCGGGGGACGGAAAGCAGGCTACTCCCCAAAGACGGAAAGCAGTCTAGCCGAGCGGTTTTCTTTCGACAAGCCTTCGTCTCGAAAAAGATACCCCTCCATCTTATAGGGGCTGCCTTTAGGAGATATACTCCCCTACCCTATACAGGAGCCATCGATGAGTCATACCGTTCGCGAAAAACAGAAGCTGCTGAACCGCGTGCGCCGTATCAAGGGACAGGTCGAAGCGATCGAGCGGGCGCTGGAAGACGAGCGCGGCTGCAACGACGTGCTGCAACTGATCACGAGCTGCCGCGGCGCGATGAACGGCCTGCTGGCCGTCGTGCTGGAGGACCACATCCGGTCGCATCTCGTCGATGCGGACACGCCCGACGCACACGAAGGCAGCGCGACCGAGCAGCTCATCGATGTCGTGCACAGCTATTTCAAGTAAGCGGATCGGAACATGAACGAATTCAAGAGCCCGGCGACCGGCGGCGTGCACAGTCACGCGTTTCTGGGCACCGCCCATGCGCAGAACGAGCGGAAGACGTGGATGGTCATCGGCCTGTGCTCGGCGATGATGATCGCCGAGATCGTCGGCGGCACGCTGTTCGGTTCGCTCGCGCTCGTCGCCGACGGGCTGCACATGTCGACGCACGCGGGCGCGATGCTGATCGCGGCGCTGGCCTATACCTATGCGCGCCGGTACGCCGACGATCCGCGCTTCGTGTTCGGCACCGGCAAGCTCGGCGACCTGGCCGGTTTCACGAGCGCGATCGTGCTGGCGATGATTGCGTTGCTGATCGGCTATGAGGCGATCGCGCGGCTGCTGGCGCCGGTGCCGATTCGCTTCGACGAAGCGATTCCGATCGCCGTGCTGGGGCTCGCCGTGAACCTCGCCAGCGTGTGGCTGCTGAGCGGCGATCACCATCACGGGCATCGTCATGGTCACGATCATCCGCACGACCACGACCACGACCACGACCACGACCATGACCATGACGACGCGCACCACGCGCATCATGGTCACGCTTCGCACCCGGCTGCGCATCGTGACCACAACATCCGGTCGGCCTACGTTCACGTGATCGCCGACGCGGCCGTGTCGGTGCTGGCGATCGTCGGCCTGCTGCTTGCGCGCGCGTTCGGATGGGTCTGGATGGACCCGCTTGCAGGCATCGTCGGCGCGCTGGTGATCGCCAACTGGGCGTACGGGCTGATACGCGATACGGGCGGTGTCCTGCTCGACGTCAACGTCGATCGCAAGCTGACGGACAACGTCCGCCGCGCGATCGAGGCGCTTGGCGACAAGGTCAACGATCTCCACGTGTGGCGCGTCGGCCCCGGGCACATGAGCGCGATCGTGTCGGTCGAATCGGGCGACGCCGCACGCGATGCACGTTTCTACCATGCGTTGGTCGCGCGCTTCGACGGCGTGTCGCACGTGACCGTCGAAGTGACGACGCCTGCGAAGGCGGCCTGATCGTGGCCGTGAAATCGCCGTGTATCGACCTGTGCGCATTCGACGGCCGCACGGGTTTTTGTGTCGGCTGCCTGCGCACGCGCGACGAGGCGCGCGACTGGAAGAAGCTGACCGACCATCGCCGCCACCAGATACTCAACGACCGTACGCGCCGGCAGGCGAAACTCCGGCGCGACGACGCGCAATAGCGAGGGCGCACGCGCTGCCGAAGCCGGCGATCGGCGTCACCGGCCTGCGGTAGTATCGCTGGCATCCAGTATCGGGATTCCTGAACCGGGAGCGACCCATGCAGACCGACTCGTCGACCGGCATTCTTCGCCAGATTCCGCGCAGCGTGTGGGTGCTCGGCTGTGTCAGCCTGCTGATGGACGTGTCGTCCGAAATCATCCACAGCCTGTTGCCGATGTTCCTGATGACGGGGCTTGGCGCGAGCGCGACGGCGATCGGCCTGATCGAGGGGATCGCCGAGGCGACGTCGCCGGTCGTCAAGGTGTTCTCCGGCACGCTGAGCGACTACCTGCGCAATCGCAAATGGCTCGCGGTGACCGGCTACGCGCTCGGCGCGCTCAGCAAGCCGCTGTTCGCGATCGCGCCGACGATCGGCGTCGTCGTGACCGCGCGGATCGTCGACCGCGTCGGCAAGGGGATTCGCGGCGCGCCGCGCGATGCGCTCGTCGCCGACGTCACGCCCGTTCACCTGCGCGGCGCCGCGTACGGGTTGCGCCAGTCGCTCGACACGGTGGGGGCGTTCCTCGGGCCGCTGCTGGCCGTCGTCATCATGCTGGCGTGGCGCGACGATTTCCGCCTCGCATTCTGGCTGGCCGTGATTCCCGGCGTGCTGGCCGTGGCGCTGCTCGCGTTCGGCATCGACGAGCCGGCGCATGCGCCGGGCGAGCGGCGCGTGAACCCGATCCGCCGCGAGATCGTCGCTCGACTCGGCGCCCGCTACTGGTGGGTGGCGGCCGTCGGCGGCGTGTTCGCGCTGGCGCGTTTCAGCGAGGCGTTTCTGGTGCTGCGCGCGATGGGCAGCGGCGTGCCCGTCGCACTCGTGCCGCTCGTGATGGTCGCGATGAACGTCGTATACGCGTTGTCCGCTTACCCGTTCGGCAAGCTCGCCGATACGACGAGCCACACGAAACTGATGGTGGTCGGGCTCGTCCTGCTGATTGCCGCCGATATCGTGTTGGCACACGGCGCGTACTGGCCGACCGTGCTCGTCGGCGTCGCGCTATGGGGCCTCCACATGGGGATGACGCAAGGGCTGCTCGCGACGATGGTCGCGCATGCCGCGCCGGCCGAATTGAGAGGGACGGCGTTCGGCGTATTCAACCTGATCAACGGCATCGTGACGCTCGTATCGAGCGTCGTCGCGGGTGTCCTGTGGGACCGGGTCGGCGCCGCTGCCACGTTCTACGCGGGCGCCGCGTTCAGCGCGGCGACCATCGTGCTGCTCGTGCGTGTTCGCACGTCGTTCGGCGCGGTGCAGGATCGTTAGCGCCGAACGCGGAGAGGCGCGGGCTAACCGTCCGTGCCGCGCGGAAAGTAGAGCGCGAACGTCGTGTGACCGTCGCGGCTCGCGACCTCCACCTTGCCGCGATGCAGTTCCATGATCGATTTCACGATCGCGAGCCCGAGCCCCGCGTTGCGCGCCGCGCCGTGCCGCGACGAATCGATCCGGTAGAAGCGCTCGAAGATCCGCTCGACCTGTTCGGGCGGAATCGCGGCGCCGCGATTCGTGACTTCGACGACCGCGTAACCGCCTTGTACGGACACGGCCAGCTCGATCGTCGACGCAGCTTCCGCGTGTTCGAGCGCATTCGACGCGAGGTTGCTCACCGCGCGCCGGAACAGCGTGGCGTCCGCGACGACCGGCGCTTCGCCATGCACGTCGATGCGCACGCCGGCCTCGTCGGCCAACGCCTGGAAGTACGACGCGAGCCGGCGCAGTTCGCCGCCCGCGTCGAGTTCGGCGGTCTTCAGGTGCTGCCGCGCATTGTCGGTACGGGCGAGAAACAGCATGTTCTCGATCATCCGCTGCAGTCGTTCGCATTCCTCGATGTTCGATCCGATCAGCGCTTCGTATTCGTCGGCGGTGCGGGCGCGCGATAGCGTGATCTGCGACGAGCTGATCACGTTCGCGAGCGGCGTGCGCATGTCGTGCGCGAGATCGGACGAGAATTGCGACAGTCGCACGAACGCGCGTTCGAGGCGGTCGAGCATCCGGTTCACCGACGTGGCGAGCTCGCGCAGTTCGACCGGGCCGCCGCGCGCGTCGAGGCGTGCGTTCAGGTTGTGCGCTTCGATGCGCGACGTCTGCCGGCCGAGGCTTTCGACCGGGCGCAGGCCGCGCGACGCGACCGCGTAGCCGAGCGCGCCGACCAGCAGCGCGCCGACGGCCGCCGCGAGCCAGATGTCGACGCGATAGCTTTCGAGTAGCGACTGGCGATCGGTTGCGGTGCGCGCGAGCGCGACCTGGATCGCTTCGCCGGACGGCAGCGTTTCGCGTGCATGCACGCAGCGCGACGTGCCGATGCCGGGCGGCGCGCACGTGAACGGGCTGCCGGCGCTGCCAGCCGGATGCGGCGCAGCGATCACCGACGCGAGCGTATTGCCGGCTTCGTCGGAATGCTCGACGAGCGGATGACGTTGCGCGTCGTAGATGCCGAGATAGACGCCCGGATGCGACAGCAGCACGTCATGGAACACGGCGGGATCGGCGCGCAGCGCGGCCGTCGAGCCGCTGGTGCGTGCGAGTTGCAGGAACTGGTTGAGCTTGGCGGCGATCTCGATGTCGTCGCGCCGCGTCAGTTCGGCGGACAGCGAACGATAGAGATACGCGCCGGTCAGCGCGAACACGAGCGCCGCGACGGCGGCGAACGCGAGCGTCAGGCGTCGCAGCAGCGAATACGGCGCGGGGCGCGCGGTCACGAACGATCCTCGAGCACGTAGCCCATGCCGCGAATCGTGTGGATCAGTTTCTTCTCGTACGCGTTGTCGACCTTCGCGCGCAGGCGCTTGATTGCCGCATCGACGACGTTCGTGTCGCTGTCGAAATTCATGTCCCAGATCTGCGACGTGATGAAGGTGCGCGTCAGCACCTCGCCTTCGCGTTCCGCGAGCAGTTGCAGTAGCGCGAATTCCTGCGCGGTCAGGTCGATGCGGGTGTCGGCGCGCCGCACGCGGCGCTTGAGCAGGTCGATCTCGAGATCGGCGACGTGCAGGACGTCGCGCACGTTGCGCGGCGCGCGCCGCAGCAGCGAGCGGATGCGCGCCAGGAATTCGGCATACGCGAACGGCTTGAGCAGGTAATCGTCGGCGCCGAGTTCGAGCCCGGCGACCTTGTCCTCGATCGCCTCGCGGGCCGTGAGCAGCAGCACGGGGGTCTGCTTCTGCGCGCGCAGCCGCCTGAGCACCTCGAAGCCGTCCAGCTCCGGCAGCATCACGTCGAGCACGACGAGGTCGAAATCCTCGTGCAAGGCGAGAAACAGCCCGTCCTTGCCGTTTTCCGCGACGTCGACCGTGTAGCTCGCCTCCGTCAACCCCTTCCGGAGGTATGACGCCATCTTGGGTTCGTCTTCGACTATCAGTATCCGCATGGTCGGGCAGGCTGTCCGTGATTCCAGCCGGTCAGTGTAACGCCGGAGCGTACGGCATCGCGCGTGCGCGCAGGATGACCGGCGGATGACGGAATTGTCATGAAAAGCCGGTCATGTTTCGGCCATGTCGTCGTCACCGCGGCGGCGATAAGCTGCGGTCGTCTTGTCCCCGGCGCGCGCCGTCACGGCGCCGCGACGGCCCGAACGATCGCTGTCTGCCCGATTTCGCTCCATGTCGTACTGGCGCACCTTCCTCGTCGTCGTATTGCTCGCGCTGAGCCTGCCGATCCAGTCGTTCGCGGCTGTTTCGATGCCGTGCTCGGGCGCCGCTGCGCGGCATGGGGACAACGCGTCGCACGCGATGCCGGCCGCGCAGGACGGTCATCGCGATCGCGACGAGCACGCGCGGCACGCGCCGTCGTGTGCCGCGTGCGTGTCCTGCTGCTTCGGCACGGGCATGTCGGGGGCGCTCGCGGTGCCCGCCCCGGCGAGCGTCGGCGTCACGATCGTCGCGCCGCCGCCTTCGGCCGGGGGCGTGTCGTTCCTGACCGGCGGCATCGACCGGCCGCCGCGCCGGATGCCCGCCTAGTCCCTGCCCGCGGCCGACGCGCCGCGATCCGCCATTTGCACCGGGCGCCGTATCGGGCGCGCCGGACGACTTACGACGAGACATGTTCATGCGATTGATCATTGCGGCGCTATTGGGCGCGGCGGCCCTCGTGCCGACGCTCGCGCCCGCGCAAACCCCGTTGCCCGATCCGGCGGACGCCGCCGCGTCGGTGCCGGACGTCACCGTGACGTCCGCGTTCGACGGCTACCGGCCGTATCGGGACGACGCAGGCCCGGGCTGGCAGCAACTGAACCGGGACGTGACGGAGCGGCCCGCGAAAGCACGCACGACCGGCGGCGCGGCCGGCCACGGCGCCGCCCATTCGACGCACGGAGGGGCCGCGCGATGACGACGTTCGCGATATCGCCGAGGATCGGTGTGGCCGCAGTCGCGCTGGCGTTCCTCGCGGGCTGCACGACGTTTTCGAAGGACGGCGGGTTCGACGCCGTGTCGTCCGCCGCATCGGAACGCATCGGCAAGGACGCGGTGGTGGTCAGGACCGACGCCGACCGCGAAGCCGTCGACCGGCGGACGAAGGAACTGCTCGGCAAGCCGCTGTCGATCGACGACGCGGTGCAGGTCGCGCTGCTGAACAACCGAGGCTTGCAAGCGTCGTACGCGGAGCTTGGGCTGTCGGAGGCCGATCTCGTCCAGGCGGGCCGGCTGCCGAACCCGCGCTTCGCATTCAGCCGCACGCGTGCCGGCGACGGCGAGCTGACGCTCGGCCGCACGTTCTCGGCGAACGTGTTCGCGCTGCTGACGATGCCGCTTGCAACGAAGATCGAGCGCCGCCGTTTCGAGCAGACCAAGCTGGAAACGGCCGATGCGATGCTGAAGGTCGCGGCCGAGGCGCGCCGCGCGTATGTCGAGGCCGTCGCCGCCGAGCAGGCCGCGAACTATGCGCAGCAGGTGCGCGACGCCGCGAGCGCGGCCGCCGAACTGGCGTTGCGCATGCGGCAGGCCGGCAACTTCAGCCGGCTCGACTACGCCCGCGAACAGGCGTTTCATGCCGATGCGGTCGCGCAGCACGCGAAGGCGCGCCAGCGGGCCGTCGCCGCACGCG
Organism: Burkholderia sp. MSMB1459WGS; assembly: GCF_001534535.1. Classification (NCBI taxonomy): domain Bacteria; kingdom Pseudomonadati; phylum Pseudomonadota; class Betaproteobacteria; order Burkholderiales; family Burkholderiaceae; genus Burkholderia; species Burkholderia sp. MSMB1459WGS. Next base: position 59,533 of record NZ_LPMU01000052.1, read on the forward strand.
AGAAGCTCACGCGTGCGATGGGGCTGTGGGGCGAGCGCACGCGGTACGCGCTGCCCGAGCGCTTGCCGGATGTGCCGAAGGCGCGCCCGGACCTGCACGATCTCGAACGTTTCGCGATGAGCAACCGCCTCGACATCCAGGCGGCGAAGCTGCAGACGCAGGGTGTCGCGTCGTCGCTCGGCCTGAGCAAGGCCACGCGCTTCGTCAATGTGGTCGAGCTCGGCTACGTGAACGACTACGAAACCGGCAAGGGCCACGAGCACGGCTACGAGATCGGCGTCGAGATTCCGCTGTTCGACTGGGGCGGCGCCAAGGTCGCGCGCGCCGAGGCCATCTACATGCAGTCGGCGAACCGGCTCGCGAAAACGGCCATCGATGCGCGCTCCGAAGTACGCGAATCGTACGCGGCGTACGTGACGAGTTACGACGTCGCGACGCACTATCGCGACGAAGTCGTGCCGCTGCGCAAGACGATCTCCGACGAACTGCTGCTGCGCTACAACGGGATGCTCGCGAGCGTATTCGAGCTGCTGGCCGATGCGCGCGAACAGGTCGGCGCGGTCAACGGCTACATCGACGCGCTGAAGGACTACTGGCTCGCCGAAACCGATCTGCAGATGGCCGTCGGCGGCCGGTTGCCGTCGCCGGGCGCGACGCATTCCGCCCATTCGGCATCTGAATCCACCCCAGCCGCCGACGCTGCGCCGCAGCCGGCATCCACGCCCGCGGCGCCGTCGGCGCCCGCGACGCAACCGCATCCGGAAGGTCATTGACATGGTGTCCCGTCGACAATTTCTCAGCGGCTCGGGCGCCGCGCTGCTCGGTGCGGCGATGGTCGGCAAGGCCGGCGCCGCATCCCTGCCCGAAGCGCCGACGATGGCGAAGACCGGCACGCAGCCGCCGCTCGTGCCGCCCAACGGCCGCCCGTATACGCCCGTCGCGACGCTGAACGGCTGGTCGCTGCCGTGGCGGATGAAGAACGGCTGGAAGGAATTCCACCTGACGGCCGAGCCCGTCGTGCGCGAGATGGCGCCCGGCATGAACGCGAACCTGTGGGGTTACAACGGGCAGTCGCCGGGCCCGACGATCGAGGCCGTCGAAGGCGACAAGGTCCGCATCTTCGTGACCAACCGGCTGCCCGAGCACACGACGATCCACTGGCACGGGCTGCGGCTGCCGAACGGGATGGACGGCGTGGGCGGCCTGACGCAGCCGCATATCCCGCCCGGCAAGACCTTCGTCTACGAGTTCCAGCTCGAAGCGCACGGCACGTTCATGTATCACCCGCACGCCGACGAGATGGTGCAGATGGCAATGGGGATGATGGGCATGTTCATCGTGCATCCGAAGGACCGCGGCACGATGCCGGTCGATCGCGATTTCGTGTTCCTGCTCGCCGCGTACGACATCGATCCGGGCAGCTACACGCCACGCGTGAACGAGATGACCGACTTCAACATGTGGACCTTCAACTCGCGCGTGTTCCCGGGCATCGACCCGCTGCCGGTGCGCGCCGGCGACCGCGTGCGGATTCGTTTCGGCAACCTGACGATGACGAATCACCCGATCCACCTGCACGGCTACAGCTTCGAGGTCGCGGGCACCGACGGCGGCTGGATTCCGCCGGCCGCGCGCTGGCCGGAAGTGACGGCCGATGTCGCGGTGGGCCAGATGCGCGCGATCGAGTTCACCGCCGATCGCCCGGGCGACTGGGCGTTCCATTGCCACAAGTCGCACCACACGATGAATGCGATGGGCCACCAGGTGCCGAACCTGATCGGCGTACCGCAGAAGGATCTCGCGAAGCGGATCGGCAAGCTCGTGCCCGACTACATGGCGATGGGCAGCACGGGCGGCGCGATGGGCGGCATGGAGATGCCGCTGCCCGACAACACGCTGCCGATGATGACCGGCACGGGCCCGTTCGGGCCGCTGGAAATGGGCGGCATGTTCACGGTGCTCAAGGTGCGGCACGGGCTCGGCCGCAACGACTATCGCGATCCGGGCTGGTTCCGGCATCCGAAGGGCACCGTCGCATACGAATACACCGGCGAAATGCCGGACGGTTGAAGCAGCACGCGGCGGCCACGCCGATGCGGCCGCCGGTTTCCATTCACTCACACGGGAGTCGACACGATGAAGAAGGGACTGGTTTTGATGGCGACGGGTTGCGCGCTGGCGTTCTCCGCTGCGTCGTACGCCGCCGGCGACATGGCCGGCATGGACATGAGCGACGGCGCGAAGCAGGGCGTTGCGGCGGCGTCGCGCATGTCGCACGGCGAGATCCGCAAGGTCGACACGGCGGCCGGCAAGCTGACGATCAAGCACGGCCCGCTGGAGAACCTCGGGATGGACGCGATGACGATGGTATTCAAGGTGAAGGACCCGGCGATGCTGTCGCAAGTGAAGGCGGGCGATACGGTCGACTTCGTCGCCGAGGACGTGGACGGCGCGCTGACCGTCGTCGAACTGAAGAAGCCGTGACGCGGAGCGCGAACATGACGATCTCGACATGCAAGCGGCTGGCCGGTTTCACCGCGGCTGCCGCCATCCTTGCGGTCGCACCGGTCGCGGCGTCGGCGCACGGCAAGCTGGAAAGCGCCGCACCGGCGGCCGGCGGCACGGTCGACGCGGCGCCCGATACGGTGCGGCTCACGTTCAACGAAGACCTCGAACCGGCGTTCAGCTCGGTGAAGGTGTCGGATGCGAGCGGCAACGCCGTCACGCAGGACAAGGCGAAGGTCGATGCATCGAACCCGCGCGTGATGACCGTCGCGATGCCGAAGCTGGCAGCAGGCATGTACACCGTGCAGTGGGCGGCGATGACGGCCGATGCGCATCGCACGAAGGGCACCTATACGTTCCGGGTGAAGGAATGAACGACGGCATCGTCGGCCTGTTGCGGCTCGTGGCGGTGGCGATCCAGAACGCCGGGTTCGCGGTGGCCGTCGGTGCGGTGCTCGGTCGCCGCTGGCTCGCGCGCGGCGCGTCCGCATGGCAGCACGACGTCGGCCGGCGGCTCGTCGCGACGCTGCGCATCGCATCCGTCGTATCGCTGCTCGCGAGCGTCACCGCGTTCTGGGCGCACTGCGCGCTGATGAGCGAAGTGCCGCTGCTCGACGCGGGGCCGGCGGTGTGTTCGATGCTTGCGCGCACCGGGTTCGGTCATGCGTGGCTGGCCGGCACGGTGTTCATGCTCGTCGTCGTGCTGCTGTCGTTCGTCGGGCGCGCGAACGACACGCGGTTTCCGTTCGCGATGATGGCCGCGCTTGCCGCTGTCGCGCTGGCGCGCAGCAACGGCGGCCATCCGGTGGACGCCGGGCTGTTCAGCGTGCCGGTGTGGGTCGACTGGCTGCATCTGCTGGCGATCAGCGCGTGGGTCGGGCTCGTGCTCGTGACGGCGTTCGGCCTGATGCCGCGGCTCGCCCGCATGCCGGCGAGCGAGCGCATGACGGGCGCGGCGTTCGTGCAGTCGCTGTCCCATGCGTCGACCCGCGCGTTGATCGTGCTGTTCGCGACCGGCGCATACAACGGCTGGCGCGGCGTCGCCACGCCCGCCAACCTGCTCGCATCGACGTACGGGCAGATCCTGCTGCTGAAGCTCGCGCTCGTGCTGCTTGCCGCGATGCTCGGCGGGCACAACCGCTTCTTCGGGATGCCGAAGCTGCTGGACGCGTTGAAGGACCCGGCCGCCGCGATGCCGGCACGCGCGTCGAAGCAGTTCGGCGCGGTGCTGCGGATCGAGGCGGTCGTGCTCGGCGGCGTGCTGATGGCGGCGGCCGTGCTCGTGTCGAGCGCGCTGCCGGGGACGGTCTAGCGCGGCGGGTTTTCGTCGGAAGATCGGCTGCCTTGTCGGGACTCGACCGGGCGACGCAGGGCGAAAGCGGCGTGATGACGGCGATTACATCGGCCTGTCTTCCGATTACCGGAAACTGTCATTGAGCGCCGCTAAGCTTTCGTCACCCTCACAACCGGGATTCCCGCCATGCGCTCGACAATCCGCCTGTTTGCCCCGCTATTGCTGCTCCCGACGCTCGCCGCGCCGGTATTCGCCGCGCCCGTCAGCCCGAACTGCGGCGGCAGCACGACGCCGATCGCGGAGATCCAGGGGCTGGGCGCACCGTCGCCGCTCGCCGGTCAGAACGCGTCGATCGAAGCCGTCGTCACCGCCGATTTTGGCGGCACGGACGGCTTCGGCGGCTTCTTCGTCCAGCAGGCCGATGCGCAGCGCCGTAACCAGCCGGGTGTGTCCGAAGGCCTGTTCGTCTATGCGCCGAAAGCGCGCGCGAAGGCCGGCGATCTCGTGCACGTGACGGGCAAGATCGAGGAGAAGTACGGGCAGACGCAGCTCACGCTGTCGGGCCCGATCGCGGTGTGCGCGAACGGCCAGACGGTCACGCCTGCGACGCTTACGCTGCCGGTCGACAGCCCGAACGCGTTCGCCGCGTACGAAGGAATGCTCGTGCGCCTGCCGCAGACGCTGAGCGTCACCGACAACTACGAACTCGGCCGTTACGGCAGCGTGATGCTCAGCAACGGCCGCCTGCGCACGCCGACGAGCGTCGTGCCGCCCGCGCAGGCGCAGACGCAGATCGACGCGAACGCGCGCAACCGCCTGATCCTCGACGACGGCTCGAACAAGCAGAATCCCGCGACCGTGCCGTACCCGGCGCCGGGCCTGTCGGCCGCGAACACGCTGCGCGCGGGCTACACCGTGCGCGACGTCGAAGGCGTGCTCGAGGTGCGTTACGGCGCATGGCGCGTGCAGCCGCTGCCCGGCGCGGCCGTGCCGGCGTTCGACGCACGTGCGAACCCGCGCACGAACGCGCCGGCGCGCGATCCGAAATCGAACCTGCGCGTCGCGTCGTTCAACGTGCTGAACTACTTCAACGGCAACGGTCTCGGCGGCGGCTTCGACGATCCGAACAATCGCGGCGCGAAGACCTTCCAGGAGTTCCAGCGCCAGGAAGCGAAGATCGTCAGCGCGCTGAAGGCGATTGACGCCGACGTGATCGGCCTGATGGAAATCCAGAACAACGGTTACGGCGAACTGAGCGCGGTGCGCCAGCTCGCGGCGAAGCTCGGCAACCACTGGCGCGTGGTCGATCCGGGCACGTCGCGGCTCGGCGGCGACGCGATCGCGGTCGCGATGATCTACGACAGCCGCAAGGTCGAACCGGTCGGCCGCGCGGCGACGCTCGCGATCGACGACAAGAACCGTCAGCCGCTCGCGCAGTCGTTCCGGCTGATCAGCGGCAACAAGCAGGCGCTGACGGTGGCCGTGAACCACCTGAAGTCGAAGAACTGCCCGGACGCCGCGAACGACGATCTCGACCAGGGCGATGGCCAGGGCTGCTGGAACCCGACGCGCACGCGCGCGGCGGCGAAAGTCGCCGACTGGCTGGCCGGCAACCCGACGGGCGTCCAGAGCCAGGGCGTGCTGCTGATCGGCGACTTCAACAGCTACACGTACGAAGATCCGATCCGCACGCTCGAATCGCGCGGTTACCGCAACCTCGTCGCGCGCTGGATCGGCGCGAACGCGTACAGCTACGTGTATAACGGCGAAGCCGGCTATCTCGACCACGCGCTCGCGACGCTGCCGCTCGCGTCGCACGTGAAGGCCGTGCACGAATGGCACATCAACGCGGACGAGCCGGTCGCGCTGCAGTACACGCTCGCGTACAAGTCGGCCGAGCAGCAGAAGACGTTCTACGCGCCGGATGCATATCGCTCGTCGGATCACGATCCGGTGCTGATCGATATCGCGTTGCCGGGCGGCGGGAAGTAATGGTGGTTTGAGTTCCTGCGACAGGCGCGACGCGCGGCAATGCCGTGCGCCGCGCCTGTCCGGGAAAGCCGTTCGAATACCGGGTAAATAATGCCGCGAAAAATCAATCGAACCGGTATTTTATGGATGACGCAGTGCACATCGTTTCTGCAATTGAAGCGCGATTGAAGCGAATCGAATTATCGAATGACGTGCGCATGTCGCTGCACCGTCCCGATCGATCCGGTGATAATAAAAATGAAAGAATGGTCCTGTCGATCCGAAGGCTTTGAATGCGCTGCGCCAATACGGGAAAGGCTTCTACGTTGTGCGGGAAAAGTAAAATATTCGGCGCGGCATTGCCGATGAAGCGCACCTTGCATGAATAATCCCGTTTTCTTTCAAATTCCAGACACTGTCCGCCCTTCGCATCATTGCGGGATTTTTAATATCCGAATGATCTTTGACAACGCGGCGCAGCACCGCCTATTTTTGTCATGTCGTAAATTTCAGTAATACAAAAGTGGTCCAAACTGCAGGGGGCGTGTCCTGGCATCATTCTCGCCGGCAGTTTGCTGTGTCTGTATCAAGTTCAGTCTCTTAGAAGTCCCATCCAACCGCCGATTGCCGACCGTGCAACGCGAGTGGCGGGCAAGCCTGCGCGTTTCGCGGGCGTCGGCGGCCTTTGTGACGCGGTATCCGAAATCAAAGGGCAGAGATGAAACCAGACAGGAGCAGTACCGGTAGCCGCCGCGTTCGTCGCGGCCGGCTGGGCGGGCTAGGCGCATTGACCGCCATGACACTGGCGCTCGCGGCATGCGGCGGCGACGATTCGTCGTCCGTCGGCGCGTCGAGCCTCGCACAGGCCACCGCGAGCCAGCAGGCCAGCGCGCAGGCGGCCGGCACCCAGGCGCCGGCGGCCAACCAGCCGTACGTCGACCCGGTCGCGTATTCGATGAACGCGACCGACGGCCTCGCGCCGTCGCAGGTGGCCGAGAAAGCGGCCGTCATGCATTACCAGTGGAAGGGCGGCGGCAAGACGATCGACTACACGACGACCACCGGCCACCTGACCGCGCAGGACGCGAACGGCAACGCGGAAGCGTCGATGTCGTATGTCGCGTACACGGCGCCCAGCACGAACGGCAAGCCGCGCCCGGTCACGTTCGTCTATAACGGCGGGCCCGGCTCGTCGTCGATCTGGCTGCGGCTCGGCTCGTTCGCGCCGACCCGCGTGGCCACGCCCGATCCGCTGTTCGGCAACAACTGGCCGAACTATCCGCTCGTCGACAATGCGGAGAGCCTGATCGACACCACCGACCTCGTGTTCATCGACCCACCCGGCACCGGGCTGTCGGAAGCCGTGTTGCCGAACACCAACCAGAAGTACTGGGGTTCCGACGCGGACGTGAACATCATGCGCGACTTCATCCAGCGCTACCTGAACGTCAACGGCCGCGGCACGTCGCCGATCTACCTGTACGGCGAATCGTACGGCACGCCGCGCACCGACATGCTCGCGCTCGCGCTCGAATCGGCCGGCGTTCACCTGACGGGCATCGTGCTGCAGTCGTCGATCCTGAACTACTTCGCGGATGCGGTGGAAGCGGTGGCGATCACGCAGTCGACCGAAGGGCTGCTGCTCGACACCGACACGGTGGCCGGCTATCTGCCCGGCTACGCGGCGGTCGCGGCGTACTTCAACCAGGTCTCGCCGGCGCCGGTGAACCAGGATCTGTACGCACTGCAGATGGAATTGTTCACGACGCTGATCTACAGCCAGCTGCAGAAGTACTCGCAGTCGTGGGTGTTGAGCCAGCTCGGCATTCCGGATGCGCTCGGCACGCCGGTGTTCCCGAGCGATGCGACGCTCAGGCTGTGGTCGATCCCGTCGAGCCTCACGCAGCAGGCACTGCGCGGCTACTTCAACGCGAATCCGTTCGGCACGAGCCTGTTGCCCGGCACGACGATCGGCCGGTACGACGGGCGCGTGTCGTTGCCGAACTCCGACCCGCGGCTGCAGACCGACGGCGATCCGTCCGACATCCTGATCTCGCAGCCGTTCACGAACGCGCTGGCGACGCAGATGCCGGACTATCTCGGCTACACGGCTCCGAACGCGACGTACCTGCCGCTGAACGACAACATCATCGGCGTCTGGGACTTCTCGCACGACGGCCAGCCGATGCCCGACACGATCCCCGATCTGCTCGGTGCGCTGCAGCTCAACCCGAAGCTTCGCGTGCTCGCGGAGAACGGCTACCATGATCTCGCGACGCCGTTCTTCAACACGGAGAAGCAGCTCGCGCGGCTGCAGACGGTCAAGGGCCTGAATCCGAAGCTGCAGGTGAACTTCTTCCAGGGCGGCCACATGACTTACCTGGACGACGTCGCCCGTCCGCTGATGAAGCGGGATCTGCAGACGTTCTACAAGGGCGCGCGGATTCCGACGGCACTGACGCTGCGCATGCTGCCGCCGCCGTGGCCGGACGAAAACCCGCCCAGCGTGCCGACCGGCAGCGTCCCGGGCGCGACGGCCGCGACGACGCTGGCGGCCGCCCCCTGAGCGACGCACGCCTTGTCGGCGGAACCCTCTATTCATCCATTGAATGCGAGCGATCATGTCCCTAATCCAATTGATGCGGCGTATGTCCCCGTTGATCGTGCTCGGTGCCGTGATGAGCAGTGCCTACGCGTTGCCGCCGCAGGCGGTGGCGCCGGTGAAGCTGCCGCACGGCGGGCGCGGTGTCGACGGTCCGTTCTTTCCTGCCACGCGGGCGGCGCCGGTGCTGCCGTCGACCGGCGCGGCCTTGCAGCAGCAGGCGCAGCAGCGCGTCGACGCGAGGCTCGGCGGCAATACCGTGCTGAGCAACGGCGCAGCCGTGACGAAGGCGCAGGCGCAGAGCAGCGGGCTCGGCTTCGTGTCGAAGCACTTCGACGAGATCGATGCGAAGCACACCGGCCGCGTGACGATGAGCGACGTACGCCAGTTCATCCGGCAGCGGCAGGTGCAGGCGCAGCAGGAACAGCAGGACGAGTGACGTAGCAGGCAGGGCGGCGGCCGGTGCGGCTTTGCGGGCGCACCGGTCGCCGAATCATAGGCGGGCGCGGGCTAAGGCGCGATCACCGTCATCCTGAACGGCCCGCCATGCTCCGCCGCATGCGCGACCGCGTCGTTCGCGTCGTCGAGCGCGAAGGCCGTCACGTCGAACTGTCCGATATCGAGCAGCCCGCCGCGAACGAGCCCGGTCATCAGCGTCACGGCTTGCGTCGGGTACATCCATTTGCCACGCAGCGTGATGTCGTTGCGCATGATCCACGGATACGGCAGCTCGAGCCCGGCCCCGCCGAGCATGCCGACGCCGCCCATCAGCACCACGCGCCCGTACGGGTGAACCGCCATCACGGCCGCCCGCACCGTCGTCGCCGGCACCGACGGCGGCATCAGGTCGATCACGCAGTCGATCGGCCCCGGCGCAGCCTGCTGCATGCGGATGCGGTCTCCGGTTTCGTCGCCGGTCAGCTCGACCGTGCGCACGCGGTCGCCGAAGCGGCGTTCGAGATCCGCGAGCACGCGCACGTTGCGGCCGGGCGCGACCACGCAGCGCGCGCCCATCGCCAGCGCCACCGCGACGCAGGCGCTGCCGAAATGGCCGGTTGCGCCGCTGACGAGCACGATTTCGCCGGCACGCAGGTCGGATGCCAGCAGCCCGCCGTAAGGCACGAGCAGGGTATTGAGCGCGCACCAGCGTGCGGCGTCGGCCGACGCGATCGCGCCGATGCGCACCGCGTTCTCGGTCGGTACGCGTAGCCGTTCGGCGAACGGACCGTCGTGAAAGTAGCGCTGCAACTGCTTGCCGCCTTCGCCGCGCGTGCTCCAGCCCTGCAGCACGATGTCGGGCATTCGCGCGTCGTCGCGCGAGCGGACGGTCGGGTCGCAGAATACCCAGTCGCCCGGCTGCAATTGCGTCGCGTCGGGGCCGGTTTGCCGGACTCGGCCGATCGCGCCGCAGCCGGGCACGATCGGCAGCTCGAGCGGATAGCGGCGCTCGCCGCTGAACACTTCCCGCGCATAGGGCAGAACCGGTGTCGCGACGACGTCCACGACGACTTCGCCGGTGCCGAGCACGGGGTCCGGCATCGTTTCGATCGCGAGCGGCCTGCCGAACGACTTCAGAATCGCAGCTTTCATGACGCTTCCTGACGGTGGGGATGCATCGATTCTGGCAGGCTTAGAATCTGCAACAAGGCCCGGCGCGAGCCCAGGATGGGCCGATACCACCCTGCCCGGAGCGAACCCGATGACCGTCACCACGCGAACCCCGTTCGGCGATTTCCTGCGCTCGCGGCGCAAGAAGCTGCGACCGGAGGCCGTCGGCCTGCACGGCGGCCCGCGCCGGCGCACGCCCGGCCTGAGGCGCGAGGAAGTTGCGGAACTGGCCGGCATCGGCGTCGACTGGTACGTACGGCTCGAGCAGGGGCGCGACGTCAACCCGTCGGAGGCGACGCTCGACGCGCTGGCGCGCGCGTTGCGGCTCGACAAGGCCGAGGCCCTCCATCTGCGCACGCTCGCACGCCGCGACGGCCCTCGTGCGTTCGTGCCGGAACGCGTGCCGCCGGCCCTCGCGCGGCTCGTCGCGCACCTTCAGCAGCCTGCCTACGTGACCGGCCGGCGCTGGGACATCCTCGCGTGGAATGCCGCCGCGGCCGAGGTGCTCGGCTTCGACCGGCTGGCGCAAGCCGATCGCAACATCCTCGTCTACATGTTCGAGACGCCGCACGCGCGTGCGCTGTTCGCCGCGAGCTGGGCCGACGAGGCGCGGCGGATGATCGCGCTGTTTCGCACGAGCCACGATCTCTACGCGAGCGATCCGGCGTTCGTCGCACTGGTTGCGCGATTGCGCGCCGGCAGCAGCGAATTCGCGCAATGGTGGGATGCGCATGACGTGCGCAGCGGCGTGTCGGGCGAGAAGGTGCTCGTGCATGCGCAACGCGGCACGCAGCGCTACGAGTACGCGACGTTCCAGGCGAACGACGATCCCGCGCTGAAGCTGGCGATCTATACGCCGGTGAACGGCGATGAACGGACCTGATGCGGTCGTGACCGGCACCGCCAGGCGGCCACGCAGTGAAGCATCGGCTTCATGCGCGACCGCAGGCGGTCAGGCGTAAGGGTGGGGTGGCTCACGCCGCCCGTCGAGCGGACAGCCGATTCCACAGCATGCCGGAGCGGCTGCCGCTGCGGCAATACGCGAGCACCGGCTTCGGCAGCGTGTCGACCAGTGCGCCGAACGCGTCGACTTCCGCGTCGCCGATGCGGTCGCGCTCGACCGGCAGGTAGCGCGCGTCCATTCCCAGTTCGCGCGCGGCCGCGGCGATCTCCTCGAACGACGGCTGATCCACGCCTTCGCCATCCGGCCGGTTGCAGATCACCGCACGAAAGCCCGCATTGCGAATCGCCTTCAGGTCGGCCGGCGTGATCTGCCGCGACGCGGTGAAGCCGGTCGCCGCGGCCGCCCGGCATTGCTCGATCGCCCGCGCGAAACAGCCGATCGCGAAGTCGACGTCCTGCTCCGTCGTGAAGCGCCCGAAGCTGATGCGCACGGTACGCCCGGCCGTTTCCGCATCGAGGCCGATCGCGGTCAGCACGTGGGACGGTGCGCCGCTGGTCGAATTGCATGCGGAGGTGGACGACACGGCGAGCGCTTCGCCGAGCATGAACGGGAAGAAGCCCGGCGCATCGACCGTCAGGCTCAGCGTGTGCGGGATGCGGCGGGCGGCGGCCGCGTTCTGCGTGACGTCGCCGAGCGCGAACAACGCGTCGGTGAGCCGCGCGCCGAGCGCAGCGATCCGCGCGGCTTCGCCGTCGAGTTTTTCGGCGGCGAGTTCGCATGCGACGCCCATGCCGACGATCTGATGCGTCGCGAGTGTGCCCGAACGCAGCCCGCGCTCGTGGCCGCCGCCGTGAATCTGCGGCGCGATCCGGCTCGCGATCTCGCGGCGGACGAACAGCGCGCCGATCCCCTTGGGGCCGTACACCTTGTGGGCGGACATCGACATCATGTCGATGCCGAGCGCGCGCACGTCGATCGGTGTCTTGCCGAGCGCCTGCGCGGCGTCGACGTGGAGCAGCGCGCCGGCGGCGTGCACGATGCGGGCGATCGCACCGATGTCGGTCAGCGTGCCGATCTCGTTGTTCACGAGCATCAGCGACACGAGGCCGGTGTCGGGGCCGAGCGCGGCCGCCACCGCGTCGGCGGTGATTTCGCCGTGGGCGTCGGGCGTCAGGAAAGTGACCTGCATGCCGCGCTTCGACAGGTTCGCCATCGTGTCGAGCACAGCCTTGTGCTCGAGGCGGCTCGTGATCAGGTGGCGCTTGCCGGTCGCGTTTTCCGCATAACCCTTCAGCGCGAGGTTGTTCGATTCGGTGGCGCCCGACGTCCAGACGATCTCGTCGGCGTCCGCGCCGATCAGCGCGGCGACCTGCGCACGAGCGTGCTCGACCTTGTGCTTCGCCTGCCGGCCGGCGGCGTGCGAGCTGGAGGCGGGATTGCCGAAGATGCCGTCGAAGCCGAGGCAGGCCGTCATCGCGTCGATTACGGCGGGATCGGCGGGGGTCGTGGCTGCGTAGTCGAGGTAGTGCAGCGGGGTGGGTTCGCTCATGTCCGTCTCTTTCTCATTGCGTAGTGACGGAAATGATACGGGGGACAGAAGGGAAAAAGGATCCAAAGTTGGCTGGGAATTCCGCTCGATGTGGAATAACGTTTTCTCTATATGTGGAATGGGGAAATTCGTTTCTTTTTGGGCCAGCCGAGTGCGGTGGCGCCGGCATGCCGGCTCGCGCGTATCGAGCCTCTCGCCTTGCATCGATATTTCTCACCATCCGAATTCCTCGCAAGCTCCGCCCGTGACGATTTTTTCGGTAAGTGAGCGGTAAGTCGACTGGTCCTACAGTAGCCCCCGTTTCGACCGCCGACTCCAGGAAAACGATTGTGAAAATTGCCGCCCGCCGCGCACGTCCGTTATGGCTGATTGCCGCTTCATTCGCACTGTCATCCGCTTCCGCATGGGCGGACGACGCCATGAGCCCGCCCGATCCCGATCGTTCGGGGCTGACCATCCTCGACCACGCGACGAACGTCACGCATTGGGGATTGGGCGCCGGCGTCGGCGTCGAACCGTCGGTCTACAGCGGCGACGGCACCCGCGTATTGCCTTTTCCGCTGGTCTACTTCGACAACAAATGGGTGCAGGCCATCGGCACCACGGTCGATCTGAAAATCGGCAACTGGAGCGGCGTCCATCTCGCGCTGCGTGGCCAGTTCTCGCTGTTCGACGGATACAAGGGCTCGGACGCACCGATCCTGAACGGCATGGACAATCGCAAGGGCGCGTTGTGGTACGGCCCTGCACTGTCATGGAACACGCGCTTCGGCACGTTGTCGGGCAGTTTCCTGCTCGGCGGAAACAAGGGCGAGCGCGCGAAGATCGGCTTCGAGAAGGCGTTCGCGCTCGGCGCGTTTTCGATCGCGCCACATGTCGGCGCGGAATGGTTGAGCAACAAATACGTCGACTACTATTACGGCGTGCGACCATCCGAGGCACGTGCGTGGCGCGCCGCATACAGCGCGGGTTCGGCCGTGAACGTGTCGGCCGGCACCCGTATCGACTACCGGCTGACGAAGCAGCAGACGGTTTTCGTGGACGTGGGTGTGTCGCGACTCGGCGACGGCATCACCGACAGTCCGCTCGTCGGAAGACGGTTCGTTCCCGAGGCCAGAATCGGCTACATGTATCGGTTCAAGTGAGTGCGAGTATGCCAAGGGTGGCGATTGTCGAGGATCACGAGCGCTTGGCCGGCCTGCTGGCTCAGGCGCTGGCGGCGGCGGGGATCGAATCCGACCGGTTCGGCAATGCTCGCGAAGCCGCTTACGGTATCGACCGGGCCGATTACGCGCTGCTGATCGTCGATCGAGGATTGCCCGACGGGGACGGTCTGGCGTTCTTGCGGACGCTGCGCGCGGCGGGGCGCATGATGCCTTGCCTGATGCTGACGGCGCGTGACGCGTTGCATGACCGCATCGACGGACTCGAAAGCGGGGCCGACGACTATGTGACCAAGCCGTTCGAAATGAGCGAGCTCGTCGCCCGCGTCCGCACGCTGATGCGGCGCCCGGCGCTGCTCACGGCCCTCGTCGCGTCGTTCGCGGACGTGACCGTGGACCCGCCCCAGCGCGCGATGCGCTGTGGCGATCGGACGGTACTGCTGGCGCCGGCCGAACTGCAGATCATGCTCTGCCTGATCGAAGCCGCGGGCCGGACCGTCCGGCATTCGAACCTCGAGCATGCCGCATGGGGGTTCGCGGAGGCGGTCACGCCGAACGCGCTCGAGGTGACCGTGCACCGCTTGCGCAAGAAACTGACGGCGATCGGCGCAACGACGCGGCTCACCAATATCCGCGGCGCCGGCTTCGCGCTGCGCGACGCGTGACGATGCTTCGCCGCGTGTCCCTGATTGCCGTCTCCCGCAGGAAAACCGCGATGTTCCGTCATTGGATCCTGCGCCTGTCGACGCGCCTATGGGTGACCAACGTCGTCGCGTTCGCCGTCAGCCTGGCGCTGCTGTCCGCGCTTTCCATGTATTTTCTCGCTCGATATCCGGAATTTCTCGGGCGGCGCCAGCAGATGGAGAGCATCCGTCATATCGAGGCCGGAATGCGCTTCGACGCGGCCGGGCGGCCGGTATCGGTGCGATTGGGCGAGCATCCGGCGGCGATGTTCCGGCTCTTGCCAACCGACGCGATGTACCGCGTGCTCGATGCGACGGGCAAGGTGTTGCTGGCGTCGACGCCGTCGAACGGCGATCGGCCGTGGCTGACGGAGGATCTCGCGACGGCGGCCGGCAAGGTATTGCCCGTCACGATCGACGGCAAGGCGTACGCGGTCGCGACGCAGCGCGCATCGAACGGTAGCGTCGTCCATTACGTGCAGATGGCGCAAAGCAGGCAACTCGTCGATGCGCTCGTCATGACGAGGATCGATCCGATACCGAAGACCGTCGCGTATGTGCTCGCCATCGCGACCGTCATTTTCGGACTGACGCTGCCGTTGACGATCAGTCACGTGCTGAAGCCGTTGCGGGAAGTATCGCGTGCCGCGCGGGAAATCGAGCCGCGCAATCTGAAAACGCGGCTGTCTTCGGCCGGTATTCCCAGCGAGATCAAGCCGCTGATCGATGCGTTCAACGACGCGCTGAGCCGGCTCGAGAATGGCTTCGCCGTTCAGCAGCAGTTTCTGGCCGACGCCGCGCACGAGTTGCAGACACCGCTCACGCTGGTCAGAGGGCAGATCGAGCTGCAGCCCGACATCAGCCAGAAAGCGCTGCTGCTTCGCGAGATCGACTTGATGGCCCGGCAGGTCAAGCAACTGCTGCATCTGGCCGAAGTCAGCGAAGCGCAGAACTTCAGCTTCGACGACGTGAACGGCGACGAGGTCGCGCGGGAGGTCGTGAGCTTGCTGGCCGGCAAGGCCGATGCGAAGCAGGTAAAGCTCCATATCGAAGCGCGCGATTCCGCGTCACGCATACGGGCGGACGGCGGGGCGCTTTTCATCCTGCTCAAGAACCTTGTCGAGAATGCGATCAATGCGTCGCCGTTGGATGGCGTCGTCGTGCTGACCGTTCTCGAGACGGCGATTCATGTCGACGATGAAGGGCCGGGCATTCGGCGGGAGCATCTTCCGCTGCTTTTCGACCGATACTGGCGAGCACCGGATTCGCGGTATGACGGCGCTGGGCTCGGGCTGGCGATCTGCAAGGAGATCGCCGAGGCCCATCGATGGAAGTTGACGGTCGATGTGCTGGCAACGGGGACGCGGTTCAGTGTCTGGTTTTAGTTGGCATGAAGGGATTTCGACCCCTCATGCAAGCCGCGCGGGTCCGTGGGCTACCTGGTGACGGGTGCGGAGGAGTGCGCCTGTCATGCTGACGTGTCGCTTTTCACCGCCCCCTTGTCCGACGTTGATTTTTCGATATAATGAACCCACGTTCGGAATGACGAACGTGAGAATTCAAGCATCCAGAGTCGGGTTATCCGACGCCAACCTGCCCTCCCGGGCAAGGTGGACGCCCTCGAGGCGATGCGGCCGATTGACGGCAACGAAGCGGGAGCAGCATGGCTGGCACCGGTTCGATCACCATTCATCCGGAGCAACCATGAGCCAAGTTTCCTCCGCTTCCCGCCCGCCCGTCTGTGAAGACTGGTCGCACTTCCTTCCCGGTTTCACGTTGACGCATACGGTTCATCTCGTTTCGAGACGGCTTCCGGGCATCGTTTCGACCGCGGAGGCCGTGCTCGAAGGTGAAACGGCTACGGTCGATCGTTGGGCCATCACCCGCTGTGGCGACGTTCTCGAACAAAAGATCGTGCTCGGTGAGATGACGGAGGGGCAAGCGGTGCGGCTGCGTGAGCGGCTTGCCGCGCTGGAGGGGGTGCTCCGGGCGCGGGTGGAGCATCATTTCGTTCGGAGCCGATCAGCGGCGACCTGATATGTGCGGGGAGCGATCGTTAGACGGTGCTTTCGCGTCGTCGTGGAAATATGCATCAGCAGTCGTCACGCACGCCAGGCAAGGCTTCTCGGGAAAAGTGTACATCCTCAGCATGACCACGCATCGTGTGTTTTCTCGCCGTGGTCGCGCTCCGCGCCTGATGCGCTTGCGTTTCTCTGCCTTCCGTCTACGTTCACCCTAGTAATAGGGCTGGTTCTTCGTGAATATGCGGCTTCCAAATCCCCAGCAACGCGTTCTGCATGCAATTAGCGAGGTTCTTGCCGAATACGGCATCACGGCCGAGCAACTTTTCGGACGACGTCGTGCCGTGGCATCAGGCGAGCGTGCGCCGGTCGCGCCGAAGTATCGCGATCCGAAAGGCGGCAAGATCTGGAGCGGGCGTGGCAAGGCTCCGCAATGGATTGCAAGCGCGAAGAATCGCGATCGGTTTTGATCGAGCAATGAGCGGCGTTAATCATTGAGCACGACGAAGCCGACGTTATCGGATGGAAACTACCTGGCGATTTGTCGTGAGCGGACGGTCTTTGCCGCTAGGGCAAACGGGCACGGCGACGCGTTCCCGCACGCGGCGATGATCGTCACGGCTGGATAGGCTACCTTTACCCGCGACGGTGTCGAAGTGTGGAACTGCAGTGCGCGCTACGCCGCTGCCCACTTCAACACTCAGTCGATCTAGGAGATGAGGTCGCAAGGTCAAGGCTCAGACTAGGCTCGAAATCAGGTGGCAGCCACACGTGGCGCAATGGCCGTGCCGTGCGATCGGAACACTATCATCGGTCATCGACGAGTCGCCTTCCTCGATGAGGTTTGGCGACACGTCGGGATGTTGGGGGCACGACACGCGATCGCCTTTGCGTGCGACAAAGCGGCCGTCGAAGCGCATTGTGCTAGACCCCGTTTCAACCTTGCCGCCGTGATCGGTGGCGTCACCGACGCGGATGAGATTCATCATTTCGCGGGCTCGCTAGCAGCGGATTGCCGCAGACCAACGCCAAGGCCGTTGCCCCGCAGTCGGTTACTGCTTACCCAACCTCGAACGGGGGGGCCTTCTTTGAATTCTGATAAGCGACCGACGTGAATCCGTGATAGCTGGTGTACGCATCGACGGACTGTCCAGTCAAAATAAAGACTCCTGGCAATTTGCACGAGTAATCTTGACCTGCTCCCGGCGTTTAGTACGGTGACGGTGTAGAGTCCGTTCCAGAGAGGAACGGCAATGAAAAAGCGATTCACCGAAGAACAGATCATCGGCATCTTGAAGGAAGCCGAGGCTGGCCTGAAGCCGGCGGAGCTTTGTCGCAAGTACGGCATCTCGGAAGCGACCTACTACAACTGGAAAGCGAAGTTCGGCGGGATGACGGTCTCCGAAGCGCAGCGCCTGAAGGAACTGGAGCAGGAGAACAGCAAGCTCAAGCGTCTGTTGGCCGAATCAATGCTCGACAATGCCGCGCTGAAGGACCTGTTGGCCCGAAAGTAGCAAGCCCGCAGGCCAAGCGCGAAGCGGTCCGAATCTTGATGACCGAACGCGCCATGGGTGTTACCGGGGCCTGCGGGCTGGTAGGGATTTCGCGCTCGCTGTTCTATTACGAATCACGCCGCCGAGTTGACGACGAAGCGCTGACTGGCCGGATGATGGCCATCGCCGCGCAGAAGCGTCGTTACGGCTATCGCCGGATTCACGTGTTGTTGCAGCGGGATGGCTGCTTCGCCAACCACAAGCGCATCTGGCGCCTGTACAGCAAGGCGGGACTGAGCGTGCGCAAGCGGCGACGCAAGCGTATTGCGGCTGTCGAGCGCACGCCGCTGCCGTTGCCAACAGGCCCGAATCAGAGCTGGTCGATGGACTTCGTTTCTGACGGGTTGGCCTATGGTCGGCGGTTTCGATGCCTGAACGTGGTCGACGACTACACGCGCGAGTGCTTGGCCATCGAGGTCGATACTTCGCTGCCGGGCCTACGAGTGCAGCAAGTGCTCGAGCGGCTCAAGGAGATGCGAGGCTTGCCCGCATCCATCACGGTCGACAACGGGCCGGAGTTCGCTGGTAAGGTGCTGGATGCATGGGCCTACGAAGCCGGCGTCACGCTGTCGTTCATTCGGCCTGGCAAGCCGGTGGAAAATGCCTATATCGAGAGCTTCAACGGGCGCTTCCGCGACGAATGCCTGAACGAGCACTGGTTCGTCTCGATGCGCCACGCCAAGCAGCTGATTGAGGAATGGCGTATCGAGTACAACACCGAGCGGCCTCATAGTTCGCTCGGCTATCTGACGCCTGCGCAGTTCGCCCGCGCGCACGACGCGAAGCAGCAGTTTTTAACCTCGGACTCTAACTGTAGTTCGGACTAAAACCGGGGGCAGGTCAATCTGGCGCTGAGTAAAACTGAAGCCTACCGCCTCCTATGACTACCATCCCACCTTCCGAATGAGGTATGGCAGTAGCAGTCTGCGACGCATTCTTATTGAGTTCTTCGCAGTTCGAAGTCGCCTTCGATGGTTTTCGAATACAGTCAGAAATGAATTTTCGGTATTTTTCTTCATTTACCTTTAGCGCGTCCGGATGATCTGGGTCTCGCGTCACGTCCAGCGCCTTCATCGAATTTGTATCCAAATTCACCCAACCGATGGCCACTTGTTTATCGAGGTTGTCGGGGCTGTCCGCAGCGACATACAGTCTGACGCTATAGACTCCATCAGATACATCCTCGATATCAGCTTGGATGTCCTTCTTGTTCATTGCAACATGCTCAAGCGGGGGTACAACCAACTCCTTTAATTCGTTCTTACATACTTCGGCGGAGGCGTATGCGCCGCACGAAATCGCCATTAAAAAGGTGGCTGCTGCGATTTTCTCAAATATTTTCATATCGGATCACTGAAATGAATTTACAATTCGAGGCGTTATTGATTCGAGTGTTTTTCGGTAAATTGCCTGCGCGTTTGCATCAGTTGAGAACCACCGAGCGTAATTCCCATTATAGTGAACAATGTACCGCCCCATTCACTTTCACAACGTATGATGAGGTGGGAAAGCGCTTCCGCCGACCAATCTACTTCTTGCGCATGTTTCAATTCTTGTGCAGCCACCTTGCCGTCATGGTTTGCATCGAGCGCCTTCTCAAGCTTTGCGATAAGTGGACTTGCGTTGACCGTTGCCGCGCTTGTTTCGAATTCCGTCTTGCTCTCATTGGCAAGAAATTGCTCTGCGACGTGGATATAACGTTTAAACATGTCCACGGGCTTGATACTGCTGTTGTCGACACGTTCGAAGCCGGGCCAGTCCCACGGCCCGCACATTTGCACGAGCGGGTGGTCCTGTTCACATACCCATCCTTCGCGAATGCTGCCGTCCTTCGTCCCTATCTTCACGTAGTACCAACGGCGATCCTGGTCGTCTTTCGCGAAGTTGGTTGCACCGCTCTTGTCCAGCTCGCTCACGCGGAACACATCGCGAAAGTCCGCGCCGGGCCCTTTGGCATTTGAGAAGCTCAGTGGGAAATCCTTCCAACCTGGCACGATTGCCGTAGCCGTCGTGTTGGCGAAATTACTTTCGACCCACACGGGGGCACCGGCGTCGTTGTATACGGGTTTCGTATGGCGTCCACTATGAACGGGGGCGGCTATTTTAGGCTGCACCTTGATCCATTTGCCCCTCGCGTCGCGGGAGAGAGGGACAAGCTTTACGCCGGGCTGCAGTTTTTGGTCCGCATCGGGGAGGTCTGCGATCAGTCTAGCGCCCGGCGAGATCTCCAGAAACGCTTTTGACTTGGGCAACTGCTTGGCGCGTTCGCGGCTTTTATCGATGAATGCCTCGAGTTCAGGACCCGCGAATACCTCCAGGTGCAGCAGCGGCCGCGTTGGCTTCGCCGGCAACAGCTTCGCGTCTGGGTAACGCAGATAGTGACCGATCTGGCCGATCACATCGCCGGCGTTCACCCACTTGGATTCTTTGAGCACGAGACGATCGTATCCAGCGGCTTCGGATCGACGATCACGTCAAGCTCCTTCTCAAATACGTATGGGAATTTTCGGAAGTGGAACCCTGAATCTCCCGCACGCTCATGCCGCGTGCGTACGTCGCGATGATCTTGTCGTCGAAGCCGGTGAAGCGCCGCTCGTCCTTGGCAATCAGCACCGGATCGAAGGTGCCTTCGTGATCGCGCGGAATCTCGACGTCGAGCAGGCCGTCGTCGGTCGTGATGCGCTTGCGGCTGGTGCCGTTGCGATGGTTCGTGCGGTCTACCGGCTTGGCTTCGCCCTTCTCGTAGCCCAGGTGGTGGGTCAGTTCGCCGCCCAGCGCGCGTTCGAAGATTGCCTTCTTGAGCGCCGCGAGCTGCTCGTTGATCGTCGCCCGATCCAGCGTGCCGGGTACCAGTTGCTTGATCAGTTCCGGGTCCAGGTTCAAGCCCTTGCCCGGTTCAATCTTCACTTCTTCCTTGCGTTTGCGTGGCATAAAGTGGCTCCTTGGCCGTCAGTTTATGCCGCACACACAAAGATTCGGACAGGCTCGAACTTGCTAGCCTGTGCTGAATTGCAATAGTTTCGACTGCACGCCATCGACAGTTCCGGTTACTCGTAGATTTTTACTGGGAAACAAGGACTTTGCGTTCTCGCCCAAGCATGCCAAATCGGGCAGGTGTTTGCGCGAACACCTTGGACATCAAAATCCTTGCATTTCCAATACTTTTAGTTATGGCAGACCTAGGTGCGGGGCCTCGAACAGTGTGCCGCTTTGTCATGCCTAAAGAGGGGGCTTTTTCGGCGGCCAAAGCAGGAAGGTCGTGCCGACCAGTCTGCGCTTCTCGCTTGCCAAGCATGAGCTTATCCGCAGCCTTAAGTTCCCTTCGCGTGGCGCGGTCGCGTGGCGGGCTGGGCGCCAAGCTTGCACCAACGTGCTGGCGAATTGCCCTCATGTGCGCTATGTCTCTAGTCACAAGCAGACCATCCCTCCGCACCGTACGCTTTCCTGGTCCCGCCAGTCGTCCCAACGCGCATCGTCTGGTTGAGATTCGTCATCCCGAAAGACAATAACCTCATCCGGGCCCTGCCCGCCGATAGAAGTCCAGCCATCTTCTCCCGCTTGGGGTAGCACTCAGCGCTGCCCTTCGTCTTGCCTAGACGGATGAAATCCAGCTTGGCGCCATATTCGTGTGCTTGGGACGGGGAAGCTCACGGTTCTACGGCGCGGCGACTCCACGCATCGAGTTAGCCAAGCCTTCGAAATTGGCACGGTACCATGCGTCACGATTTTCTTAATTCGTTGCGTGAATCTTCAGTCGCTCGAATACTTCGATGAGATACCCGGCGGGGTCGCGACATTCAAAAGAGCGTGTATTCCCTCGCAAGACGATTTCCGAAGAGTCAACGCCCGCTGCGGTCATTCTTGCCAAACATGAGTCTACGTCGGACACGTTGACGAAGAGTTTGACGCCTACGCAAGGTAGGAGGGCGCTTGTATCCTCCCGTAGCGCTAGTGTTGAGGAAAAGCGGACAACCTTTCGCGATACACCGGTGACTTTCAGTCCCAGAAAATTCTCATAGAATACGCGCGATTCGCCAAGGTCCCTGACGAGCAGTGACATACCCACCACTGGCTCGAAACCGACGTCAGAGTGAGGATGGGCGTCCGTCATTGGCTCCCCGGTTCCGTGACACTTCGCGTTCAGTGAGTCGCCTTGCGGAGTGCTCATGTTCTTGGTCGCCCCGACGCCTGGAATAAATAGCGTCAACCCAGCGTCTGTCGCGACTACATGCGTTTCAAAGACGCGTTCGCCAACTCGCTCGAGACGACTCTCAACAGACGTTACTCGTAGCCCAATAGGCAACAGCGTCCCCAATGGAACCTCTTTGCGCCCAAGTTGATTTTTGAGTTCAACAAGGTCCCGTTTGATTACCTGGTTGCAAGTCGCATCGGTCTTGTGCATGAAAACCAGATGCTTCGCGACCTGCCGAATGTAGTCGATATCCTGAAGTTTGTTTTCATAGTCCTGCAGCCACGACGTACCATTTACTACTCCCAAAAGACTAGCCGTCATTGACGCGAGAGTGTCTGTGTCGGCGCCCTCAGAGGCGGCGGCGCAACGCATGCCTTCTAATGGAGAAGCGGCATACCGGGACGCGTAATACAGTGCGGCAACTGCAGTGGTCGTACCGGCACCATTTGTCTTCGGACTTAGGCCCCCGAGTGCCTTCATGACCTCCCGGTCATCCGAAAGTACCCCATTCTCCAGACCACCGATGGCATGGTGACAAAGGTCAACTAACTCACCTACCGTGACACGCCAAAGTTCGTCGAAATTCTCTACGTGCTTTGTCGCGGCTGGACGCCACGACAGCCACTGGTGAGAAATGTCGGGCAGTGTTCCCCAGACACTTGCCTCCTCGACGCATCGACGAAGCAAAGATCCATAATCGAGTGTGCCGACTCTCTTGAAGGTACGCCAGAGTATGTATCCAAAGGCGAGAGCACCTACGAGTGCCCGTGGATGACCATGTGTCGTTACGCCGTCAGCGAGAATGGCTTCTGCCAGCGCGGAAAAGTTGACGTCTCTCGCATGAGATACGCAATGCGGCAATACACGCATCGCGACGCCATTCCCACCCGCCTCAAAGTATCGCTTGGGAACGTCTTTGGCCTTTGACTCCCACGGAGCGACTCCTGCCAGCCATGAGTTGGCCGCGCGCTTCGTGGCTCCACCGCCACCACGTTCGTAGCATGTCCAAAACGGCAATTCGACGCGAGCAAAATGTTCCCACCAGTGCTGCTCAGTCGCGCGCGAGCGCGAAATGGCCAGAATAAGCTGGGTATCGTCGCTATAAGCGCCTGCCTCTATTCGGTCCCAACGAGGCGCGAATCTGCTGCCGCTTCGCTTTTTCCAGTCGACGAACTTGCCGTCCCATTTCCGAACGTCGAGTTTGCTGGCCGCTCTGCCCTCGAATGGCCAGCCGAGTGCGTCCCCGACGGCAGCACCGACAAACGCGGCAATGGCGCGCTCGGGGCTGGCCGTGGTCTTTTGCTCTTCGGGACGGTTCATGATGCTTTCGCTCATACTGCGGTCTCGGCGGGACGGCGCCCCGTCCATATGTGTTGTCTCAGTTCAATTTTATCGAACAAGACCGGGGCAACGACAGTTGGTACAGTCGGCGCTGACAGACCCAGTGTGTCCCAACGCGCTCTCTCGGTTTTGACCTGCTTCTCCGTGCGCATAGCCATACCTCGAATAGCATCTATTGGGATGGGGCCAGGTACGAGAACCTCTGCTTGCATGTCTGTCGGTGAACAGGACAAGTGTGAGGCTTGACGCTTGAAAGACCGCCCTCCCGTCCCTTGGACTCGTGGCAGGAACATGGATTCATATCCCGGCCACCCACCGGCTATCAACGCGCCGTTCTCAGCAGCTGCATTCCGCGGACAAAAGAGCGTACCGGGTGACCACAACACTACGGGGTCAATGAACAGTATTACCCAGTCCAGGAAAATCAGCTCCTTCTTGGTCACGATATCAAGGTAGTAGCTGTTGGGATACTCGACCGAACAGCATATCTTGTCGCGGTGCCCATCTAGTCGATATTCGTCGGTCGGATTGACTTCGTCGAGCAACTCCGTGTCCAGTGTCAGGCGGTCCTTCAGGTATCCGGAGGCTAGGACGTGGATGAGATTTCTTGACGGTGTGAAGTGGCACAGGCGTGTAATGCCCCGCCTTGTGCAATCATCTAGAATGTTCGCGTTCACGGTCATCGTGAACTCCGGTCGTAAAGTGAATCATCCGGCGGCAGCAACTCAGTGACATTTCCCGTGTAGGTGAGCACCAGCGAGGACTTCGCTCGCGTGATGCCGACATAGAGAAGCCTGCCGTCTTCGGCGAATATCTCGTCCACTTCGTCCGGCTCGACATCCTTCAGATTCGGTATCTCGGTGTCGGATAGGAACGGGAGGATTACCAGGTCGAACTCAAGGCCCTTGGCAGAATGGTAGGTGCCAAAATAGGCACCATGTCCGGCCATCCAATTCGCGTTTTCTTCTTTGAGTTGCACCGCCTCATACGGTAAATACGGACGGATTTCTCGAATTTTTTCGTGAGTGCGTAGCAAAACTGCCACGCTTTTAGTGCGATAGTGCGTTTCTACCCATTTCCCCACTAGGTCGCGCTCTGCATCCGGGTCGACGAAGCGAACGAGGGCGGGCTTTGGCCCGTCAGCGGCAGATACAATCGGCGCAATCATGTCCTGGCCACCCAGAAAATACGGCATATCCGAGACAGCAACCGCCAGATTAGCAATGCTACGCGTGTTTCGGTAATTTTTCTCGAAGCGCCAAACCTGCCGTGTTTGAAACCCCACCTCCCGCCAACTCATTCCACGGCCGTGACCATAGATTCGTTGTGCTACATCCCCGAAAAATGTAATGGAGCCATCCGCTGGAATAGCCTTCGTCAGGGATCGAATCATCTCGATTGACAAGTCTTGTCCTTCATCGATGATGACATGCTTGTACATCCTCGGGCGCTCATCTCGGTCAAGTGAAACCGATACCGCAGCTGCAATGTCATCCAAGTCGTAGAGCTTTCCAGATTTCGCTCTCAATTCACGGTAGCGCTCAAGTATTTCCCACATGATGGGGCGTAACACGCGGTTCATCTGTGCCGAGGCTCGACCTGTCCGCGTTACTTCGTTGTAGTGGTCGACCGATTTGATATTCCGTCCGTTTAACCACTGTATCTCGTCAAGGAAGAACTTCAACGGTCGATGAAAGAAGGCGTGGTCTTCGTAGGTGTCCTTGATATCGTTAAGCGCCTGCCCGACGAGCTGTTCACGTTGCCGTGGTATTGCGATACACCGGTCGGGCAGCTTGCCGCACGACTTGAGATAGCCACGGGCGAAGAGATGATAGTTTCGAACGTCTACGTTTTTAGGAATCTCGCTCCCGAAGCTCTTGATGTAGTTCATCAGCGCTTTGTTATACGTAACTATCAACGTTCTGCCCGAGTCCGGAAGTAGATTGTTCGTCAAATACCTAGCCCGAGCTACAGCCATAGTGGTCTTGCCGCTGCCAGCGGTGCCAAGTACTACATGCTGTCCATTCGCTGGCAGACAAACAACTTCCAGCTGTTTTCCGATTGGTCTTGGTAATGCCATATAGATGCAACCGCCGCTTTCAGCGTTCTCCGTTTTCGTTTCAGTTGCGTATGCGGTGTTTGCCCCCGCCCTGGATTTATGCTGGACAGTAGACACGGCTCGTGGATACTTTTCACGCCTTTCACCGACCGTCAGATGATGCTTCTATCGTGACAATGTCTCCGGCATGGTATCGGCGACGCGTGCCACAGATTATACTTGGTAGTTGTTTTGGATTTACTAAAATACCACAACCACCAACAACACGGTCGGAGGAAATAATTGAGCCGTAAAACTCACGCAGGAAGTACCTATTGTGATTCGACTCAGCACCCCGTCTACACACTGCGAGGGACACTTGCCCGCGTTCAGTCCATGGCATGCATTCGAAGCACCTGGAGCAGCTCCATAAAACGCGGACACAGGCACCCGCTTACAATAACGGGTACTCCTTCCATCCGTGGCCACATTGAAAGCTGAATGCCATGTTGCCATATTTGGGCGCGGGGAGCCTCGGCGGGTAGGCGATGTGTGCCAGCGAGCGTGGAGCGGTAGAGCTGCTCGCAAGGCTCGGGGAAGGACTATCCGGCTGATATAGTAGAGTGGGTGTCGTTGTCCCTATTTTAGCGCGACGCGGGGGCGACCGCCGTGGTCATGAAGCGCCTTCGTGGATGCGTGTTGAATGGCTGCTGTTAACAAGCGCGAGACGCATCTCAATTCTCGCCGACTAACCTTGTGCACGAACCACAGCGGCCCGCAGACGGCCCGTCGGTCGTGCGGCAGGGCACCGATTTTCCACGACCTTCTCTCCTTCGGTCACACGCTATTACTGTTGGAATAGTTTCGCTTAAGCCCCGCCTGGCGGCCATTTTTTGAAATTTTATAGGACGTTAATCCCGTGTACATCCTCAGCGTCGACCACCTTGACCGTCTCATTGAAGCAGTGCGTCGGGGCAGTGCCGATTTGCATCCTTCTTCGAAGACTACTCGCGGAGGCGACGCGAGCCCAAAAGACGCCCTTTGTTGCTTTCGGGACTCTTGAACGAGAAGCCGTATCTGGGCCCCGAACTGCCAGCGCGTCTCTTTGAAAATCTACGAGCCGTTTTACGAGAAATTGGCGGAGCGGGCCCAGCTGGGGCAAAAGGTCGTCGCCCTCTGACAGGTCGGTGACGGGCGTTGGGGCTGAAAGGCCGGAGGGGCAGCTCGGACTGACAAAGGCCGAGAACGGGGGGGGGCGTTGCTCCTGGGCGATTCCATCTACAAGGCAATCGCAAAAAAGTGGCGCCACAAAAAGCTCAGGCGTCACTTTGACAACAGTTTCAGTTACGCCTTGTTAGGCAAGGCTTGGTAGCACAAAAGACCCTCGTAACCAAACCTGAATCGGGTGTCTGTAACTGGAATTAATGCACCTCAGCACCTGACAAGGCGAAAACGCCCCCCTCACTCCACCGTCACCGACTTAGCCAAATTCCTCGGCTTATCGATATCCGTCCCCCGCGCCAGCGCCGCGTGATACGCGAGCAGTTGCATCGGCACCGTATGCAAGATCGGCGACAACGGTCCGTAATACTCGTTGAGCCGAATCACCTCGATCCCTTCGCTCGGCACGATCCCGCAGTCCACATCCGCGAACACGAACAGCCGCCCATTCCGCGCACTGACTTCATGCATGTTCGACCGGAGCTTCTCGAGCAGCATGTCGTTCGGCGCGACCGCGATCACCGGCATTTCATTGCTGACGAGCGCCAGCGGCCCATGCTTCAACTCCCCCGCCGGATAAGCCTCCGCATGAATGTAGGAAATCTCCTTCATCTTCAGCGCCCCTTCGAGCGCGATCGGATAATGCATCCCGCGCCCGAGAAACAGCATGTTGTCGCGTCGCGCGAGCAACTCCGACCACGCCATGATCTGCGGTTCCAGCGCGAGCACCTTCGACATCGCATCGGGCAGATGCCGCAGCGCGCGCAGATGTTCCTTTTCTTCATCGTCACTCAATCGCCCGCGCACCTGCGCCAGTGACAACGTCAGCAGGAACAGCGCAACGAGCTGAGTCGTAAACGCCTTCGTCGAAGCCACGCCAATCTCGATCCCCGCACGCGTCACGAACTGCAGCGCACATTCGCGCATCAGCGCACTCGTCGCGACGTTGCAGATCGCGAGCGTATGCATCATTCCGCTGCGTTTCGCTACATGCACGGCCCCGAGCACATCGGCCGTCTCACCACTTTGCGACACGGCGACGACGAGCGTGCGCGGATTCGGCACGCCGTCACGATAACGAAACTCGCTGGCAATCTCGACGCTGGCCGGCAGTTTCGCGATGCTCTCGATCCAGTACTTCGCGGTCAATGCCGCGTGATAGCTGCCGCCGCACGCGAGCAGCAGCACCGAATCGACGTCATTGAACATACGCCACGCGCCGTCGCCGAACAGCTCCGGCATGATCGACGAGACGTCGAGCAGCGTATCGGCCACGGCCTGCGGCTGCTCGAAGATCTCCTTCTGCATGTAGTAGCGATACGATCCGAGATCGGCCGCACCGCTATGCGCGGCGACGCGTTGAACCGCGCGCTCGACGCGCTGGCCGGCCGCGTCGACGATCCAGTAGCGATGCAGTTGAATATCGGCGACGTCGCCGTTCTCCAGGTACGCAATGCGATCGGTGATGCCGGACAGCGCAATCGCATCGGACGCCAGAAAATTCTCGCCTTCGCCGACTCCGACCACGAGCGGCATCCCGTCGCGCGCGCCGACGATCCGGTGCGGTTCGTCGCGGCACATCACCGCGATCGCATAGCTGCCGCGCAGTCGCGCGACCGCACGCCGGACCGCGTCGAACAGGTCGCCGTCGTACAGGTGATCGATCAGGTGCGCGATCGCCTCGCTGTCGGTCTGGCTCGCGAACACATAGCCGTGCGCCTGCAGTTCCGCACGCAACTGGTCGCAGTTTTCGATGATCCCGTTGTGCGACAGCGCGATGCGCGCGTTGGCGTCGCTTGGCGAGAAATGCGGATGCGCGTTGAGCGTGACGGGCGCGCCATGCGTGGCCCAGCGCGTATGCGCGATGCCCGTGTAACCGGACAATCCCTGCGTGGCGATCTCGCGCTGCAGGTTCGCGACACGATCGACGCTGCGGGCGCGCGCCAGCGCGCGGTCGCGGTAGACCACGACGCCGCACGAATCGTAGCCGCGGTATTCGAGCCGCTTCAGGCCGTCGACCAGGTTCGGCAGGATGTCCCGCTGGGCAACCGCCCCGACAATTCCACACATATCGCGCTCCGTAAATGTCCCGTCTGGATCAGTGAGAGCGATGGTAGAAGTAACTGAATGGAATTTCATTTCAAAAATAGAAGGTAAATGAAATGAATAGAGGATCGGCTATCATGCTGAAATTAAATTTCACCCGCTGACCGGAAGGAGTGGCCAATGGCCGGCATCACCCTCGACGAGCTCGACCTTCGCATCCTCGCGATCCTGCAGGACGACGCGTCGGTCTCGAACCTTCAACTTGCCGAGCGCGCGCTGTCGTCGCCGCCCACCTGCATGCGTCGCGTGCGGCGGCTGACGGAGGCCGGCGTGATCCGTCGGCAGGTCGCGGTGCTCGACCCGGTCGCGATCGGCACGGCCGTCACCGCGTTGATCGAGATCAGCCTCGACCGGCAGACGGCCGAGGACTACGACGCGTTCGAAGCGTACGTGTGCGCGGAGCCGGCCGTCACGCAGTGTTATCGCGTGTCGCCGGGGCCCGATTTCGTCGTGATCGCGGATCTGGCCGATGTCGCCGAATACGACGAATTCGCGCGGCGGCTGTTCACCGGCGCGTCGAACGTCCGCAACGTGCGTACGTTTTTCTCGACGCATCGCGCGAAATTCGAAGCAAACGCGCGGGTCGCGCATGCGATGCGCAAGCGCGGTGGCTAGAGGGTAGCGGGGGACGGGCCGGCATTGTGACGAAAAGTGTCGCAAATCGACATCGAGCCGAACGTAGATCACCTGTCTGCAGAGCCTCCACAGTCGGCGCACTCGATGTCGATCATGATCATGTAACGTTTTTTCACGTTTCTCGTTCTGGATACATTGACGGACTTTACGCATTCAACGCTCACGATTTCGGACCCGTGATGGAGTCGTGCGTTGAGTTTTTATCGAAATCATGGTCGCTCCTTTGATTGATGTCCGCATCAACGGCCATTGCTCGACGCACGCTGAACCAAAAATCGCAAATCAACGTTACTCAAATACTTAAAATTGTTAATTTTCTTGTCTTTAAAATAGCACGCTCTATTTTGAGACGCACTACGCAAAGTCGACGATCGATTTGATTATTCCTGACACTGTGGCTTGTCGGGTTCCTGCTACCTTCCGAATGGGCAAGGAATACGGTTTAATGCAGATGGATCATTCTCTGGGTTGTTGGACCCGAGGAAATAAGGCGGGCAAGATGACAGCATTTAGTATTGATTTCGTTAGTGACATGGAACACGAACACCTTATGGCCGAAGTCAGCTTCGAAGGGCAGAGGTTGTGCGTCATCGATAAAGAAGCTGGGAGCGATAAAATGAAGATCGAATTCTTGGTTGATCTATACGTGCTGCCGGACAGCGTAAAAATGAAATTCAATCTCGATGAATTTCTCAAAATATTGGAGACGGCAAAGACTGAGTTGGCGCAGTGTGCATAGGCCATTTTCTGGTTTTGCACGGGGTCATCAATGAAGCTTTCGATCTATAATCACGTTCGTTACATTGGTCCGGTGAATACCAAGGAATCGATCATCCCGGCGATATCGGCACATCATTGAAGATTATGGCAACGGTAATTGCGAAGTCGAATTTTCAAGGCCGGATGGAACCACTAAAGCGTTGACAGTCATCACTGCGGACAGGTTGGAGTCGGGTGAAGAATGATTGTTCTGAGGCGCTTGCATGTGCAAGCGCCTCAGTATCATTCGACCAGGCAGAAGCGACGCAACTATTTGCATCGAACGCGCCCGGATCAATTAAAATTGGCAATGCGACGTTCGGGTATCCGTAGGATTGGAGAGTTGACTGATGCAAGCAATAGTGAAAGACATTTCGAATGACTTCTTCGATTTGAAAAAATTTGTGCCGGATGATCCGCATTGTTTTGATTTGCTTGTTCGCATTTGCATCGGTCGAACTGATACGGTAGGGGCAGATGATTTTTATCTCAACATCTGCACTCCCGAATGGCTTGCCAAAAACATCTGGCAACCAACATGGGGTCGACATATGCTTATCGTTCGAGAATACAACTTACCGGTGATTGAGAAATTCATCGGCGATTACGTTGCCACCTGTCAAGGCGATAAATGGAACGCTATTGGCGAAAGGCTCGGGCGAATGTTTACGTGGGAGTTCGAAGACTACAAGCGATGACGAATGAAGACCCGGCTCAAGACTGTGTTTTGTACTTTCATGTTAGGCAAATCGATTGCTTAACGCATCCCGCCGCTCGCGATGATCGTTTCGCCCGTCACCCAACGTGCGTCATCGGACGCGAGGAACGTCACCATGTCCGCAATGTCGTCCGGCTGACCGATGCGACCGAGCGGCGTTTGCGCGACCATCGCGCCTGCGAAATCGCTGCCGATGACGCCGCGCGCTCGCGAGCCTTCCGTGATCGGATTCACGCGGATTTTGCGCGGGCCAAGTTCTTTGGCGAGCGACGCGTCAAGTTAAAAATTGTCAGGCGAAGCCGACTGTCGCATACGTCGCAATTGAATTGAGTAAGAGAGTGGATGATGCGTTGATATTTAGTCGCCTGGCCGATATGCTGCGCCCTACATTCCGCGCCCGTACGTGCGACCGTCTCGCCTGCAAAAACAATGAAGCTCAAACCAAAAAATTGTCGCGTTGGCGGTCGTGGTTCCACTCGCTGCGCAAGCGCAACAAAATCCCGCTGAACAGGCAGCGCGCGCAGCCGCGCAGCAGGATCGACAGACTCAACAGCAACGGGAAAGTGCGGAGCGTGCACGAACCGTTTCCGCACCCGGCGTGCGGTCCGAAATTCCCCGCGTCGGCGGCTATCCCGTTCTTCCCACTGAGACACCGTGCTTTCGCATTGACCGTTTCGTGCTCGATGCGCCCCACACGTTGCCGCCCGCAGTCAAAGCGCAGGGTGTATCCGCGCTGCCCATGGATCGCTTCGCGTTCGCGCATGAATGGCTTGAGCACTACACGGGGTAGTGCGTTGGCAAGCAAGGGCTTGACGTTCTCGTCAAGGCGTTGTCGCAAGATATTCTTTCCCGCGGGTACATCACCACGCGTGTGTTGCTGCCGGAACAGGATTTGACAACCGGCACGTTGAAAGTCGCATTGATACCCGGTGTCATTCGGCATCTGCGCTTCGTCGATGAAAAACTCCGCGGCACATGGAAAACCGCATTTCCGACACGCGACGGCGAATTGCTGAACCTGCGCGACCTCGAACAGGGTCTCGAGCAGATGAAGCGGGTCACGAGTCAGGACGTGTCGATGCAGATCGTTCCGGCCGATGTCCCGGGTGAAAGCGATGTTGTGCTCGACGTGAAGCGTGGCAAGCCTTGGACAGTCGTCGCATCGATCGACAATTCGGGCACGCGCGCGACGGGGAGACTACAAGGGAACCTGTCGGTCGGCATCGACAATCCGCTCGGCCTGAACGACATTTTCAACGTCGGCGTGAGTCAAGACCTCGAACTCGGGGACAAGCGTCTCGGTTCGCATGGCTGGAACGGTTTCTATTCAATCCCATGGGGCTATTGGACGGCGACGCTTTCCGCGTACACGAACACCTACTACCAGCAGATCGCAGGCGTTAATCAAACCTTCGTCGCGAGCGGCAATTCGAAGACAGTCGATTTCAAACTCGCCCGCGTGCTCGCGCGCAGCCAGAACGACGTATTCGGCGGCTACGTGCGCCTGTCGCGCCGCTTCGGCCAGAGCTTCATCGAAGATACGGAAATTCCGCAACAACGCCGCAACAACACGTTCATCGAACTCGGCCTGACCGATCGACACTATTTCGGCGGTGCTCAATTCGACGGCACGCTCGCTTACCGGCAAGGCGTCGGCGGGCTCGGCGCGCAGGACGATATCCCCGAGCTGAATGGAGACCAGACCTATCGCTTCAAAATGGCAGTGCTCGACGCGAACCTGTCGATGCCGTTCGCGATCGCGCAGCAGCCGTTCCGCTACGTCACGACGCTCCATGGCCAGTACACGGGCAACACGCTCTACTACATCGATGATCTGACGATCGGCAGCCGCTACACGGTGCGAGGCTTCGACGGCGAAACGATGCTGGCCGCAGCGCGCGGCCTTTACTGGCGCAATGAACTGCAAATGCCGATCGGGCAGACAGGCCAAGCCGTTTACGCCGGGCTGGATTACGGCCGCGTATGGGGCCCGCAGCCGGTCGCGCTCGTCGGCACGCAACTCGCCGGTGCGGTGATCCGCGTCAAGGGCAGCGTAGCAACGCGCTACGGCGCTTACGGATACGACCTGTTCGCGGGTACACCCGTCTACAAGCCGTCCGGATTTCCGACCGCGCGTGTGACCGTGGGTTTCCAGCTCACCGCGCAATTCTGAAATCGCCGGCGCCTCAGAACGCCAACGCCTGCTGCGCTGGATGCCGCGCCCCGCGCCGAAACCCGGCGCCTTCGAGCGACAGCAGCGCGCGCTTGCGGTCGATGCCGCCCGCATAACCGGTCAGGCTGCCCGATGCGCCGACCACGCGATGGCACGGCACGATGATCGACACCGGATTGCGGCCGACCGCGCCGCCCACGGCACGCGCGCCGCTCATCGGCAGCCCGACGCGCTCGGTGATGTCGCCGTACGACACGAGTTCGCCGAACGGAATGGCAAGCAGTTCCTGCCATACCCGTCGCTGAAACGCGGTGCCGCGCAGGTGGATCGGCACCGAGAACGTGTCGCGCGCGCCGGTGAAGTACTCGGCGATTTCTTCCGCGACCCGGCGCGCGACCGGCGACCTGGCGAGCGCGTCCGCTTCGCGCACGATCGCCAGCGACGGGAAGTATTTCTGCCCGACGAAGTACAGGCCGGTCAGCACATCGTCCTCGATGCGCACGGCGATGTCGCCCAGCGGGCTCGGAATCAGGTGAGCGGGAGTCATCGCGACATCTCTCCATGAAGGCGCCATGCATGCAATGCGGCATACGCGCGCCACGGCGCCCAGCGCGCCGCATGCGGCGTGGAGGACGGCGGGCCCGCCGATTCGGTGCGCGCGGGCAGCCACGCGTCGTCGGCGGGGAATGCGTTCGGCCACGCCATCGCACGCATCGCGACGTACTGCACCGCGCGTTCGTCGAAACCGGGCAGCGCGCGCAGCGCGGCGAGCGTCGCGTCGAGCGGCGCCATCGGCTCGAGCACGAGCGTGCCGTCATCGACGGCGCGGGCGAGCGACACGAGCGCGCGTGCCGTGTCGCGCTCGATGCCGATCGTCTCGAGGGCCGAAGGCGGCAGCATGGCCAGCGTCGCGGCGCAGGGCAGAGCGTGCGTAAGGCCCGGCGGCGCGCCGTCGACCGGCGTGCCGAAGCGTTTCGCGACGCGTGCGAGCAACGGCGTATCGACCTGCGCGGCCGCAAGCTGTTCGCCCGCGATGGCACGAATCGCAATCTCGAGGCCGTCGAACGCGCCGGGCGCGCGCAGACCCGGCGCCCCGCTCGCGAGATCGCCGAGATGCGCATCGATCACGTCGGGGCGGCTGTCGAGATCGAACAGCCGGCGCACGCGTGCGAGCACGGCCGGCACGACCGGCGTGAGCGCGGGCGACACGGTGACGGCCAGCGCGAAGCGCTGCGGCACGTGCGCGACGGACAGCCAGCCGGCCACGCGGCGGCCGCCGTTCCGGGCCGGCAGGTCGACGACGCGCGCATAACGCTGCGCGTCGATCCGCTCGACGCCATCGATCTGCCGCTGCGCGAGAAAACGCATCAGGTCGGCCCATGCGAACGGCGGCCGGTACGGCAGCGGGAAGGCCATGTCGCCGTCGGCCGATGCACCGGCCCCTTTACGCAGTCGCAGCGGATTGAGGCCGTAGCGCTGGCGGAACAGGTCGTTGAAGCGCCGCACGCTGCCGAACCCGGCCGTCGACGCGACGATGGCCACCGGCAGCGCGGTATCGGTCAGCAGCCGCTTGGCCATCAGCAGCCGCTGCGTCTGCGCGAACTCGACCGGCGACACGCCGAACTGCACACCGAAGATGCGGCGCAGATGGCGTTCGGTCACGCCGACGCGCCGTGCGAGCGCATCGACGGAATGCGCGTTCAGGAAACCGTCGTCGATCAGCGTCGCGGCCGCATCGGCGAGATTGCCGGACAGGTCGAGCAGCCCGTGGCCGGGCGCGAGCTCGGGGCGGCAGCGCATGCAGGGCCGGAAGCCGGCTTTCTCGGCGGCCGCGGCGCTCGGGTAGTAGCTGCAGTTGCGCGCCTTCGGCGGCTTCACCGGGCAGACGGGGCGGCAGTACACACCGGTCGTCGCCACGCCGACGAAGAACCAGCCGTCGAAGCGGCGGTTGCGCGAAAGCAGGGCGTCGTAGCAGGTGTCGGGATCGAGGCGCATGGGACGACTGTAAACCATCCGCGCCGTCGATTCTGGCTGGAATCGGACATGTGTCTCCGCCGCCGCGCGGCCGCCGGGCCCTGCGGGAAAATCAGGGGAAAAACGGTTAATGCCAATCTGCGGAACAGTCGTCTCTTTTACCGCGGCCAATTTGAGATGACTCATCGAAATCCCCGACTGACACGGCCCCGGCACACACTTATTATTTGAAAAACGTTTTCCAGACGGATCGGCGAAACGTGCCGTGCGCAGCCGTGCGCAGCCGTGCGCAGCCGTGCGCAGCCGTGCGCAGCCGCGCGCCGCCGTTCGCCCCGGCGCCGGTCGCCGGTCAACGAACTTCGTGCGGCGCGACGGGCGCGACCGCGCATCGGAGACATTCATGCCCACTGCCGTCGTTGGCGCCGTGTGCGCGGTTGCCAGCCGTTACCGCTGGACCGTCTGTGCACTGCTGTTTTTCGCGACCGTCATCAACTACATGGATCGGCAGATCCTCGGCCTGCTCGCGCCGATGCTCCAGCACGACATCGGCTGGAGCCAGGTGCAGTACGGCCGCATCGTGATGGCGTTTTCGGCGTTCTATGCGCTGGGCCTGCTCGGTTTCGGGCGCATCGTCGACTGGCTCGGCACGCGCGTGTCGTACGCGGTGGCGATGCTGGTGTGGAGCATCGCCGCGATGCTGCACGCGGCGGTCGGCTCGGTGACGGGGTTCGCGTTCGTGCGCGCGCTGCTCGGCATCGGCGAGGGCGGCAACTTTCCGGCCGCGATCAAGACGACGGCCGAATGGTTCCCGCGCCGCGAACGCGCGCTCGCCACCGGCATCTTCAACTCGGGCGCGAACATCGGCGCGGTGTTCGCGCCGGCGATCATTCCGGCGATCGCCGTGGCCTACGGCTGGCGCGCGGCGTTCGTGATCATCGGCGCGATCGGCATCGTGTGGCTCGCGGTGTGGCTGGTGATGTATCGCACGGCCGACACGCGCGCGCTCGCGGCGGAGTACGACGAGCCGCGCGACGAAGCCGAAGCGCTCGATGTGGCGAATGCGAACGCCGGCGCGCCGCGCTGGGGAGAACTCATCCGCAAGCGCGAGACGTGGGCATTCCTGGTCGGCAAGTTCCTGACCGACCCGGTGTGGTGGTTCTACCTGTTCTGGCTGCCGAAGTGGCTCAACGAGTCGCGCGGGATGGACATGCAGCACATCGGTTTGCCGCTCGTCTGCATCTATGCGCTGACGACGGTCGGCAGCATCGGCGGCGGCTGGCTGTCGTCGATGCTGCTGCGCGCGGGCTGGAGCGTGAACCGTGCGCGCAAGACGGCGATGCTGATCTGCGCCTGCTGCGTGCTGCCGATCGCGTTCGTGTCGCAGGTGCAGAGCCTGTGGATCGCAGTCCTGATCGTCGGCCTCGCCGCCGCCGCGCACCAGGGCTGGTCGGCGAACCTGTTCACGACCGCGTCCGACCTGTTTCCGCGCCGCGCGGTCGCGTCGGTGGTCGGCATCGGCGGGATGGCCGGCTCGATCGGCGGCGTGCTGTTCTCGGAAGTGATCGGCCAGGTGCTGCAGCGCACCGGCCACTATTGGGTGCTGTTCGCGATCGGCGCGTCGGCCTACCTGATCGCGCTGGCCGTGATGCACGTGCTCGTGCCGAAGATGAAGCCCGCGAAACTCGACGCATGAATCGCGTCGTTGCAAACGAACGCGCCTTCCTGGACGGCGCGTTTTTTGCGTTCGGGACGGTGACGCGCTGCGACCGCGTCAGCCGGCCGCGGCCGTCG
Source organism: Burkholderia sp. MSMB1459WGS (assembly GCF_001534535.1). NCBI lineage: Bacteria > Pseudomonadati > Pseudomonadota > Betaproteobacteria > Burkholderiales > Burkholderiaceae > Burkholderia > Burkholderia sp. MSMB1459WGS. The sequence continues at coordinate 96,335 of NZ_LPMU01000052.1, forward strand.
ACGCGCGCATGATCAGCCGCGGCTCGAACGTCGAATAGCTCGCGTCGGTGCGCCCGGCGAGCGCGTCGATCAGCTTCTGCATCGCGAGCTCGCCCATGTTCTCGCTCTGGATGTCGACGGTCGTCAGCGCGGGCGCCGCGTATGCGCCGTACGGCACGTTGTCGATGCCGGCGACGGATACGTCCTGCGGCAGCCGGAAGCCGAGCGACGCGGCTTCCTTCATGAAGCCGAGCGCGATCAGGTCGTTGTAGCAGATCACGGCCTGCGGGCGCTGCGGCCCGAGCATCACGCGCGAGCACGCGCGCTCGCCGGCCTCGGCGGTCGGCGCATGCGCGTCGTGCACGTCGAGCGTGAGCCCGGCTTCGGCGAGGCAGTCGCGCGCGCCCTGGATCCGTTCGTCGTTCACGCGCGCGGTGCCGAAGCCGAGATACGCGATGCGCGTATGGCCGAGGTTGAGCAGGTGGCGCGCGAGCATGTAGGTCGACAGCCGGTTGTCGATGCCGACGCTCGGAATCGGCAGGCCGGGGCTGCGACGCAGCAGCACGAGCGGCTTGTTGAGGTCGAGCATCCAGCCGGCTTCCTCGTCGGGCATCCGCGTGCTGACGATCAGCCCGTCGACGCGCTGCGCGAGCGCCTCGATCAGCGAACGTTCGCGCGCCTGGCTCTCCTCGGTATCGACGAGCAGCAGCGTGTAGTCGTGCTGCAGCGCGACGCGGTTCGCGCCTTTCACCACGTTCGTGAAGTGCGGGTTGCTGATGTCGAGGATCACGAGGCCGATGGTGCGCGTGCGGCCGGTGATCATCGAGCGCGCGAGCGGGTTCGAACGGTAGCCGAGCCGCTCGATGGCCTCCTTCAGCCGTGCCTCGACGGTCGGCGAGAAGCGCTGCGTGCCGTTCACGTACTTCGATACCGTCGCGACCGACACGCCGGCTTCCGCGGCCACGTCGCGGATCGTCGGGGAAACTTTTTTCATCCGCAGGGTAACGTTTTCGTTCGATAACGCCGGATTGTGGCAGAAAAATCCGGCGCGCGGCCAGCGGTCGATATCGGGAAAGTGCGGATGGCTGCGAGCGGTTCGGCCATTGACGTTCGGCGCCCCGGCCGCGTATAGTTGGAAAACGTTTTCCGATTGAGATCGATTCAAGGAGATTCGATGAACGCCTCATCCACCGCCGCGCGCAAACCGTTCGGCCGCCTGCTGCTGACGGGCGCGGCCGGCAACCTCGGCCGCCAGTTGCGCGGCGCGCTCGCCGACTGGGCCGACGTCGTGCGTGTCAGCGATATCGCGGCGCTGGGCGACGCGGCCGCGCATGAAGAAATCCGCGTGGTCGACCTGGCCGACCGGCCGGCCGTGATGCAGCTCGTCGACGGCGTGGACGCGATCGTTCACCTCGGCGGCATTTCGGTCGATGCGCCGTTCGACGATCTGGTCGGCGCGAACATCACCGGCACGTACAACCTGTACGAAGCCGCGCGCAAGCACGGCGTGAAGCGCGTCGTGTTCGCGAGCTCGAATCATGCGATCGGTTTTCATCCGGTCACCGAAGTGCTCGATGCCGATTCGCCGCTGCGCCCCGACAGCCTGTACGGGGTGACGAAGTGCTTCGGCGAATCGCTGTCGCGCTACTACTTCGATCGCTTCGGGATCGAAACCGTCTGCCTGCGGATCGGCTCGTCGTTCGAGGTGCCGAAGAACCCGCGCATGCTCGTCACGTTCCTCAGCTATCGCGATTTCATCGAGCTCGTGCGCTGCTCGCTGCTGACGAATCGCGTCGGGCACGCGATCGTGTACGGCGCGTCGGACAACCCGGTGAAGTGGTGGGACAACACGAAGGCCGGCTTCCTCGGCTTCCGCCCGCGCGACAGCTCCGAGCAGTTCGCCGGGCTGTTTCCGGTGACGGCGCCGACCGCCGAGTACGACGATCCCGCGCAGCGGTTCCAGGGCGGCGGCTTCGTCGTGGGCGAGCCGATGGAGCGGAAGGCGTCGTAAGCGTCGCCTGCGTCAGGCATCAACGCAGAATGTCGGTCGCCTTGTGCCGCTCGTCGACGCCGTCGATCAGGATCAGCGGGCCGCTCGCGTGCCGTGCGCGTAGCGGCTGGATCTGCCGGTACGCCTCCGATTCGTACCATTCGCGCGCCGTGTCGAGGTCGGGAAACGCGATCGCGATCAGATCGCCGCGCCATACACCTTCGCGTACTTCGGGCCGTGCGCCGTGAATCACGAAATGGCCGTCGTACGGCGCAAGCGTGCCGTCGATGCGTTCGAGGTATTCGACGATGTCGTCGCACATGTCGACGTCGTGCAGGTGGGCGATGGCGTAGGCGGTCATGGCAGGCTCCTTGGCGGGATGCGGTTCGAGAGTCGTTGGAGCCATGATCGTGGCGCGGGCGGCGCGCGTCGATTACCTGCGACGTAAGCAAAGCGCGGCAACCGCGTCACATCGTGTTTCAGGCCGCGGCGCGCATCGATCGATGGATGACGCAGCGTAATCCCACGGCACAATCCATCACGCCCGCTTGCGCGCCGGCCGCGCCACGGGCGCCGGCTCCAGCGGCTCGCTGGCCTGCTCGCACAGCCGGTCGAGCATCCGTTGCGCGGCGCCCGCGCAATCCTCGCCCGCCGGCTTGTTCTCGATCGCGTCGATCAGCGTTTCCAGATGCTGCCGGTTCTGCGCGAGCCGCCGTTCGAGCAGCGCGATTTCGCCGACCTTGTGCCGCAGCGCGACCAGCAGTTCGTCGCGCGGCCATGCGCCGAGATCGGGCGGCAGCACCGCGCGGATCTCGTCGAGCGCGAAGCCCGCGCGCTGCGCGCGGTCGATGATCGCGAGCCGCGTCAACGCTTCCGGCCCGTATTCCCGATAGCCGTTCGCCTGCCGGCGGGCCGGTTCGAGCAGGCCGCTCGCTTCGTAGAAGCGGATGCGCGACGCCGCGAGGCCGCTCGCCTTCGCCAGTTCGCCGATTTTCATGGGGGGCTCCAAAAAGGCTTGACCTTAAAGTTGACTTTAAAGTTATCGTGGGCCATCGTCAATCGAGGATCTGCCACCATGAATCTGTTTGCGCCGCTCACACTGCCCAACGGGGCGGTGATTCCGAACCGTCTGGCCAAGGCCGCGATGGAAGAAAACATGGCCGATGCGGACCACGCGCCGTCCGATGCGTTGCTGCGCCTGTACCAGGCGTGGGCCGACGGTCAGGCCGGCCTGATCCTGACCGGCAACGTGATGGTGGACGGCCGCGCGATGACGGGGCCGAACGGCGTCGTGCTCGAAAGCGACGCGCATCTCGACCGTTTCCGCCGCTGGGCGCGGATCGCCCGCTCGGGCGGCGGGCACGTGTGGATGCAGATCAATCACCCGGGGCGCCAGATGCAGGCGGCGCTCGGCCAGACGACGCTCGCGCCGTCGGCCGTGCCGCTCGCGCTCGGCGCGTTGTCGAAGCAGTTTCCGGTGCCGAAGGAAATGACGGCGGCCGATATCGCCGACGTGCAGCAGCGCTTCGTGCGTGCCGCGCAGCTCGCGGAGCAAAGCGGTTTCACCGGCGTGCAGGTGCATGCGGCGCACGGCTATCTGCTGAGCCAGTTTCTGTCGCCGCTGACGAACCGCCGGCAGGATCGATGGGGCGGCAGCATCGAGAATCGCGCACGCCTGCTGCTCGATATCGTGAAGGCGGTGCGCGCGACGGTATCGCCGGCCTTCGCCGTCGCGGTGAAGCTGAATTCGGCCGATTTCCAGCGCGGCGGTTTCAGCGCGGACGACGCGAAGCGCGTGGTCGAATTGCTGAATCCGCTCGGCGTCGATCTCGTCGAACTGTCGGGCGGGAGCTATGAAGTGCCGGCGATGCAGGGCGAGGCGCGCGACGGGCGCACGCTCGCGCGCGAAGCGTATTTCCTCGAATTCGCGCGCGACATCACGGCCGTCGCGCGCATGCCGCTGATGGTCACGGGCGGGATCCGGCGTCGTGCGGTGGCCGAGCAGGTCGTGAACAGCGGCGTGGCGATGGTCGGCATCGCGACCGCGCTGTCGATCGACCCGAACCTGCCGCGCGACTGGCGCGCCGGCAAGGACAGCGCGCCGGTGCTGGCGCCGATCCGGTGGAAGAACAAGGCGCTGGGCGCGCTGGCGAACATGGCCGTCGTCAAGTTCCAGCTCACGCGGCTAAGCGAAGGGCGTCGCACGCACCCGCGGGTGTCGCCGCTGCGCGCGCTGGTGAAGCAGCAACTGGCCGCGCAGTGCCAGACGCGACGCTACCGGAAGTGGATGGCGGGGCCGCGTACTTGATCGATGCGTCCGGGTCGGCCGCAGCGATACCGGAGGCTGACCGACCCGCCGCCGCGCACGCGGCGGCGCGCTGCATCAGAACCGGTAGTTCGCGAGCACCTCGAACCGCCGGTCGTTGCCGAGCAGATATTGCGTCTCGTTGTAGTACGCGGACTGCACGTAGCGACGGTTGAACACGTTGTACGCGCGGGCGGTGATCGTCGTGTCCTTGCGCGGCTTCCACGCGAGGCCGAGGTCGACGGTCGTGTACGACGGCATCGCGAGCTGGTTCGCGGTATCGGCGAACCGCTTGCCGACGTACTTGACGCCCGCGATGCCCGTCCAGTCCGGCGCGAAGCGCCAGCTCACCCACAGGTTCGCCAGACGCTGCGGCACCGACACCGGCACGTTGCCCGCGCGCGATACGGTCGCGCCGCCGGCCGACTGCTGGAAATCGTCGTATTTCGCGCGCAGGATCGACACGTTCGCATCGACGCGCCAGTCCTTCGCGATCTCCGCACCGACCGTCGCCTCCAGCCCGCGCGACGACTGCCGGCCGACCTGGATCGACTGGTTCGGGTTTGCCGGGTCGGCCGTCAGGAGATTGCTCTTCACGATCCGGTACGCGGCCAGCGTCCATTCCGCGTTGCCGTCGAGGAACGACTGCTTCACGCCGATCTCGATCTGCCGGCCGGTCGCGAGCGTGAAGTTCGCCTTCGACGCATTCAGCGACAGCAGCGAGCTGACCGGATCGGCCGCGACCGAATACTGGCCGTACACGGCGAGGCCGGGCCGCACGTCGTATACGGTGCCGACGCGCCAGCCCGTGTTCGCGAACACCTTCGTGAATGCGCCGCCGTTCACGAGATCGTCGCGGTTCACGCTCGCATGGTCGTAGCGCAGCCCGCCGATCACCGACCAGCGCGGCGTGATCGCGAGCCGGTTCTCCGCGAACAGCGCGTACTGGTTCGACTGGCTGCGGTACTTCGGAAACGTACCGGCCGTATTGATGAAACCGCCCGGATCGAAGTCGAACGGATCGACCGTCGACGTGCCCGAATACGGCGAGTTGTTGTCGTGCTGGAACGTCGTGTGGTTGAACTCGATGCCCGCCGAAAACGTGTTGCGCATCCCGAACGGCGCGCTGTCGACGGTGGCCGTCGTCACGTTGCCGTACTGTTCCTGATCGTGAAAGATCTCGGTGTAGCTGCTGCGCCGCACCTGCGCGCTCGACGGCACGTACGTGTAGTACTCCGCATCCTTCCAGTGACGATTGCTCTTCATCCGGTACAGCGTGCTCGTCACGTTCAGGCCGTCGCTCGGCCGCCAGTTCGCCGACACGGTGGCCCAGCTGTCGCGGAACGCGATGTCGGCGTCGCCGACGTTGTAGTTCTTCTCGTCGAGCGCGCGATCGTGCGCGCCGCCGACGAGCGGCGCGCCGAAATACCGCATCGGATGCTGGAAGCCCTGCGCGTACGACGCCGTCACGTACAGGTCGGGCGTCACGTCGTAGCGCAGCGCGCCCGACACCGACAGGTTGCGCGAGTCGCCGCGATCGACCCAGTTCGACGAGCGGTTGCCGCTGATGTCGAAGCGGTACGACAGCTTGTCGTCGATCGCGCCGCCGCTGCCGAACGCGGCGCGCGCCGTGCCTTCGGTGCCGCCGCCGACTTGCAACTCGTTGCGGATCGGCGTGCGCGTCGGCTTCTTCGGCACGATGTTGACCACGCCGCCGATCGCGCCTTCGCCGTAGATTACCGAAGTGGGGCCGCGCAGCACGTCGATATGGTCGACCGACCACGTGTCGAACGGGAACGTGACGCCGATCGCGCCGTACGGGCGCACGCCGTCGTAGAGCTGCGTGACCGACGACGCGCCGACGAAGCCGCGCGCGGCGAGCTCCGAATCGCCGTTGCCGGGATGCGGCGACGCGCTGATGCCGGCGGCGCGGCTTACTGCGTCGACGATCGAACTGTCGCCGCGCGTGTCGAGGGTCGCGCGGCCGATCTGCTCGACGCTCGCGGGCGTTTCGAGCGGCGACAGCCCGAGATGGCTGCCGGTGTCGAGCGGTTGCGTCAGCGCGGGTGCCTTCTGCGCGTCGACGCGAATCGGTGCGAGCGTGGCGCCGGTGCCGTCGCCGCCGCTTTCCTGTGCTTGTGCGTGCCCGACCGGCGAGAGCGCCGCGAGAACGGCAGCGGGCAGCATCGATCTGAACTTCATCGTTTCGGTTTCCTTCGAATGGGGGAGGCGCTTGCGTCGATCACGCTGCGGCCGGGGCCGCGCGGCCGAACAGCAGCCGGTCGAGCAGCCAGACCGCGACGAGCGTCAGCCCCATCAACGGGAAAACGATGCCGAGCAGCACGAGCCCGGCGACCCAGCCGCGCATCGGCGGCGTACCGCGTTCGCGCGACGGTGCGCCCAGCTTCCCGGCCGGGCGGCGTTTCCACCACATCACGGTGCCCGTGACGGCCATCGCGGCCAGCCCGAGCGACAACACCGCGCAAAGGATCTGGTTCGCGAGCCCGAAATAACGGCCCATGTGCAGCGACGTGCCGTACGACACGGCTTTCGATACCGCGCCGTAGTCGTCGTAGCGGATGTCCTTCAGGATGGCGCCGCTGTACTGGTCGACATAGATCGTGCGTTCGGCCTTCGGGTCGGCCGGAAAGTACGACGCGGTGAACACGCCATCCGCGCCGGCCGGCAACGCGAGCGTGTAGCCGCTCGTTACGCCGAGCCCGGCGACGATCGCGATCGCGCGGGCCAGCGGCAGCGGCGCAGGGGCCGACGCCGACGGCGAATGCGGCACGGGCACGTTGCCGACCGCCCACGGCGTTTGCGGCAACGGCAGGTCGTCCATCACCATTCCCGGCATCGATTCGCCGGAATCGTGGTGATGGCCGGACGGCATGACCGCCTGCGCAGGCGCCTGCCCGGCCGTCACGGCGGCACCCGGGCGCGTCGAGCGGATCGACCCGCCGCCCCACGCGCCTTCCGGCGCGCCGAGGTTCACGGTCGCGGCGAGCGCCTTGAAATTCTTGCCCCACGAGCCCGACCACGGCAGCCCCGTCAGGATGAACGCGACCGTGCCGGCCGCGAGCCAGATGCCGGCCGACGCGTGAATGCTCTTCCACAGCGGCCGGCCGCGCAGCGACAGGTCGGGCCGCAGCGCGCGCCCGACGCGGGCCGTACCGCGCGGCCACCACAGCGCGACGCCGGTGCCGATCATCACGAAGGTCCAGCAGGCGGCGAGCTCCATCAGCAACTCGCCGGTCTTGCCGAGCAGCAGCTTGCGATGCAGCATCCGGTCGACCTGCATGAAGCGGTTCTCGACGCTCAGCGTGCCGAGCACGCTGCCGTCGTACGGGTTCACGTATACGCTCTCGCGGCTGCCGTCGCGCAGCCGGAATACGTACTCGGCGCTGCGGTCCGGCGCGGTGGCGACCTGCACGGACACCGGCGTGGCGCCGGCCGGCATCGCGGTGCGTGCGCGGGCGAGCAGCGTGTCGGCATCGAGCCGCGGCGTCGCGCGCGGTTCGACGACCAGCCGGTGCGGATACAGCAGCGGTTCGATCTGCGGCTGGAAGCAGTAGAGCGTGCCCGTGATCGCGAGGATCACGAGGAACGGCATCACGAACAGGCCGGCATAGAAATGCCAGCGCCAGAGCGTCCGGTAACCGGCGCTGGCGGAACGGGCGGGCGAGATGGCCCGATCGACGGTGGTCGACATGGTGTGAACTCCTCGGGTTCGTCGAGCGGCGGGACCGGCGCGGGCCGGCTGCCGTCAACGTGCGTCGCACCCGCGTGCGTGCATCGCCGCAACAGGCGGCGCGGCACGCTGCGCAAACGGTGCGCAGGGCGGCGTCGCCCGCGCGATGCGGGCATTCGGGTGAACGCGTGAATCAGGTCGGGCGAAACGAACGGCGTGAACGCGCATGCACGTCGACGTGCATGCGCCACGGGGCGGAACGTTCAGCAGAACAGAGGAGGAGCGCGGGAGGGCGGGCGATCGTCGAATATCGATCGCACGAAAGGAAGACTGTCGAAGTGAATCCGGAAGCGCCGCGGCGGCGCCGCGGGAAACAGCAGCACCAGCAGCACGAACGATGCGAGCGCGGTGAACAGCGCGGCGCCGAATGCGCACAGGCTGTCGCCGTTGTCAGAGGAGGCCGCCTTGTCGGCATGCGCGTCATGCTTCAGTGCATCGACGAGCGCGAGCGCATCGTTGGCCGGCGTGATCGGCGCGCTCGCGTCGAAGCGGGCGGCCAGCGCGGCGCCGGTGACGATCAGCGGGCCGCGGCCCGAGCACAGCACCACCGAGCCCGCATCCGGACCGTCCGGATCGAGCATCACGGCGCCCGACATCAGCGCGCGGGACAGCAGCGTCACGAGGAGGAACCCCCACAGCAACCGTCGCGCGACGCCTGGCCGGAGCAGGAAGCGGCGAAGTGCGTTCATGGCGCGCGATTGTACCTCCGTTTACGGGGAGGGGCAGGCGCGCCGCGCGTGTGCGGGGTGGGTCGGGTTGCCGAAACGGCCGTGCGCGACACGCGATCCGTTGCGCCGGCTCACACCGGATAGGCGTCGTCGACCTTCAGGTTCGCGAGCCGGAACAGCGTGCGCAGCGTCTGCGGATGAATGTCGCGGTGCGCGGCGAGCGACGTCAGCATGAAGTCGAGCACCTTCGCGTAGCGGAGCAGCACGAGGCAGCGCGCGAGATCGGGCGCGCGGCCGCGCATGTCTTCGGCGAGCGTGACCATTTGCGTCGACAGCGTGCGCGCCATCTCGAGTTCCATCTGCTGTTTTTCGGTCCAGTCGGGCAGCGGCTGTTCGAGCACCTTCGCGAGGAAGACCTGGAACGACGAATCGGACGAGTTGGGCTGCGCATCCATGAAGAGCCTCGTTGCGTGTGCATACGTACGGGCGTATCCGCGGACGCGCCCGAGGGTGAATCATGTCCGCGCAGTCCCGCGCGCGGCTTCTGCCCGAACGGAATGCAGATTCCGTACCAGCGCCGCCAGACGATTGTTGAGCAATGTTGAGCCGCGATCCGCCGTCGGTCGGCGAGTCCCGTCGGGACTGGATTGCGCAGGCGATCGAGGAGGATATCTACGGGCGCGAGGTGGACTGCGTCGGGCGCCCGAAACGGCGCGCCGACGCGAAATGCTTCACGGATGTAACGTAACGCGGGCCTCGGGCGCGTCGCGCGTTTCCCCTGCGAACGGCCGGAACGACGCGTGCCGTGCGGTTCCGCCGCGCCCGCCGTGCGTCCGCCGACGGTAAACCGCTGCGCGGAACGTGTGCTGTCGCATCGCGCGAACGGCGGCGAGCACGCCGGTTGTTTCAAAACAGAGACGGTCCGGCGGCGGGCGATCGGTTGCGTGGCCATCCAACTGGCCCACCGATCGGACGCACAATTGTCCATGGGCAGAAGGCGCAGGTTTGCCAACAATCTCCGGATCGTCCCCGCGAGATTCGACATGAGCGCCCATACCTTCGTCTCGGCCAACCTGCTGCTTGCCTACACGGCCTATTTCATCGGCACGGCCAGCCCCGGGCCGAGCAATCTCGCGATCATGTCGGTCGCCGCGAACCAGGGCCGCAAGGCGGCGCTCGCGTTCGCGCTCGGCGTGATTTCAGGGTCGATGTTCTGGGCGACGGTCGCGGCGCTCGGCATATCGGCCGCGCTGCTCGCGTGGTCGAAGCTGCTGGTCGCGATCAAGGTCTTCGGCGGGCTGTACCTGCTGTGGCTCGCGTTCAAGTCGGCGCGCACGGCGCTGTCGGGCCCGCCGTCGGCATCGGCGAATGCGGCGCGCGAGCAGCGGCTGTCGCGCTTCTACGTGCGCGGCGCGATGCTGCATCTGACCAATCCGAAGGCGATTCTCGTGTGGGTGTCGATCGTCGCGCTGTCGTCGAACGGCGCGGGCGGGGCGCACGGCGCCGTCGTCCCGGGCTGCCTCGCGATCGGCTGCATGGTGTTCGGCGGCTATGCGCTGGTGTTCTCGATGGACGGTGCGCGGCGGCTTTACGTGCGCGGCCGTCGCGCGATGGAAGCATGCCTGGCCGTCGTGTTCGGCGTGGCGGGCGTCCGGCTGCTGGTGACGAACGTCTAGCAGGGCGACGCATGCCGGAAGCGCCCCGCTGCACCGGCGTGCGACGGGGGCCCGGCATCGATCAGGACGGCTTCAGAAAATGAAGCCCGTATTGATGAACTTCGAGTGGTGATCCGACACGATCGAGTCGAGCAGCTGCTTGCTGGCGTCGGTCTGCTTCGCCGCGACCATCGAGCGGATCGAGAACGCGCGCAGCGCATCGCTCACCGACAGCGTGCCCTCGGCCGAATCCTTGCGCCCCGCGAACGGGAACACGTCGGGCCCGCGCTGGCACTGGCAGTTGATGTTCACGCGGCACACCTGGTTCACGAGCGGATCGACGAGCGCGCCGATCTGCGCCGGATCGGAACCGAAGATGCTGACCTGCTGGCCGTGATCCGACGTCGTCACGTAGTCGAGCGCGGTTTCCACGTCGTCGAACGGCGCGACCGGAATGATCGGCCCGAACTGCTCCTCGCGGTACAGCTTCATCCCCTCGGACACCGGATACACGACGGCCGGGTAGAACAGCGTCTTGCTGAATTCCCCGCCCGAACGATTGACGACCTGCGCGCCCTTCGCCTTCGCGTCGTCGATCGCGTCGGTCATGTACGCGGTGCGATGCATGCCGGGCAGCGGCGTGATGCTGACGCCTTTTTCCCACGGCATGCCGATTTTCAGCTGTTCGAGTGCGGCGGTGAAGCGCTTCAGGAATTCGTCGACGATCGAGCGATGCACGAGCAGCATCTTCAGTGCGGTGCAGCGCTGGCCGTTGAACGACAGCGCGCCGAGCAGGCACTCCTTCACGGTGAGGTCGAGATCGGCGTCGGGCAGCACGATCGCCGCGTTCTTTGCGTCGAGGCCGAGGATCGCGCGCAGCCGGTGCGACTTCGGGTGCTGCTTCTTCAGGTGATCGGCCACCTTGCTCGACCCGATCAGCGCGAGCACGTTGATCTTGCCCGACGCGAGCATGTGCGGCACGACCACCGCGCCCGGCGCGTAGATCGTGTTGATCACGCCCTTCGGGAATGCGTCGCGGAACGCCTCGAGCAGCGGCTCGAACAGCAGCGTGCCGTACTGCGGTGGCTTGAACACCACGGTGTTGCCCATCAGCAGCGCCGGAATCAGCGTCGCGAACGTCTCGTTCAACGGATAGTTGTACGGGCCCATGCAGAGCACGACGCCCAGCGGCGTGCGGCGGATCTGGCCGATCGTGCCTTCCGCGATCACGAAGCGCGAGTTCGTGTTGTCGAGCTCCTTCAGCGCGTCGATCGTCTGCGTCATGTAGGTGACGGTGCGGTCGAATTCCTTCTGCGAATCGGCGAGGCTCTTGCCGATCTCCCACATGATCAGGTTCACGACGAGTTCGCGCTGCGCGACCATCCGCTTGATGAAGTCCTGCATGCACGCGATGCGCTGCTCGACCTTCATCGTCGGCCATTCGCCGCGGCCGGCGTCGTACGCGCGCACCGCGGCGTCGAGCGCCGCGTCGCTTTCCGTTTCGCCCATCACCGGGTAGCTGCCGATCTCGACCTGCTCGACGCTGCCGTCCGCCTGTCGCACGCACACGGGCGACAGCACGGTCTTGGTTGCGCCGTCCCACGGCCGCAATTCGCCGTCGACGAGCGACACGCGCTGGTGAATCGGCGAAGCCAGCCGGAATTCGGCGGGGATGTCCTGTAAGGCGGGAAACAGGTGCTGCAGGGAGGCGGAATCGGGCATGACGGTCTCGTTTGACGGGGTGTCCGGGAAGGGACGGGCGAAGCGAATCCTGAGCTGAACGGTCCTCGATCCTGAATCCGCATCATGACGCGCACGCGACGGCGCGTCACGCGCAAATAGCGTCGATTCAGCGAATGGAACCAGTTCCATTTAAAAGGAACGCCGCAACGAATGCAACATGGGTCGATACGTGCCGCAATGACAGAAAGCATTCCGAAAGAATGTGTCCGAATCCCGGATATAACGGCCGTGGTGCAGACGCAAACGTTTTACTTCTGCCGAATTGCGTGGATAATGGCGCAGCGCGGCGAGGAAAAAAATGCAGCGAGCCTGAGAGCAGACGTAGTGAAGAACAGAAGAAGATCCGCCGCGTTGCCGATACGAGGTCGGCTGCCCGGAGCGCCGGGTCGGGGTTGCCCGGTCCGGCGCACACCGGACCGTTGAGTCCGTTCCGTCTGCTCGATCCGGTCCTTCGCGATCCTCTCCAGTTTCCCCGTCGTCGTATCCCGATTCCCGCGCGTTACCGATCGTTGCCGCATGAGGCGGCCGATTCGAATCTTTCGTTTCTATTACGAAACAAGCCGCTCAAGGGCCCGAAACGGAAAGGCATTCGTCAGGAATGCAGAGCGCGATGCGCGCTCACGTTGCGGCCAGGCGACACGTTGAAAATTAACTAAAAACACGAATCATTCTCGTTTATTATTTCGCCGCATTACGAGCCGTGACGGGGCGTCACGGCTTTTTTCGTGCCGGCTGAGCCGCCCGGCAGCGATTCGTACCGGCCGCTCGCCGCACGGACTGCGCGACGGGGCAATCCTCCACGCGCATCGTCGTTTTCGCGAAAAGGGCGTCGCCGGCCGATTCGACGCGCGACGTGCGCGCGGGCCGGCGCGTTCTCGTTCGCCGTTTTCTTCACCACCTTCTACGTTCACGATGAAACTCAACACGAGCGCGTGCCATGCGCTTCTGATTGCCACGTCGCTGGCCGGCGCCCGCACTTCGTTTGCGCAGGCGGCCGACGCCGCGGCGACCCTGCCCGCGATTTCCGTCAACGCGGCCGCCGAGCATGCGTCGTACGACGGCGGCCATTCGCGCGCGGCGACCAAGACCGACATGTCGCTGATGGACGTGCCGCAGACCGTGAACGTCGTGCCGCACGCGGTGATCGAGGATCAGAACGCGACGTCGCTGCAGGACGCATTGCGCAACGTGCCGGGCGTCGGCTTCTCGGTCGGCGACGGCCAGCGCGACCAGATCACGATCCGCGGCTTCAACAGCATCACGGACCAGTACGTCGACGGCATTCGCGACGATGCGTTGTACTACCGCGACCTGTCGAACGTCGAGCGTGTCGAGGTGCTGAAGGGGCCGGCGGCGGTGCTGTACGGGCGCGGCTCGGCGGGCGGCATCGTGAATCGCGTGCTGAAGCGGCCGCAGGCGACCCCGGTGAACGACGTGGGCGTGACGCTCGGCACGCGAGGCGAGCGGCGCGGCGAATTCGACCTCGGCTGGAACCCGAACGACGCCGCGCGCTTTCGGATGACCGGCGCGGCCGAGAATTCGAACAGCTTCCGCGACCGGTTCCAGCTCAACCGGCAGGCGATCGCGCCGTCCGCGCAGTTCAAGCTCGACCGCGACACGGTGCTGAACGTCGAATTCGACTATCTGCACGACCGCCGCACGTCCGATCAGGGCCTGCCCGCGTATCGCGGCCGGCCTGTCGACGTGCCGATCAACACGTACTACGGGTCGGCCGACGGGGGGAACAGTTCTTACAACGACGTCTCCGCGAAGAGCGCGACGGTGTCGCTCGATCACCGCTTCGACGATTCGCTGTCGTTCCACGGCGCGATCCGCGCGTACGACTTCTCGCTCGAGCGGAAAAACTACGTGACGTACGAGCCGATCAAGACGGCCGCGCACCCGGTCGTCACGCTCGACCAGTCGACGCGCCAGCGCACCGATCACGGCATCGACGGACTGTTCGAGCTCACGCAGAAGACGTCGCTGTTCGGCATGCGTCACGAGCTGCTGTACGGGCTCGAGCTGTCGCAGCAGCAGAAGTTCGACACGATCTACAGCGTGACGAAGGTCGCGACCTACGATCTCTTCAATCCGCAGCCGGTCGTGCTGCCCGGCGTGCCGACCGGCGCGCGCGCGAAGACGAACGCGTCGACCGTCGTCGGGCTCGCGGGCGTCTACGCGCAGGATCTGATCTCGCTGACCGAACACTGGAAGGTGCTCGCGGGCCTGCGCTTCGACTACCTGAACCAGACCCGCCACGACTACACGTCGTCGAACGTCAATCTCGAGCGCACCGATCATGCGTGGAGCCCGCGCGTCGGCCTGATCTACGAACCGCTCGACTGGCTCACGCTGTACGGGTCGTTCAGCCAGTCGTTCTCGCCGCTGGCCGACACGCTGATCAGCTCCGGCGCGTTCTCGAACGGCGCCGCGCTCGCGCCGCAGAAGACCACCGCGTATGAGGTTGGCTCGCGCTTCGACCTCGGCGGCAAGGCGACGGCCAGCGTCGCGCTGTTCGACATGCGCCAGACCAACCAGCAGATCGGCGATCCGGCGAATCCCGGCTATGCGCTGCCGATCGGCACGCAGCACGTGCGCGGGATGGAGCTCGGCTTCACCGGCGAGATCGCGCCGAAGTGGTCGGTGTATGCGGGTTACGCGTACCTGAACGGCACGGTGGACGGATCCGCGCAGTCGACGGCGGCCGGCCTCGCGGTGTCGAGCAACACGCCGGGGCTGATGCCGCGCCACAGCGCGAACCTGTGGCTCAAGCGCGAGCTGCCGTACGGCTTCTATGCGGCGGCCGGCATGCAGTTCCAGTCGGCGCGCTACACGTCGGCGAGCGATCTCGTCACGCTGCCGTCGTTTACGGTGTTCAACCTGGGCGCCGGCTATCGGAGCAAGAAGGTCGACGTGACGCTCACGCTCGACAACCTGTTCAATCGCCGCTACTTCATCGCCGCGCACGGCAACGCGGACCTGTACAACATGCCCGGCGATCCGCGTACGCTGACCGCCACGGTGAAGTGGCACATGTAACGCACGCGGTGCGTGACAATGCGGTTGCCCGCCGCGCAGCCGCGCAGCCGCGCGATGACGCCGGCGCGCCGGCGCGACGGCGCCGTTACTCGACGTCCTCGTCGTCTTCCTCTGCGGCGTCGTGCGCGTCGCGCTCCGGCGCCGCATACGCGCTCGCCTGTTCAAGCAGCCAGCTGCGGAACGATTCCAGCGGCTTGCTGTGGCTGAGCTCGGTCGGATACACGAGGTAGTACGCCGAATCGCCGACGGTTGCCGCATCGCACGGCACGACGAGGCCGAGCTGCTGCAACTGTTCCTCGACGAAGAACTTCGGCACGAGCGCGACGCCGAGCCCGGCCGCGGCCGCGCTGATCAGCATCGTGTGCAGTTCGTAGCGCACGCCCTGCATCGTGCGGATGTCCTCGACGCCGTGCGTCTCGAACCACTGCGCCCACGCGCCGGGGCGCGTCGTCGAGTGCAGCAGCGGATACGCGAGCAGATCCTCGACGCGCTCGACCGGCCCGTCCAGCAGCGCCGGCGAGCAGATCGGCACGACTTCCTCGCCGAACAGGTAGTCGGACGACGTGCCGGGCCAGGTCGGCTTGCCGTAGTGGATCGCGGCTTCGAAGTGCGTGTCCTCGAACGAGAACAGGTCGGTGCGGCTGCCCATGTTCACGCGCACGTCGGGCGTGCGGTCGTAGAAGCTCTTGATGCGCGGGATCAGCCAGTGCGACGCGAAGGTCGGCAGCACCGCGAGCTCGAGGTAACCGCCGCCGCTGCCGTGCGCGATGATCGACAGCGTGTCGCGGTCGAGCGTTTCCAGCGCGCGCCGCACTTGCGTGCCGTACAGCTTGCCGGCCCGCGTCAGCACGACGCGCTGCTTCACGCGCGCGAACAGCCGCACGCCGAGGCTCGCCTCCAGCGTCGCGATCTGCCGCGACACCGCGCTTTCGGTCAGGAACAGTTCCTTGGCCGCGTGCGTGAAGCTCTCGTGGCGGGCGGCGGCTTCGAAAGCCACGAGCGCGCCCATGTTGGGGATCTTGAATTTGCGCATGATGTCGGGGGCCGTTTAGAGATGGAACGTCATGGGAACGGGGTATTCCATCTCTAAACGGGCCCTTGATTTGTCTGACGAGAAGGGATCCTTGCGGCGTCGGGGTGAAACGCCTGCGAAGAACCGGCCGATAATTCCAAAAACTCATCACATATCAATTTAATCTCGCTTTACGCCCCGCTGCAACCCTTTGAATAATGCTTCCCGTGCAAGGCTAGGCGCCCGCTGGGCGGCCGGCCGACGAATGGCCGGCACGTTTGCCGGCGGGCCTTCCGAGACGAGAATCCTGATGCGCAATCCGAATATCGACAGCTTGCTGACGAAGCTGCTGGGACAGGCGAAGACCGACGCCCTGTTCTCGACCCTGAACATGCCGGCCATCCTCGAAGAATGGGAAGACGGCGTCGTGACGCGCGCGGAAATCGCGCAGGCGATGAACATGGCGCTGTTCGAAGGACTGCTCGAGCGTTCGGCGAACGGCCGCGCGTACACGGCCGACACGATCGAAAGCGGCGGTTCGGTCTATTTCGACCACGGCGCGCTGCGCACGGTGCGCTGGCCGCACACGGGCGCGCTGCCGCCGGGCGAGGCCGCGTTCACGCGCATCCTGCGTCCGCTCGGCTTCCGCCTGAACGGCCGTTACCCGCTCGACAAGCTCGGCATGACCGGCCGGGCGTACGCGCATGAGGACGCGCCGGACGAAATCGCGCAGTTCTTCGTCAGCGAACTGCATCCGGAGCGCTTCTCGAAGGAATTCCAGCAGGCCGTGACGAATGTCGTCAGCTCGTCGCGCGACCCGTTGTCGCCGGCGGCCGTCGCGCTGCTGTGGGAAGTCGAGCGCGAAGGCTGGCTGTCGCTGGAAGACGCGCACGCGTTGCTGCCGGAAATCGTCGGCGCGTTCGCGCGCCAGCACGATCTGCCGAACGAGCTCGACTATGAAACGCTGCTGATGGAATCGGCGGAAATGGCGTGGATCGCGACCGAAGGCAATGCATTCAACCACGCGACCGACCGCGTCGCCGACGTGTTCAAGCTGGCCGAAGACGAGAAGGCGAAGGGCCGGCCGATGAAGCCGGAAGTCGAACGCTCGCGCTCGGGCCGCGTGTTCCAGACCGCCTATCGCGCGGATACCGTCGAGCGCGAGTTCCGCACCCGCGACGGCGGCACGGTGAAGCGCAACGTGCCGGGTTCGTTCTACGAGTTCATCACGCGCAAGCGCACGTTCGACCAGACGGCGCGCCGCTGGGTGACCGACCTGCGCTTCGACGCGGGCAACGCACAGGGCATCTTCAAGATGACGGCGAACGCGGCGAAGTAAGCGCGACGCGTCACGTACCGCATGCAAAAGCAGACGGGCCGGCGGCTGGGTTTCAGCCGCCGGCCCGTTTTCGTTCGTCGACGGGGCGTCGCGTGCGTCAGAAGAGGTGCGTGACCAGATAAAACAGCACCAGCAGCCCGATCGGTACGCCGAGCAGCCATGCGATCAGATACTTGCCCATGTCGTTGTCCTCCTCGTGGCCGCGACGCGGTGCGCGTCGCGGCGGGGTGAGACGACTGGCGCGTTACAGCTCGCGGTCGAATTCCTTCAACTGCTTCTCGGCTTCGTCGCGGGCAATGCCGTAACGCTCCTGGATCTTGCCGGCCAGATAATCGCGATTGCCTTCCGCGACCGCGAGATCGTCGTCGGTCAGTTTGCCCCATTTGGCCTTCAGCTTGCCGGTGAGCTGCTTCCACTGGCCCTTGATCTTGTCTTCGTTCATGGTGTGCTCCTTTCGTAAGGGGAGAAAAGTGCGGCACGCGGCCGCGTGATGGTTCAGGCCTTCGCCTTCAGGCCGGACGCGTCGACGTGCTTCACGCCCTTGATGGCGCGCGTCACGGCGACGGCCTTCTTCACGGCGGTCTTCGTCGGCAGCACGCCCGTGAGCGTGACGACGCCGTCCACCGTCTTCACGCTGATGTCGGTGCTTTTCACGCCGTCGGTGGTCGCGAGCTCACTCTTCACCTTGGTCGTGATCCATGTGTCTGTCACCGGCTGGCTCGATTCGGTCGCCATGCCGCTGTCGGTCGACGAGGCCTGGGCGTGCGCGTTCGTGAGCGGGGCAGCGGAAAGCAGGAAGGCCGCGCTGACGGCGAGCAGTGTCGAAAGGTGCGAGGTCTTGTTCATTGATGTTCTCCTTCGATTGGCGGGTGAATCAATGGGCGAGCACGGATCGTTCCCGTGCGTTCCCGGGCCTTAGCGGGCGATCGGCGTGTCGTAGCCGGGCTCGCGCGGCGGCATGTCCGGCCGCGGCACGTCGGGCGGCAGCGGCACCGGCGGGTCGGTGCCCGGCGCCGGTTCGGGCGGATTGTCCGGGGGCGGTTCGGGCCGCGTCGGATCGGGTGTCTGATGCTGTTTCATCCGGGTGTCCTCCTCTGCGGTATGAAAGGGCAGCGCATGAGCGCCGATGCAGTACCAGCGTACCGACGCGAACGCGAGCGGACATCGCGCAAATTCACCTGATCGGCTAGTGCGTTTGCACCGGGGACGGAATGAACGGGCGAACTCGCGACGTGCACCATGATCCGGGCAACGCCGCACGACGGGCGCGCGGGCCGCATTGTGCCGTTCGGCGGGGCACCGCACGATCGCGAGCGGCGTGCGAATGTACTATTCGAGATAGTGCATCCGCGCCTGTCGGGCCGTTGCGCGGCACGCGATCATCGCCGCACGCGCCGGCCGGGGCGTGCCACTGCAACGGGCGCTCGGCCGGCGCTCATGTCGACGACAGGGACAACGATTCGATGAACGAACAAGTAGACGAACAGGCGCTCAAGTCGCATACCGACCGGCGTCAACTGCACCAGATCATCGCCGGGCTCACCGAGGGCGTGATCCTGATCGAACCCGACCAGCGGATCGTCTGGGCGAACGAGGCCGCGCTCGCGATGCACGGCGTGACCGAGCTGAAGGCGCTCGGCGCGGACGTCACCGAATACCGCGAGCGATTCCGGCTGCGCTACCGGAACAACCATCCGGTGCGCGACGGCCACTATCCGATGGATCGCGTGATCGCCGGCGAAGAGTTCAGCGACGTGACGGTCGAGGTCGAATCGGCGGCCGACGAGTCGGTGAGCTGGGTTCACCGCATCCGCAGCCTGGTGCTGACGAACGCGGCCGGCGCACCCGATTGCCTCGCGCTCGTGCTGCACGACGCGACCGAATGGGCGAGCGCCGAGGAGCGCTTCGAGCGCACCTTCAACGCGAATCCGGCGCCGGCCGTGATCTGCCGGCTCGACGACTTGCGCTACGTGAAGGTCAACCAGGGCTTTCTCGACATGACGGGGTACGCGCGCGACGACGTGCTCGGCCGTTCGGTGTACGAGATCGACGTGCTCGAACAGGCCGAGCGGCGCGAGCTTGCGATCGAGCGGCTCGGCGAAGGCGCGACGATCCCGCAGATGGAAGCCGTGCTGAAGCTTGCCGACGGCAACACCAAGGCGGTGGTCGTCGCCGGGCAGCCGATCGACATGAACGGCGAGGCGTGCATGCTGTTCACGTTCATGGATCTCGAGCCGCGCAAGCAGGCCGAGCGCGCGCTGATGCAAAGCGAGGAGCGCTTCGCGACGGCATTCCGGATGGCGCCGGTCGCGACCGCGATCGTCACGGCCGACCGTTTCGAGCTGCTCGACGTGAACGACGCGTTTGCCGCGCTGACGGGCCACGCGCAAGGCGACCTGCTCGGCAAATCCGCCGACGAGATCGGGCTGTGGGCCGAGCGCGGCGTGTGGTCGCGCGTCGAAGGCCGGCTCGCGCGCGACGGCAACGTGCGCAATGCGGACGTGCAGATCCGCACGCGCGACGGCGACGTACGCGATTGCGTCGTGTCGGCCGACCCCGTCGCGATCCACGGGCGCGACTGCCTGCTCGTCGCGCTGCTCGACATCAGCGACCGCAAGCGTACCGAGATGGAGCTCGTCTATGCGATCGAGACCGCGATGCAGGATGCGTCGTGGTTCAGCCGCACGCTGATCGAGAAGCTCGCGAACGTGCGGCGCGCGAATGCGCCGGATGCGGGTGCGCAGCTGTCCGACCTGACCGCGCGCGAGCGCGACGTATTCGACCTGCTGTGCCACGGCCTGGCCGACAAGGAGATCGCCGGCCGCCTCGGGCTGGCGCCGAACACCGTGCGCAACCACGTCGCGACGATCTACGCGAAGCTCGACGTGCACAGCCGCGGCGAGGCGATCGTCTGGGCGCGCGAGCGCGGGATCGTCGGCGCGGCCGAGGCGAACGGCGCGCGCGGCGACAAGGGCGGTGCGAAGGGCAAGGACTGACCGCGGCGGTACGAATGCACCAGGCGCACTGGTGCATCCGCATCTGCCGCCCGCGGCGCGTGCTTGCGATCCTGTCCACTCGGCGGCGCCGTGCAGGGGCGCGGCATCGCCGGCTTTCCTCAACCATCGCAGGAGACGACCATGGACAGGAATCGCATCGAGGGCAAGCTCAAGCAGGTCAAGGGTTCGGTCAAGGAAGCACTCGGCAAGGTGACGGGCGACCGCGAGACCGAAGCGGAAGGCGTGGCTGAACAGCAGGCCGGCAAGCTTCAGGAGAAGGCCGGCGAGGCCGCCGACGCGGTGCGCAACCACAAGGGCACCGATCGGCACTAATCGATGACGCGGCGCCTCGCAGGCGTCGCGAAGGCCAGCCGGCGTTGCAACGATGATGCGTTGCCGGCATGACCATGGCCGGCCTTTATCCAGCGGCGCGGCCGCCATTCCCCCGCTGAAGACTTCCATCCACGGTCCACGGACGGACGGGCCGTGGATCGGCCATGACCACGGAACTTGATGACAAATCCTCACAACGTAGTTCCGATATTTCGTTTGCTGCACGGGTATTGGCTACCCACAATCCATTCACCTCTTTCGCGATGAAAGGTTCTTCGGAGACGGAGCCGCGGTAATCGTCCGGCCGGATCGGCGCGTCGCACGCGCCGCGGCACGGAAAGGCATCACCGGCGCGCAGGAGGTTGCCGACGCGCGACCCTCGCGCGTTGCATCCCGACCCTCAGAAGAAGGACTGCCATGACGTTCCGCATTCGTTCGCTTTCCGGCGTTGCACTGACCGCCGCGCTTCTCGCGTTCCAGACGGGCGCGGCCCGGGCGCAGGAGACGATCGTCAAGGTCGGCGTGGCCGGCCCGCTGACGGGCGGCGGCGCCGCATACGGCAAGGACATCGAGAACGGCGTGCGCATGGCGGTCGACGAAGCGAATGCCGCGCGCACGACCGTCGGCGGCAAGCCGGTGAAATTCGTCATCGCGTCGCAGGACGACCAGAGCGATCCGCGCACCGGCGTGCAGGCCGCGCAGCAGCTTGCCGACGCGCAGGTCGCCGTCGTGATCGGCCACTTCAATTCGGGCACGACGCTGCCCGCGTCGAAGATCTACGCGAAGGCCGGCATTCCGATGATCACGCCGTCGGCGACCAATCCCGACATCACGCGCGCCGGGCTCGATACCGTGTACCGCGTGATCGCGACCGACACGCAGAACGCCGGCAATGCCGGTGCGTATGCGGCGAGCGTGACGAAGGCGAAGCGCATCGCGATCATCGACGATCGCACCGCGTTCGGCCAGGGCGAGGCCGACGAGTTCGAGAAGGCCGTGAAGGCGAACGGCGGCACGATCGTCGCGCGGGAATTCACGAACGACAAGGCCGTCGACTTCAGCGCGCAGCTCACGAAGATCAAGAGCACGAATGCCGACCTCGTGTTCTTCGGCGGCCTCGACGCACAGGCCGCGATGCTCGTGAAGCGGATGCGCCAGCTCGGCATCCGCGCGCAGTTCCTCGCGGGCGGCGGCGTGATGAACGCGAACTTCATCAGGCTGGCCGGCAACGCGGCCGAAGGCGCGTCGGTGTGGGAGTACGGGCAGCCGCTGTCGCGGCTCGCGAAGGGCAAGCTGTTCGAAACGAAATTCAAGCAGAAGTACGGCGTCGACATGCTCGCGTATGCGCCGTTCGCATACGACGCGACGTGGATCGCGATCAATGCGATGCAGAAGGCGAACTCGACGAAGCCGGCCGATTTCAACGGCGCGCTCAAGGGCACGCGCTACGACGGCATCACGGGCACGATCGCATTCACGAACACGGGCGACCTGAAGAACCCGAGCTCGACGCTGTATGAAGTGAAGAACGCCGCGTGGCAGCCCGTCACGACGAAATCGGCGGACTGAACGCAACACGGGCGAGCGGGCTTTCGCGGCGATGCCGGACGTGCTGAAATAGCCGAAGCGATCGTCGAGGAAGCCTGCCCGCGCGACGCCGCGCGAGTCGCGGCACGAACCACCCACGGGCGCGGCCGGCTGGCGAAGGGCGGCGCCAAGCCCGTCATCGGCGTGAGCGGCCCCAAGCCTATTACGTGCAACCGGAGTCAGTCGTGAGTTCTCAAGTCGTCATCGTCGGCGGTGGTGTGATCGGCAGCTCGATCGCGTATTTCCTGCGCGCCACCGATCCCACGGTCGCCGTGACCGTCATCGAACGCGATCCCACCTATGCGAGATCGTCGTCGGCGCTGTCGGCCGCGTCGATTCGCCAGCAGTTCTCCACGCCGCTGTCGATCGAGATGTCGCTGTTCGGCATCGACTTCCTGCGCACGATCGGCGAACGGCTCGAAGTGGACGGCAACCGGCCGTCGATCGATCTGCACGAAGGCGGTTACCTGTTCCTCGCGACGCCGGCCGGCGACGCGACGCTGCGCGAGAATCATGCGCTGCAGACGCGCCTCGGCGCCGATATCCGGCTGATGGACGGCGCCGCGCTGCGCGCGAAGTTTCCGTGGCTCAACGTCGACGATCTCGTGTCGGGCGCGTACGGCGTGAGCGGCGAAGGCTGGTTCGACGGCTACGGGCTCGTGCAGGCGCTGCGCAAGAAGGCGCAGGCGCTCGGCGCGCGCTACGTGGCCGCCGACGTGAAGGACGTCGTGCGCGACGGCCGCAGGATCACGCACGTCGTGACGGGCGACGGCGAGCGCTACGCATGCGACACGCTGGTCAACGCGGCCGGCGCGTGGACGCGCACGCTGTCGTCGATGATGGGCATCGACATTCCCGTGTATGCGCGGCGGCGCAGCATCTTCAACGTATCGTCGCCGGCGAAGCTCGCCGATTGCCCGCTGCTGATCGACCCGACCGGCGTGTATTTCCGGCCGGAAGGGCGGACGTATATCTGCGGCACGTCGCCGAGCCCGGATCGCGACCCGGACGACCTGCCGCTC
Source organism: Burkholderia sp. MSMB1459WGS (assembly GCF_001534535.1). Taxonomy (NCBI): domain Bacteria; kingdom Pseudomonadati; phylum Pseudomonadota; class Betaproteobacteria; order Burkholderiales; family Burkholderiaceae; genus Burkholderia; species Burkholderia sp. MSMB1459WGS. The sequence continues at coordinate 119,757 of NZ_LPMU01000052.1, forward strand.
GACGAAGTCGATCACGCGCTGTTCGACGACGTGATCTGGCCGACGCTCGCGCACCGCGTGCCGGAATTCGAGGCGCTGCGCGTCGAGAATTGCTGGTCCGGTTACTACGAGTACAACGTGTTCGATCACAACGCGATCATCGGCTACCACCCCGAACTCGACAACGTCGTGTTCGCGAACGGCTACAGCGGCCACGGGCTGCAGCAAGGGCCGGCGACGGGGCGTGGCGTCAGTGAACTCATTCTGGGCGGGCGTTACGACACGCTCGACCTGTCGTCGCTCGGCTGGGCGCGCGTGCTCGAAAACCGGCCGATCGTCGAGAAGAACGTCGTGTAGCACGGCGTGACGGCCCGGTATGGGGTGGGCGGGATTCTCCTTGTGTCTCAAACCCGTTGGCCCGACTCCGTCGGGCCTTTTTTTGCCGCGCGGCCGGTTACCCCGCGCCGTAGACGGCATCCCGCAGATCGAGCGTGTACTGCCCGTTCATGCCTTCGTAGAGCGTGTTCGACAGCGACACGACGGTGAGTCCGCGTGCGCGGTCGACGAACCACGAATGACCGTAGACGCCGCCCCATCGCCAGGTGCCGACGGATTCCGGCGACGCGGCTGCCTGCGGATCGTGCAGCACCGAGAAGCCGATTCCGAAACCCGCGCCCGGCAGGTCCGGCAATTCGAAATCGCCGGTCTGCACGCGGCCCATCTCGTCGACGAGCTCGGCGGGCAGGATCGCGCCGCCGCCCGCGCGCAGCGTGTCTAGCACCGTCAGCACGTCGCCGGCGGTGCCGACCATTCCGGCGCCGCCCGACGGGAACGCTTGTGCATTCAGCGCGCGCGACGGCGAGTACGTGACGCCGACGAACCCTTCGACGATGGGCACCGTCTCGTTCTCGGCGAGCCGGTGCGGCTGCGGCGTGTCGTTGACGTACGGCGTGGCGAGCCGCGCGGGATCGCGTGCGACGAAGGCCGTGTCGCGTGCGCCGAGCGGGCGCAGCACGAGCGCATCGACCGCGTCGGCGAGCGGCACGCCGCAGACGGCCTCGATCAGCGCGCCGACGACGTCGATCGACAGCGAATAGTTCCAGTTGGTGCCGGGTGCGAACAGCAGCGGCACGCTCGCGATCCGGCGCAGGTTTTCGGCGAGCGTGATCGATGCGCCGTCGAGCCCGTCGGAGACACCGGCGCGCGCATAGGGGCCGTTTGCGTCGGTTTCGTTGAAGCGATAGTCGAGACCGGCGGTATGCACGAGCAACTGGCGCACCGTGATCGTCGGCACGCGGCCGTCGGGCAGTGCCGGACGGAACGCGGGCAGCCAGCGCGTGACGTCTTCGTCGAGCGACAGCTTGCGTTGTGCGACGAGCGCCATCGCGGCCGCCGAGACGATCGGCTTCGTCACCGACGCGAGCCGGAACAGCGTGTCCTCGCGCATCGGCGTACGCGATTCGCGGTCCGCGAACCCGGCCGCGCGGCGATAGACGAGTTCGCCGTCGCGGGCGACGAGGACGACCGCGCCGACGAGGCGCTGCGTGTCGAGCTGGCGGGACAGGACCGCGTCGATGCGCTCGGCGAGCGCGGGATCGGTTGACGACTGCAGTGACGATGCGGGAGAGGAGGTCATCGAAATTTCCGTCGTGAAGGGGCCGTTCGACATGTTATGGGATGCCTGGCGCACGCGTCGTTAACCCGTACGCGGAGCGGGGCGATGTGGGCGGCGCAGGCCGGCGGCGACGAACACCGGGCCCGGCAGCAGACAAAATATGCGCCAATCGGCCGGCGGCGTTCGTTAGAATCTGCTTTCGTCGAGGAAATGACGCATTTGCATTGGTGCAGAGCAGTATCGAATCGAAGACGCGGCTTGTCCCGATTCCATCGTTCATCTTTCACCGGAGGCGAGCATGCCAGGTTTACTTCCCGATGTTGACCGCGAGGGGCTCCTCGAATATTCGGTGGTGTACACCGATCGCTCGGTCAATCATATGTCGCAGCGCTTCCAGGGCGTCATGCGCGACATCTCCGCCACGCTGAAAAAAGTCTACAACGCGCAGTCGGTCGCGATCGTGCCGGGCAGCGGGACGTTCGGCATGGAAGCCGTGGCGCGACAGTTCGCGACGAACAAGAGGTGCCTCGTCATCCGCAACGGCTGGTTCAGCTTCCGCTGGTCGCAGATTTTCGACATGGGCAGCATTCCGTCCGAAACGACGGTGCTGAAGGCGCGCCCGGTCGAAGCCGGCAGGCAGGCCGCCTATGCGCCGGCCCCGATCGACGAAGTGGTCGCCGCGATCAGGGAAAACAAACCCGATCTCGTGTTCGCGCCGCACGTCGAAACGGCGTCCGGCATGATGCTGCCCGATGCGTACCTGCGCGCGGTGGCCGATGCCGTGCATGCGGTCGGCGGCATGTTCGTGCTGGATTGCATCGCGTCGGGCACCGTGTGGGTCGACATGCAGGCGAGCGGCGTCGATATCCTGATCAGCGCGCCGCAAAAGGGCTGGAGTGCATCGCCGTGTTGCGCGATGGTCATGTTGAGTGCGCTCGCGCGCGAGCGCATCGATGCGACGACCAGCACCAGCTTCGCGTGCGATCTGCGCAAGTGGCTGCAGATCATGGAAGCGTACGAGGGCGGCGGGTTCGCGTATCACGCGACGATGCCCACGGACAGCCTCACGACGCTGCGCGACGTGATGAAGGAAACCGACGCATACGGTTTCGACAAGGTGAAGGCGGAACAGCTCGAGCTCGGCGAGCGCATTCGTGCGCTGCTGACGGAGAAGGGGTTCAGGAGCGTGGCCGCGGCCGGGTTCGAGGCGCCGGGTGTCGTGGTGAGCTACACGGACGATGACGGTATTCGCACCGGGAAGAAATTCGCCGATGTCGGTTTGCAGATCGCGGCGGGCGTGCCGTTGCAATGCGACGAGCCGGAGGATTTCAAGACTTTCCGGCTCGGGTTGTTCGGTCTCGACAAGCTGCATGATGTCGATGGCGCGGTGAAGCGGTTTGCCGATGCGTTGAACCGGATTCTTTGAGGCGGTCGTGCGCAACGGGTTGCGCCGGTGGCCGCCGCGCGTTCGTCGAGCGGCGGCTTCCGAGTCGTTGAATACTCAACCATTCAGAGGCGTGACATGACCGAAGGCCCTCTGACATTTGCCAGTCAAGCCGAATGGGAAAGCTGGTTGGGGAAAAACGGTGGCACGTCGGCCGAAGCATGGCTGCGGCTCGCGAAAAAAGGTGCGGGGCAGCGAACCGTCACCTATGAAGAGGCGGTGGAAAGCGCCCTCTGCCACGGCTGGATCGATGGCCAGAAGAAGGCCGAGAGCGAGCAATACTGGTTGCAGCGCTTCACCCCGCGCTCGGCAAAAAGCATCTGGTCCAAACTCAACAAGGACAAGGCCGAAGCGTTGATCGCCGCAGGCAGAATGCACGCGGCCGGCATGAGCGAAATCGAGAAGGCGAGGAAGGACGGCCGCTGGGAGGCTGCTTATACGTCGGCCAGCAACTCGATCGTGCCGGACGATCTGCTGGCGGCTTTGGACGCCAATCCGAAAGCCGGGAAGTTTTTTGCGACGCTGAACAGCCGTAATCGCTATGCGATCCTGTTTCGGATACAGAACGCGAAAAAGCCGGAAACACGGGCGCGCAAAATCGCGGAATTCATCGACATGCTCGAGCGGGGCGAGACTTTGCATCCGTAGGGCTGTGGCGCCCGCGGCATACCAGATGAAGCGTGACGGGCCGAGAACTGTCGGAGGCGGACAGCTACCGCCACTTGACGGCGGTAGCGTTCAATTATTCGGCATGCCGAGGTCGGTTGCGTCGCGTACGGATTCGACTATGCGACATGGGCTTCGCGGACGGGATCGATTTAGTCGGCGTGACATGAAAAATTCGTTTTTTTTGATTTTATGGGTAATTATATTTATAAAAGTAAAACAATGAATATCTAGTCGCGTCGATAATTTACACCCTCCTGACGAAATTGACAGTTGCATTTCGTTTAAATGTTAATTTAAATTGACTTGCAGTGAAATCGGTCATTTCGATTAATGAAATAATCAGGAGGGGATGTGATTCATCGAATGCTTTTTGCCGGTGCGATTGTGCTTGCGACGGCGATGCCGGCTCATGCGGAAAGTGCGACGGATGTTTCTCCCATTTGCACGACAGTCCGGACCGAACCGACCAGGGACTCGCTATTGAGTCGAAGCAGTTATTGCCAGAAAACGGTCCCGCTCGAATATGTCGCGAAGGACAATCAAAACAATGAAATCGGGCGAGTGGCTATCGAGGCCTACGCGTATTCCGACAATCCGTCGAATCAGCTTGCGTGGCCATTGAAGTTCCGATTTCGCGCCCGCGTCATTTCCGGCAATCCGGGCGGTCTGATGATCAAGCCCGTCGTCGAATGCGGATCGGATTGCACGGTTGCGCCCAATGCCGGCGTGCCGCTTGCCCTCGGCGGATTGTCCAACGAGATATCGGTGATGGTTACGCCGAACATGGGAGCTAATAACCCGCTCAGGTTCAGTCCGACCCTCGAGTATCGGGTCGCGAAGTCGGGGGACTCGTTCGAGAACGGAGCAAGCGTGAGTCCGTACGCGGGTGTGGGTTATATTCCCGACATTCGATGCGACGTCGCGCTCGTCAAGAGCAACTCGCAAGGATGTGTCTACGCGGACGCACCGGCGGTTCTCCGTACCATCGTCGCCACGAATCCCGACGTCGATGAATCGGCGATCCATATTCGCGAAGCGCAAGCGGCCGGGCGGCCCGGCAAGTTCGTGCCGAAGGGAGACGGCACGATTTTTCCCGATACTTGGGAGTCCCGGCCGCTGACACGCACGCGCGACGCAACGCTTCGGCGCGATAATCGGGATGCATCCAAGAAGCAATGCGTTGCGAAATACGGCTCGGTTAACGGTCAGTGCACGTTCACCGGCGATCCGGACGAAACGCCGACCGATTGCGATTGCGACGAGTATCCGTTTGCGTCGACCGAGCAGGGTGCATCGAGTGACCCGGAAGTATCGGTCAAGCGTATCGATGCCAGCGATAATCGGCGCGCGGGCGCTTTTCTCGGCAATTTCTATTTGAACCAGCGCGTGCTCGACCAAGAGAATTTCTACGTCGACGTCGGATCTCAGCAGCCTGCCGCAAAACGTTGAGCCGCTGGGGAAAAGGAAAACCATACCGTTGCCGCGGTTCGCGGGTGACCCCAAACCGCGGCATGAAAACATTCACCACATGAGCGATCACGAGAATTTCCCTTTCTGGCTCAACCAGCCCTATGAACGCTGTCGACGCGTCGTGCCGGGCGCGATGCAATCCGAGACGGTGGCGGTGGAGGATGCGCTGACGCGCGTGACGGCGGCCGATGTTTTCGCACGGGAGAATGTCCCGCCCGTTCCGCTCGCTGCGATCGAAGGCTATGCAGTGCGCGCATCCGATACCGTACACGCGACGCATAGTGCGCCCGCCGAACTCGATTTCGAGTTCAGCCGACGCGCACTGGCTTCGCCAGCGGGCAGTCCGGCGGCTCGCGCAATCGGCGCGCGGTGTGCGGTCGATGTTCCTCCGTATTTCGCACTGCCGGAAAACGCCGACACCGTCGTCCCGAAAGGCGACCTTGAAATTACGTATCGCGGCGCCCGGTCTTTCCTGCTGCTGCACGCGCCGCTATCGGCTGGACAACACGTCATCGCTCCCGGCAGCGAATATCGACAAGGCAGCCTGCTCCTGCCCAAGGGCAGCCGGATAACGGCCGAACGGCAGATCGCGCTGATAGCGGCAGGTGTTCGCGATATCGAGGTCACCAAACGGCCGCGCATCGGCGTGGTGATCGTCGGATATGAACAGCGCGCGCCCGGCATCGCTCGCGAACGCTGGCAGCGGCCCGACACGAGCGGACCGTATATCCGTGCGGTACTGCAGCGCTGGGGATACGAAGTCCACTCGGTCGAATACATCGAGCCTCCGGACATGGCGCTGTCGCCGCTCGAGGTGCAACAGAACGAGTACGCATTCAGGAAGAAGCTCGCCGAGCTCGCGCAACGTTATGACCTGATCGTCGGAGCCGGATTGCCTGCCAAGCCGCCCTTCCGGGATGTCGGACTGAATGCGCAACCGGTGTATTCGCGCGACGACGCGACCGTCGAGATCCAGCAAACACCGGCGGATCGTTTCAACTTCGGACGCAGCGACGATCGCTCGCCGCCGAAGAAAACCACGCTCACGTTCACGCGGCCGGACGGTACGCAGAGCGGGATGACGGTCATGACCAGCTACGATCAGGCCACGCTGATCAACCTGCCGGGCCACACTAATGCGGTCGCTATGCTGATGCACGCGATCATGCCGCGCGTGCTCGATTTGCTCGAGCACGCCGCAACACCGGGGCCCCATTGGGAAGCCGGCATCATTGACCACAGCGTCGAGCGCGATGCTCGACTGAACGCGATGCGATGGGGCAATCTGCACCGCGACGTCGATGGTAATCCGGTCGTTCGCCTGCTGCCGTCCGAAGATGATGGATTGATCGGTGGTGTCGTCCGTGCCGATGTGCTCGTCGCGATCCCGGCGGCGGACTATCCGATGGCGACAGGTTCGTCCGTGCTGTTCCTGCGTCTCGATCGCGATCTTTCCAGCGAGCCGCCGCGCCACGTCACGGCGACATCCGCCGAGCGAGCCGTACAAGCGTTGCCGACGGCCGACACCCGCATGGCGGCCCGCGCTACCGACGGCGCACGCACCGTCGACCTTCGCGAAACATGGCAGCGGATCGACGCAGCATTCGCCGCCGATGCGTCACGCTTGCCGGGCGGACTCAACGGACCGGCGTCCGAGGATGATATCGATGCCTTGCAGGTCGCGCTGGGTACGAAGCTGCCCGGCGTTCTCATCGACAGTCTTCGCATTCACAATGGCCAAGCAGCGTTGGGCGATGCGTTTTCCGGAAGCGATGCGCTGCTGAGCGTGCACGAGATCCTCGCGCAATGGCGCGTCTGGAAAGGTCTCGTGGACGGCGGCGATTTTGACGGCATGACATCGGAGCCGGATCCCGGCATCGCCGGCGACTGGTACAACCTGAAGTGGATTCCGTTCACCCATGACGGCAGCGGCAATCATTTGTGTGTCGACCTCGATCCCGCTGAAGGCGGCGTCGCTGGTCAAGTGATTCGGGTCTGGCATGATGATGCGCGGCGCGAGCGTATCGCGGGGAGTTTTCCCGAGTGGCTTGCCGGCATCGCGTCGGCGCGACAATCAAGCTGAGTACTCATGGAGCGTGCAGTCGTGCCGCCTCGTCGATAACCGACGCGTGGCGCGATGTGGCGGGATGGCGGCCCAGACCCGACGGAGAAACGAACGATGGTGTCGAAAAGCGTCCGCAAGGCGACGGTCGACGATGTTCCGGTGCTGACACGGATCCGGAACGATGCACATGCCAAGAAGGTCGCGCACCGCGACTACGTATGGGGCAAGGAGGGCGACGGATTCTCCGAAGGGTGGGTACGAAACCACGTCGCCGAGAAAGCCGTATACGTCGTCGAACAGGATGGCGCGCTGGTCGGAACGTTCTCGCTCGACTTCGACGATGACAGACACTGGGGGCCCCAAGCGCCGATTCCAGGCTACGTGCACGGCCTCTGTGTGCGGCAGGGTTTCAACGGCCTCGGGCTCGGCAGCTTCATGCTCGACTGGTGCGCTCATGAGGTGAGCCGCTTGAACCGGCGTTTGCTTCGACTCGACTGCGGCGCTGAAAACATCACGCTCTGCGCTTACTACGAGTCGCTGGGCTTTGTCCGCGTCGGATTGAAAGCGGACGGTATTGTCTGGTCTCTTTACGAAAAACCTGTCAATTCGGGCCGCCGGTGATCGCGGCGGTCCTGCAGCAAACATCGGCGGCGGAATCCACGTCAGTCGGGGCGCACGATCGAACACCACGCGTTCATCTGAAGCCGCGCCCCCGTTACCCTGCTACGCCGGCAAAAGGCCCGCTTTACGATAACTGTCAATCAGCGCGTCATAGAGCGAGAGATCGGCGCGGCTCCGCGCGATGAGCTGGGCGCCGGCGATGGCGGCGAAGATCGCCCGTGCCCGCTGTTTGCGCTCCCGGGCACCGACCACTGCCGCCGCGGACAGAACCTTGCCGCGCTACCGCGTCACGACGCAAGATCAGGGGCATGTATCGGTCACTCCGAATTCGTCACGGAATGCTCGACTTGCAATTGTGGAATAGTGTTTGATGTCCAAGGCGATCGGATGCGAATGGATTGCATGATCGCGACGGCGGATTGGCCCCGGCACGAAAGCCCGACCTATACAGGAAGCGACAGTATGAAAATGGATGCGTTTGCCTTTGGCACGACCAACTGGGGCCGAAATCGAGCGAACGGAACATCGAGGAGAAACCGGCGTCGCTTATTGGCGCACGCGGTTCTTTGGTGAAGAGCCGAATCGGATCCGTGTGCGGATGGTGGAATACACGCCCGGCTACCTCGCCGATCACTGGTGCCAGAAAGGGCATGTTCTTTTCTGTATGGAAGGCGAACTGGAAACGACGCTCAAGGACGGGCGGAAGTTCGTTTTGACGGCGGGCATGAGCTACCAGGTTGGCGACAACGCGGAACCACATCAGTCCTACACCCGGACGGGGGCGAAACTTTTCATTGTCGACTGATCCGGGTGTCGGAGTAATTTTGTCAGTCCGCTTTCAGATGCTCAGAACGTCTCATACGGGTCGATTGAGCGGGTAACGGACCACCACCGCATGTGACACCGTTGCGGTCATCGCGACATCGCATCAACATGCCGACTGATCCATCCATCGGGGAGAACTCATGTTTGACCACGTCAAATTCGGCGTCAGCGACTACGCCGCCAGCAAGGCGTTTTTTCTCAAGGCGCTCGAACCGCTGGGTGCCGAAATCGTCGGGGAACGCGAGCCGTCGTACGGGATCGAGATCGGACTGCCCAGCAAGTCTTCGCTGTGTTTGTTCCCGACCGACGAGAAACCGGCGCATCTCCACATCGCGTTCGTGGCCGACACGCGGCAGCAAGTCGATGCGTTTCATCGCGCGGCGCTGGAGGCCGGCGGGAAAGACAATGGCGCGCCCGGGCTGCGGCCGCATTATCACGCGAACTATTACGCGGCGTTCGTCATCGGTCCGGATGGACACAATATCGAGGCGGTGTGCCATCGGGCGGAGGGGTGATGCGCGGGATCGGTAAAACGCTCGCGGCGATCGCAAGCCTTGCGCTCGTCGGCATTGCCTGCGTTCAAGCCGCGCCCCGCGAAACTGCATTCCCGCGCTTCACTCAGACGGAAGGCAAGCTCAACGGCGACGGGCTTCCGCTCTCGGGCGTGAAGCTCTGCGTGCTGCCCGACCGTGCGCCGTGCTTCGAGATGCCGCCGGCGCCGCTTCCCCATTCCTCGAAGGAGCTGTACCAGTTCGGCCTGAATCCACGGTCCGAGCGGTTGCCGATCGCGTCCGGCGGCTCGTGGGTGTTCTTCTCGGGGATGTTCTCGGGCGGCGGCAGCGGGATGCTGGAGCGCGTCGCCGTGCTGCGTGTCGGCGCGGACGGCAAGATCGAGAACCTGATGCCGAAGGTCACGCAGACGGAAATGGCCGATCGCGCGATGTGGAACTTGCCGGAGGTGTCGCCGTATCCACTGTTTGTCCGCGCGGACGCCGAGTGGCAAGAGGGCGAAGTGCATTTCGACAAGCACTTCTTCGAAGTCGACGCATGGGTGTTCGACCCTGCCGCCAATCAATACGCGAAGCGCTTTTCTTACCGCACGAGCAAGCGCTACGACAGAGGCGAGGGTTCGGACCACGTGCTGGCCGCCGAGCGCGCGGAAATCCTGCGTCGCCTTTCAGCGGGCAAGTAACGCGGCTATCGCTGCGCGTCTCCGTACGTCTCCTTGCACACCCCGCGCAGCGCGTCGACGAGCAGATCGCGCGCAGGCGACTGCGAATCGGCGGCGCGCGTGAACAGCGCGATGGGCGGCAGCGTCCATACCAGCGAATAAGGCACGATCGCCACGCCGGCGATTCGCACGAGTTCTTCCGCGATGTCGGCCGGCACGATCGACACGGCCTCGTCGCTCGACGCGATCATTTCGCCGATCAGCTTCGACGAGTAGCTTTCGACGATCGGCACGGGCGGCGCGATGCCGGCCGACAGGAACAGGTCGGTCACCTGTTCGCGCATCGGCGTATGCGGCGCGCCGAGAATCCAGTCGAGCGCATGCAGCTTGTGCCAGTCCAGCGGCGTGCGGGCGAGCTTCGCCGCCAGCCGCCGGCTCGCGATCATGCGCGGCTGCTGCTGATACAGCACTTCGAACGAAACCTGCCCGAGATCGATCGCCGACGACGCGCGCCCGATCACGATGTCGACGCTGTGATCCCGGAGTTGCAGCAGCAACTGATCGCTGGTGCCTTCGTGAATCGTGACGGTCAGGCGCCGCTCCATGCGCGCCTGCAGCCGCTTCAGCGCGGCCGACAGCATCTGGCCGGAGATGAACGGAATCACACCGATGTGCAGATGGGCCGCATGCCCGGCGGCGACGGCCTCCATCTCGCGGGCGAGGTGGTCGAGATCCTTGATCATCGCCTTCGCCCGTTCGAGCACGACCGCGCCGAGCGCGGTGGGCCGCATGCCGCGCGACGAGCGCTCGAACAGCGGCGTGCCGAACATGCTCTCCAGTTCGGACAGCGCGTTCGTCACGGCCGGCTGGCTGCTCGCCATGTGCTCGGCGACGCGCGTCAGCGATCCGTGCTGCTGGATCTGCAACAACAGCACCAGATGCCGAATCTTCAGACGAGCGCCGAGCCGCCTGACCACGTCGTTTGCATCAAAATTCATTGACTGGTCATGCATTCATCAGGAAAAAGTGATGGACCGATATTAAAACAGAATCATCACGTTATGGCGGATCCCTAGAATCACCTTCATGGATCGCGCCGGGACTGGCCTGGCGCCCACGCCGGGACCCAAACATGAAACAGACAGAGACACAGCAGCAGGCCGCGTTCGACTATCACGAGTTTCCGACCGCCGGGAAAATCTCGGTCGTGGCGAGCAAGCCGCTGGTGACCCAGCGCGATCTGGCGCTGGCCTATACGCCCGGCGTGGCGAGCGTGTGCGAGTCGATCGCCGCCGATCCGCTGCAGGCGCACCGCTTCACGAGCCGCGGCAACCTCGTCGGCGTGATCACGAACGGCACCGCCGTGCTTGGTCTCGGCAACATCGGCCCGCTCGCGTCGAAGCCGGTGATGGAGGGCAAGGCCGTCCTGTTCAAGAAGTTCGCCGGGATCGACGTGTTCGACATCGAGATCAACGAGACCGATCCGGACAAGCTGGTCGACATCATTGCCGGCCTCGAGCCCACGTTCGGCGGCATCAACCTCGAGGACATCAAGGCGCCGGAATGCTTCACCGTCGAGCAGAAGCTGCGCGAACGCATGAAGATTCCGGTCTTCCATGACGATCAGCACGGCACGGCCATTACCGTTTCCGCCGCGTTCATCAACGGGCTGAAGGTCGTCGGGAAGTCGATCAAGGAAGTGAAGGTCGTGACGTCGGGCGCCGGCGCGGCCGCGCTGGCGTGCCTGGATCTGCTGGTCGACCTCGGGCTGCCGGTGGAAAACGTCTGGGTGACCGACATCGAAGGCGTCGTCTATCGCGGCCGTACCACGCTGATGGACCCGGCCAAGTCGCGCTTCGCGCAGGAAACCGATGCGCGCAAGCTCGCCGACGTGATCGGCGGCGCGGATGTGTTCCTGGGGCTGTCGGTGGGCGGCATTCTCACGGCGGAGATGCTGAAGGAAATGGCGGCGCGCCCGCTGATTCTCGCACTGGCCAACCCGACACCGGAAATTTTCCCGGAACTGGCACATGAGACGCGCGACGACGTCGTCATCGCGACGGGCCGCTCGGACTACCCGAACCAGGTCAACAACGTCCTGTGTTTCCCGTACATTTTCCGCGGCGCGCTGGACGTGGGTGCGACGACGATCACGCGCGAGATGGAGATCGCCGCGGTGCACGCGATCGCGGGGCTGGCCGAGGAAGAGCAGAACGAAGTCGTCGCGGCGGCCTACGGTGCATACGACGTATCGTTCGGCGCGCAATACCTGATTCCGAAGCCGTTCGACCCGCGCCTGATCGTGCGGATCGCACCGGCCGTGGCGAAGGCGGCGATGGAAGGCGGCGTGGCGACGCGTCCGCTCGCGAATCTCGATGCGTATGTCGAGCAGTTGCAGCAATTCGTCTATCACTCGGGCGCGTTCATGAAGCCGCTGTTCGCGACCGCGCGTCAGCTCGTGCGCGACGGCGGCAAGGCGCGGATCGTGTTCACCGAAGGCGAAGACGAGCGTGTGCTGCGTGCGGTGCAGGTCATCGTCGACGAGAAGCTTGCGCGGCCGATTCTGGTCGGGCGTCCGGAGGTGCTGCTCGCGCGCATCGAGCGGTTCGGCCTGCGCTTGCGGCTTGGTCAGGACGTCGAAGTGACCAATCCGGAATACGACGAGCGCTTCCCGCAGTACTGGACGAAGTATTGGGAACTGCGGTGCCGCGACGGTATTTCGAAGGAAATGGCGCGCGTGGAAATGCGCCGCCGCCTGACGCTGATCGGCGCGATGATGGTGCAGCTCGGCGACGCGGACGGGATGATCTGCGGGACGGTGGGCGAGTATCACAATCACCTGCGGTTCGTGGACGAAGTGATCGGCAAGAAGCCGGGGGCGTCGACGTACGCGGCGATGAACATCCTGTTGCTCGATCAGCGGACGGTCGCGCTGGTGGATACGCACGTGAACGACAACCCCGATGCGGAGCAGATCGCGGAATTCACGATTGCGGCGGCGCGGCAGATGGAATGGCTGAATCTGACGCCGAAGGTGGCGCTGCTGTCGCGGTCGAATTTCGGGTCGGGGAGTGCGGCTTCGGGCGTGAAGATGCGCCGGGCGCTGGAGATCGTGCGGGAACAGGCGCCGGATATCGAGGCGGATGGCGAGATGCATGGCGACTGTGCGCTCGACGAAGGGCTGCGGGCGAAGCTGCTGCCGATGTCGCCGTTGAAGGGGGCGGCGAATTTGCTGGTTTGTCCGAATGTGGATGCCGGCAACATCGCGTACAACCTGCTCAAGACGGAAGCGGGGAGCAATGTCGCGGTGGGGCCGTTCTTGCTCGGCGTCAATGCGCCGGTGAACATTCTTACTTCCAGTGCGACCGTGCGGCGGATCGTGAATATGGCTGCTTTGACGGTGATCGAGGCTAATCGGGGTGTGGCGGGCTGAGTGATCGGCGCTTGCGGGGCGGCCGCGGCCGCCCCTCGGTTTGTCGGCATTTGGCCATGAAATGCCGTTGAAAAATAAAATCCGGGCGGCTGCTAGAGGCTGTAACAGGTCATGGACACCTGATCGGCTTTCGCGGGATCATGATTCCGATTTGGCTTCGCTGAGCACATTCCCATTGCCGGGCCAGTCATCGCGTTGATGCGGGGCTGCCCCCATCCTGGATTCGCGCGCGGCCACTGCCCGCGTGCCGCAACTCATACCCATAGGCCTCTTCAACCACTGTCACGGCCGCAAGAACCGTGAGGCCGCGCCACATCCGGCAAAACGGCGTGCATGGAAACGCGAGAGAACATCGCCGACGCATGTTGCCAAAATAATGCACGACGTATACAGTTGCTCATAGTGCATTGAAAGTTTCCTGCATAGCCGGTCGATAGCCATGACAGGCCTACGTCACGCGGAACCTTCGACGTTCAACACCCGCCATTGGAGCGACGTTGATGCATCACACGCTATCGCCCTTGCTCAGCGCGATGTATGACTTTGGCTTCGCGTTGTTCCATTTGACCTTCTGGCGCTGGTTCGACTGGCCAAGGTCTCTCGAAAAAAGCGGGAGACTCAATCGGGGCATCACCCAGACCCTCAACGTGATGTTGAGTTACGTGTTCATTGTCTATGCGGTGTCGCTCGTCCTGGCTGAAACGCGAACCCGAGGTCCGCTTGCGCTGGCGGGAAGCGGATTCTGGTTGCTGAGGGCGATTGCGCAACCCGTGCTGTTTGCCGGAACGCGCTTGAGCTGGATTTTCGTGGCTGTGTTCGCCCTTGGCGCGGGCCTGCATGCGGTCACATACGTTGATTCCGCGAAAGTGGGCGTCGAGGCATGGTCATTCGCTAAACCGCTTTCGTGAAAGCAGCATCGGCGCACTTCCGATTGCCGGATTTTCACGGTTTTAGAGAAGTTTCCTCGAAACGAAACGCTGTCCAACATCACCATGAATGCCGACCAGCTCTTTCAACAAGCCCATGAAATCGTCAGTCATTGCGCGCTCTGTTTCGTGTCTTCGAACGACGCCTCCGGTCAGATCAACTCCAGAGTCGTCGAGATCCTGGAAATCGAAAGCGACCTCACGATTCGTTTCATGACCGATTCGAGAACGCGTAAAGCGTTGGAGATTTGCCGGGGAAGCGCGATCAGCCTGTCCTTCCTCAGCATGGCTGACCGTGGATACGTGACGCTCGGAACCGTTCCGGTGGTTTCCGCCGACACGGCGTTGAAACAACGTATCTGGAAAGAGTCGCTGTTCACGTGGTTTCCCGACGGGCCGGACGATCCTTACGTGATCGCCGTCACCTGCACGCCGGTCTGGGTCGAGATGTGGTCACGCATGCGGGGGATTGCACCCGATCCGCTGGGCCTCAATTCGGTTCGGCTGATCCAGAAGGACGGCAACTGGCACGTCAATCACACGTTTCCAGCCATGCGCGAATCGTTGCGTGAGGGATCGTATGACGGGCAATGACAAGCAGCCGGTCGTCGTCATCGGTGCAGGGCTGGCCGGCCTGGCCGCTGCGCTGATGCTGGCGCGCGGTGACAAGCCTGTCGTCATCGTGGAAGCATCGGACGAAGCAGGCGGCTGCTGTTCCACCACGACGAAGAACGGCTTCACCTTCAACAACGGCGCGATGTATGTCGCGGTGCCGTCGCTGATTCGCGCGTCTTTCCGGCGCCTCGGTCTCGACTTCGATCGCGAGGTGCCGATGGTGGCCATCGAGCGCCCGCACGTCACGCACCTGGACAATGGAACGACCATTCATCTGTCCGGTGCGGGCACGTCGTATGTGGAAGGCGATCGCGCGGATTCGAGGACACGGCAACTGCGTGACGGCCTCGGCAGGCTCCGGCAACAGTGGGGGCCCGCTTACCGCACGCTGGTCGATGAAGTGTTGCCGCACGAGCCTTCGCTACTACGGACGTTGAGCAAACTATGGCGTTACCTGCCCCGCACGAGCGGGCATGCGAGCCGTCTGATCGAAGCGCACTTTGCCGATGCAGACCTGCAGTCGGCGGTTGCCTCGACCCTGCTCTACACCGGGCAAGGCCCCGACCGCCTTCCGGCGACGCAGATCGTCGGCCTGATTGCCATGCTGGAGGAGGGATTCCATCTGCCGCGTGCAGGCATGGGCGTCATCAACTCCGCGATGACGCGCGAGTTGTCCAGGCGCTCGGTGCCGATCCGGTTCGGCGCCCCTGTACGCGAAATCGTCGTGGAGAAGGGGGCGGTCCGCGGCATCGTGCTGGCTGACGGCGAGCGCATTGCGACCGATTGCGTCGTGGCGACCTGTTCGGGTTTCGACGTGGTTCGGCACTTGTTGCCCGACGGCGCGGTGCCAAGGCGGCTCGCGCACAAGGCTCGCACGGCGCCACTGTCGCATCGGGCGATTTCGATTCAGGTCGGTTGCTCGGGCGCCATGCTGCCACGCGCGTTCATGACCAATCGTGTGCCCTCGATGCGGCAACAAGCGGCGCTGCATGTATCGACTCCGGGCGTACCGCATTGGCTCGCCTATACCTGTCCGTCGCTGGTGTTGCCGGAGCTTGCGCCAAACGGCAAGGCGGTGCTGGAACTGTATGCGCCGGCGACAGGTATCCACTCCGTATCGGAATGGACGCGCGCGATGACGCAGGCGGCGGTCGACGACTATCTCAGCGCGATACAGGCGCATCTTCCCGGCCTGTGCATCGAAAGCGTCCGCGTGGCGGATCCGCGGGATTTCGCGAGCGAACGGCATTTGTACGAAGGCGCGCTGTACGGCATGGCCCCGGGTACGGCGCCCGACAAGTTCTTTCCGCATCGGGCAGGCCTGCGTGGCCTCTATCTCGGAGGACAGACGACGTTCCCGGGGTATGGCGTACCCACGGCCATGTTTTCCGGCATCCAGGCGGCGGAAGCCGCGATGCAGGACATGCGCGGGAATGCGTGATCGGCGCGTTGCGTGACCGTCGGCAATGTCCGACCCCCGCATCGCGCTCACGCCCGTTCCCCCATTTGATGACCAAACCGCAAGACGTAGTGCATAGATATCGTTTGCCGAGCCCTTAATGACTATCGACAATCGTGGCTCGAATTCACCGCCGCGGCGCCAGAAGCGCCTTGGCGGCCGGCACGCGACGGCTATCCCGGCCGGCCGTGCCCACCCGCTCACGACGACATGTACGCGTTCACGCCCTCATTCCAAAACCCCGCCGGCTCGCCGATCCGCGAGTTGTTCAAGTACCTGTCCGAACCGGGCATGATTTCGTTCGCGGGCGGTTACCCGGCCAGCGACCTGTTCGACGTCGACGGCCTGAATGCGGCCGCCGAACGCGCATACGCGCAGCCCGTTCGCTGCCTGCAATACGGCCCGACCGACGGCCTCGCCGAACTGAAGCAGCAACTGATCGCGCTGATGGCGCGTCGCGGCGTCGGCTGCACGTCGGCCGAACTGCTCGTCACGACCGGTTCGCAGCAAGGCCTCGACCTGCTGCTGCGCGTGATGGTGTCGCCCGGCGACGTCGTGCTGACCGAACAACCGGCATACCCGGCCACGCTGCAGGCGACGCGTTTGCAACAGGCGCGCATCGTGACGATCCCCGTCGACGGCGAAGGGCTCGACGTCGATCGTCTCGGCGAACAACTCGCGTCCGGCGCGATCGCGCAGCCGAAGCTGCTCTACACGGTTCCGACCTTCGCGAATCCGACGGGTGCGACGCTCACGCGCGAACGCCGGCTGAAGCTGTTGCGCCTCGCGGTGCAATACCGCTTCCTGATCGTCGAGGACGATCCGTACGGCGACCTGCGGTTCGCCGGCGAAGCCGTGCCGTCGATGCTCGCGCTGGCCGGCGAAGTGGACGGCGCGCGCGACTGGATCGTGCATTTCGCGAGCCTGTCGAAGATCGTCGCGCCGGGGTTGCGCGTGGGCTGGACGATCGCGCCGGCCGAAATCGCGCGGCGCTGCGTGATCGCGAAGCAGACGGTCGATCTGTGCAGTACGCCGTGGACGCAGGCGAGCGCCGCCGAATACCTGGCCGACGGCGCGCTCGAACGCCATCTGCCGCGCATCACGGCCGCGTACCGGCGCAAATGCGACGCGATGTGCGACGCATTGCGCGACGGTTTCGGCGATGCAATCGAATTCCATCGTCCCGAAGGCGGGATGTTCGTGTGGGCGCGGCTCGGCGCGGTGCCGTCGGACGTGCTGCTGCAGCAGGCGATCGCCAACAAGATCGTGTTCGTGCCCGGCAAGGCGTTCTTCGCGGACAACGTCGACGCAGCGTCGCTGCGCCTGTCGTTCGCCGCGCCGGACGTCGACGCGATCCGGGAAGGCGTCGCGCGCCTCGTGCGCGCGTATGGTGCGGCGCTGGCCGCGTGAGGAGACATCGACATGACGATCACCATCAACGAAACGACATCGACGGGCGCAGCATCGGGCGCCGGCGACAAGCGGCCGGCCAAGCATCGCTCGTCGCAGATCGGCGCGGGGCCGCAATATGTGGCCGACGTACTCGGCCGCTTCGGCGCGGAGCCGGCGACCGATGGCGGCGATGCGGTGCCGGTCGTGCTCGGCTACAACTGAGCGGCGCACGCGCGGCGGCGCATCGCATGCGAGGCGTCGCCGACGCAAACGGTTAAGCTTGCGCGATCGAAACACCGACGATCGCCGCCGCCTCATGTCCGACTCGACCTCCGAATCGCTCGCGCAAACCTATGACCGCCTGTGGTCCTGCCTCGAATCGGGCGTACGTGTGCAGCGCTCGCCGTTCACGATGTTGCAGGCGGCGACGCTCGGCCTCGATGGCGCACCGAAGGTCCGGACGGTCGTATTGCGTCAGGTGAATCGCACCGAGCGCGTGCTGTCGTTTCATACCGACGTGCGTTCGGCGAAGGTGGCGGAGTTGCTTCGCGATCCGCGTATCTCGATCGTCGCCGGCGATCTCGATGCCCTCGTGCAGATTCGCGCGGAAGGCGTTGCGTCGATCTGCGACGACGAAGCGCAACGGCGTGCGATCTGGCGAGCGAGCCGGCCGCATACGTTGCTGCTGTATCGCGCGCCGTTGCCGCCCGGTACGCCGGTCGCGTCGCCCGAAGCCGCGCATATCGACGCCATCGCACCCACCGGCGACGGCTACGAAAATTTCTGCCTGATCCACATGACGGTCACGCGCATCGACTGGCTCGAACTCGCGCGCACCGGCCATCGTCGGGCGGTATTCGACCTGAACGAAAGCGGCTACGACGCCCGCTGGATCGCGCCCTGACGCGAACTCCGCGCGCTCGAGCCGTTCAAGGCCGCCCGTCCGACGCGGCCCGGATCATCCACTCGCGCATCACCGCGATCGCGTCGTCGTCGCGGCGTTCGGCCGGATACACGA
The DNA here is from genome assembly GCF_001534535.1 of Burkholderia sp. MSMB1459WGS. Taxonomy (NCBI): domain Bacteria; kingdom Pseudomonadati; phylum Pseudomonadota; class Betaproteobacteria; order Burkholderiales; family Burkholderiaceae; genus Burkholderia; species Burkholderia sp. MSMB1459WGS. The sequence goes on from NZ_LPMU01000052.1 coordinate 138,459, forward strand.
GATAGAACCCCATCGACAGCGGAAACGCGAAGTCGAACGGCTTGCACAGCCGTCCGGCGGCGATGTCGCGCTCGACGAGCGGCTCGGTCGCGAGCGCGATGCCCTGGCCGGCGACGGCCGCATCGATCGCGAGCGACGTCTGGTTGAAGCGCAGCCCCTTGTGCGGATCGACGTCGACCGGTTCGGGCATCGCGGCGAGGAACTCGGGCCACAGATCGTGCGCGTCGTGCAGCAGTACCTGGCCGGCGAGCGCGTGCGGCGAAGCCGGCGCGGTCAGCACCGAAGGGCTGCAGACCGCATACACGTCGAGCGGGAACAGCGCATGGGTGGCGAGATGCTTGCCGAACGGCGGCTTGCCGTAGCGGATCGCGAGATCGACGCCGTCGTGGCGAAACGTCGCGATCTGCGGGGCGGCGATCACGCGCACGTCGTAGTCGGGATGCGCGTCGGTGAACTGCGCGAGCCGCGGGATCAGCCACTTCGACGCGAACGACGGCGTCGTGCTGATCGTCAGCGCGGCGCGCCGTTTCACGAGCTTGTCGGTCGCGTCGGCGATCGCGTGCAGCGCGCGCTGCACGTCGGAGAAATACGCGGTGCCGTCGTGCGTGAGCGCGAGGCCGCGCGGCAGGCGCTCGAACAGCTTCAGGCCGAGCACGTCCTCGAGGTGGCGCACCTGCTGCGCGACGGCGCCCTGCGTGACGCCGATCTCGTCGGCGGCGGCGCGGAAATTGAGGTGCCGCGCGGACACTTCGAACGCACGAAGCGCATTCAGCGGCGGCAGGCGGGAGGAGCGTGGAGGCATCGTCAGGCTGTAGAAAAACTATCGACTGGCGGCAGAAATACTGGTTCGACAGTCGGAATCGATGCGCCTACATTACCACCATGGCGCGCCGAATGGCGGCTGCGCGGCGGCGGAGCGGAAGCAAGGAGCGGATCGTGACTGTAGAAAAAGTGGCGGTGATCACGGCGGCTGGCAAGGGCATGGGCGCGGCCATCGCGCGGGAACTGGCGGCGACGGGCTATCGCGTCGCGCTGATGTCGCCGTCGGGCAGCGCGGTGGCGCTCGGCGAGGAACTGGGCGGCTTCGGCATCGAGGGCTCGGTGACGGAAGAGGCCGATATCGATCGGCTCGTGCAGGAAACGGTCGCGCGCTACGGCCGAATCGACGCGGTCGTGAACAACACCGGCCATCCGCCGAAGGGCGAACTGCTGGCGATCACCGACGACAACTGGCACGCGGGGCTCGACCTGATCCTGCTGAACGTGGTGCGCGTGATGCGCCGCGTGACGCCGATCTTCCAGAAGCAAGGCGGCGGCGCGGTGGTCAACATCTCGAGCTTCGCGGCGGACGCGCCCGAGCAGCCGATGCCGGTGTCGTCGGCGTTGCGCGCGGCGCTGAGTGCATGGACGCGCCTGTACGCGGAGCGCTATGCGGCCGAGAACATCCGGATGAACGCGGTGCTGCCGGGCTTCATCGACAGCTGGCCGGAAACGCCGGAGATCGTCGCGCGCATTCCCGCCGGCCGCTTCGGCAAGACCGGCGAAATCGCGAAGACCGTCGCGTTCCTGCTGTCGGACGGCGCGGGCTACATCACCGGGCAGAACATTCGCGTCGACGGCGCGATCGTCAAGGCGCTCTGAGCGTCGCACGGGCGAGCGGCCGCGAAAGCGTGTCCGCTCTCCGCGCAGCAGCTACAAACGCGTACAAATCAGACAAATCCGGGATACATCGGACCTTTCAAATGGGCGACGCCGCGTGACCAGGGCGCGCCGGATTGAAAGCCAGGGCGCGATCCCGCGCGCGGCATGTTCACTTTCCACTTCACGAAAGGAGATGCCGAACGATGTCTTCCACACCGTTTTCCCCGATGCGTCGCCACCTGCTGGCCACTTCCGTGGCCGCCGGGGTCTCGGCGATGCTGCCCACCGCGCTGCATGCCGCCACCGGCGCGAGCGGCATACGCCCGTTCACCGCGCACATTCCCGACGAAGCCGTGGCCGACCTGCGCCGCCGTATCGCCGCGACGCGCTGGCCGGGCCCCGAGACCGTCGCCGACGAATCGCAGGGCGTGCGGCTCGCGCGCATGCAGGCGCTGCTGCGCTACTGGGGCACCGACTACGACTGGCGCAAGGGCGAGGCGCGCCTGAACGGATTCCCGATGTTCATCACGGAAATCGACGGGCTCGACATTCATTTCATTCACGTGCGGTCGCGGCACGAGAACGCGATGCCGATGATCATGACGCACGGCTGGCCCGGTTCGGTCTTCGAGCTGCTGAAGGCGATCGGCCCGCTGACCGACCCGACCGCGCATGGCGCGAGCGCGGACGACGCGTTCCACGTCGTCGTGCCGTCGCTGCCGGGTTTCGGCTTTTCGGGCCGGCCGACGAAGACCGGCTGGGGTTCCGACCACATCGCGCGTGCGTGGGGCGAGCTGATGGCGCGGCTTGGCTATACGCGCTTCGTGTCGCAGGGTGGCGACTGCGGCTCGGTGATCTCGCATCGAATGGCGATGCAGCGCGTGCAGGGCCTGGCCGGGATTCACGTCAACATGCCGGCGACGGTGCCGCCGGACATCGCGACGCTGCTCGCGACCGATGCGCCCGCGCCGGCTTCGCTGTCGCCGAAGGAAAAGGCCGCGTACGAGAAGCTCGCGACGTTCTATCGCGACAACTGCGGCTACTCGGCGATGATGGTCACGCGGCCGCAGACTGTCGGCTATGCGCTTGCGGATTCGCCGTCCGGGCAGGCTGCGTGGATGTACGACAAGATCTCGCAGTGGACGTACAGCGGCGGCGTGCCCGAACGGTCGATTCCGCGCGACGAGATTCTCGACGACATTTCGTTGTACTGGCTGACGAACACCGCGACGTCGGCTGCACAGATCTACTGGGAGGATCACTCGAACAACTTCAACGCGGTGGACATTTCGCTGCCGGCGGCGATCACGGTGTTTCCGGGCGAGATCTACCAGGCGCCGCGCAGTTGGGCCGAGCGCAGCTATCACAACCTGATCTATTTCAACGAAGTCGACAAGGGCGGGCACTTCGCGGCATGGGAGGAGCCGGAATTGTTCGCGCGTGAAGTGCGTGCCGGGTTCCGGCCGTTGCGGCGCGTGTAAGCGGAGGGTACACGACGAACACGGGCCGGCCTGCTGCGCGGCCCGTGTTCGTTTCTACGCAACCGCCTGCAATGCCAGCGCGTGGTTTTTTGAATCGCTGTGTGTCGGATTCGCACACGGATACGTTGGGATACAAAGCCTCCGGATGGTTCGGATATAAAACCGGTGAAGCGATTCACACGGCGGCGCGGTGCCATGCGCCGCTGCTGCGAACGGCGCCCCCGATTGCCCGCACGTGCCGCGGGCCCTTTCCTTAGCGATCGACAATGGAGAACGAGTCATGCCTGATACCGTGAACACCCGCCGCCGCCTGATCCTGGGCACGACGCTGGCGAGCCTGAGCCTGGCCGACCTCGGCTTTAGCGCGCTGGCGCAAGCGCAGTCGGCGCCCGATTCGCCCGCGGCGAAGCGCCCGCCCGGCGCCGCGTCGCTGGGCACGATCCACCAGATCGACGCGGGCGTGCTCAACGTCGGTTATGCGGATCTCGGTCCGAAGCAAGGTCCGGTCGTGTTCCTGCTGCATGGCTGGCCGTACGACATCTACAGCTACGCGGAAGTTGCGCCGCTGCTCGTCGCGGCCGGCTATCGCGTGATCGTGCCGTACCTGCGTGGCTACGGCTCGACGACGTTCCGCTCGGCCGACACGGTGCGCAACGGCCAGCAGGCCGTGACGGCCGTCGACATCGTCGCGCTGATGGATGCGCTGAAGATCGACCGCGCGGTGTTCGGCGGCTACGACTGGGGCGCGCGCACGGCCGACATCATCGCGGCGCTGTGGCCGCAGCGCGTGAAGGCGCTGGTATCGGTGAGCGGCTACCTGATCGGCAGCCAGGCGGCGAATGCCAAGCCGCTGCCGCCGCAGGCCGAATTCCAGTGGTGGTATCAGTTCTACTTCACGACCGAGCGCGGCGAACTCGGCTACGCGCAGAACCGTGATGCGTTCAACAAGCTGATCTGGCAGCTCGCGTCGCCGAAGTGGCAGTTCTCCGACGAGACTTATGCGCGCTCGGCCGCATCGTTCCGGAATCCCGATCATGTGGCCGTGGTGATCCACAACTATCGCTGGCGACTCGGGCTCGCCAAGGGCGAAGCACAATACGACGACATCGAGCGGCGTCTCGCGGCCGGCCCCGCGATCACCGTGCCGACGATCACGATGGAAGGCGATGCGAACGGCGCGCCGCATCCGGAGCCGGCCGCGTACGCGAAGAAGTTCACCGGCAAGTACCAGCACCGGACCATTACCGGCGGCATCGGCCACAACCTGCCGCAGGAAGCGCCGCAGGCGTTCGCCGATGCGATCCTGCAAGTGGAGCATCTGTGATGCGGGCCGGCATGGGGGTGTGGCGGCGCGGCGCGCGCCGTGTGCTCGTCGCGGGCGCGCTGCTGACCGGTGCGTGGTCGGCGGGCGGCCCGGCCGCGTTCGCGGAACAGCCGAAGCCGGCCGCGGCCGCGTCGCCGATCTACGGCGTGACGATTCCGCCCGGCTACCGGAAGTGGGAGATGGTCGCGCCGGCCGAAGAGGCCGCACCGCTCGACGAGCTGCGCGTGGTGCTCGGCAACCCGGTCGCGATCCGCGCGCTCGAACAGGCGACGCTGCCATTCCCGGACGGCACGATCCTCGTGAAGCTTGCGTACAAGCGCAAGCAGTCCGACGAGTTCGCGCCCGCGACGGTACCCGGCCAGGCGACGACCGTGCAGGTGATGGTGAAGGACTCGCGCCGCTACGCCGCGACGGGCGGCTGGGGGTTCGGACGCTTCATCAACGGCGTGCCGGCCGACATCGGCCAGCATCAGACGTGCTTTGCGTGCCATCAGGCGCGGGTCAAGAACCATGATTACGTGTTCACGCGGCTCGCGCCGTGACGTGACACGGCGGTATGAAGGTGACGGAAAGGCGTGCCGGCGAGGCACGCCTTTTTTCGTGGTGCGCGGGGAACGCTGGCGCGCATCGGCAAGCGGGTTTGTATCGCACTGTATCTGCAGCCGCCCCTGAAAAACTGGCATGCAGAAAGCCCCGTTTCGGAAACATGCCGGATACGTGCGCGGGTTCTACTGTCGACATGCAGCAAACGTTCGGTGCCAGACGTTCGCACCGGATGCCAGGTGATCGACAACCCCAACTTCCTTCAAGGAGAAATCTCATGAAAGCCGCTCGAATCCTCGCTGTTGCCATCCTCGCCGTCGCGCCCGCCCTGTCGTTCGCCGATACCGGCCACGGCCTCACGCGTGCCGAAGTGCGCGCGGACCTCGTCCGTCTCGAGAAGGCCGGCTACAACCCGGCCGGCAGCGAAGCGCATTACCCGGACGATATCGCCGCCGCACAGAACGCCATCGCGGCTGCCGAGCAAGTCGCGCGTTCGGACCAGAACGGCCCGTCGAAGTCGCAAGACGACAACGTGGCCGACGCGTCGACGCCGGCCGGCCATCGCGATGCCGCGCAGTCGCGTACCGCACGCAACGCGGCCGACGACCTGTACGCGCATTCGTGATTCCGCTCCGCGCCTGCCGCATGCGGGCGCGGCCGCTCAGGCAGTACTTCACTTCAACGACACGACAAGGAAAGGAGCATGACGATGGCCGGTTTGATGAAACGCGTTCTGGTATCCGCCGCGATGATCGGCGGACTGTTCGGTGCGGTCGCGGCGCAGGCCGCGCCGAAGGAAGACCTGAAGGGCACCAACGTCGTGCTCGTGCACGGCGCGTTCGCCGACGGGTCGAGCTGGAACCGCGTGATTCCGCTCCTCGAGGCGCGCGGGCTGCACGTGGTGTCGGTGCAGAATCCGCTGAGCTCGCTCGCCGACGATGCGGCCGCGGCGAAGCGCACGATCGACGAACAGAAGGGGCCGGTCGTGCTGGTCGGCCATTCGTGGGCCGGCGTCGTGATCAGCGACGCGGGCAACGACGACAAGGTGAAGTCGCTCGTGTACGTCGCCGCGTTCGCGCCCGACAACGGCCAGTCGATCGCTGACGTCACGCAAGGGCTGCCGGCACCGTCATGGGCCGGCGAACTGCGCAAGGACGCGGGCGGTTTCGCACGGCTGTCGGACAAGGCGATCGCACAGGATTTCGCGCCGGATCTGCCGCCCGCGCAGCAGCGCGTCGTTGCGGCGACCCAGGGGCCGTGGTATAGCGGGTGCATCTCGGAGAAGGTCGCGCAGGCCGCGTGGCATGCGAAGCCGTCGACGTTCGTCGTCGCGACGCAGGACCGGATGATCGACCCGACGCTGCAGGAAGCGATGGCGAAGCGGATCGGCGCGACGGTCGCGCGCGTAAACGCCAGCCACGTCGCGATGCTGAGCCAGCCGAAGGCCGTGGCCAATGCGATCATCGCCGCCGCCGAGCGCGCGAAGCAGGATACGCAGTGAGCGAATGCGGCGCCGCGCTTTCGTGAGGAGGCGCGGCGCGTGAGTGATGGCGATGTCTTTCCACCAAGGAGAAGTCATGACGCAACTCTGGCAACTGTCGGCAACCGAACTCGCGAAACGCGTGCGGCAGCGCGACGTATCCGCGCGCGAAGTGGCGGACGCCGTGCTCGACCGTCTCGATGCAGTGAATCCTGCCATCAACGCGGTGGTCGAACACCGCCCCGACGACGTGCGGCGGCAGGCAGACGAAGTCGATCGCGCAATCGCGCGCGGCGACGATCCGGGGCCGCTCGCGGGCGTACCCGTCACCGTGAAGATCAACGTCGATCAGGCCGGCTTTGCGACGACCAACGGCACGCGCCTGCAGGAAAACCTGATCGCGCCCGACGACAGCCCGGTGGTCGCCAACATTCGGAAGGCCGGCGGGGTGCTGCTCGGCCGCACCAACTCGCCGACGTTCGCATTGCGCTGGTTCACGTCGAATCTCGTGCACGGCCGCACGCGCAATCCGCGCAATCCGTCGCTGACGCCGGGCGGATCGAGCGGCGGCGCGGCGGCGGCCGTGGCCGCCGGCATCGGCCCGCTCGCGGTCGGTACCGACATCGGCGGCTCGGTGCGCTACCCGGCCTATGCGTGCGGCGTACACGGAATCCGGCCGTCGCTCGGCCGCGTGCCGGCGTTCAATGCGTCTTCGCCGGAGCGGGCGATCGGCGCGCAACTGATGTCGACGGCCGGGCCGATCGCGCGCACGATCGACGATCTCTCGCTCGCGCTGCGTGCTTTCTCCGCGCCGGACCCACGCGATCCGTGGCACGTCGCGGTGCCGTTCGACGGGCGCGAGGTGCCGAAGCGCGCGGCACTGTGCGTGCGTCCGCGCGGCCTGGACGTCGTGCCCGAAGTCGAGGCCACGTTGCGCGATGCCGCGCGCCGGCTCGTCGATGCGGGCTGGGCCGTCGACGAGATCGACGATACGCCGCCGATGCGCGAGGCTGCGCTGTTGCAGGAACAGCTGTGGCTCGGCGACGGGTTCGGCGCGCTGGCGAATGCGGTCGAGCAAGATGGCGATCCGGGCGCGGCTGCGGTGATCGCCGCCGTGCGCGGCAAGGTGCGCGATCTGCCGGCCGACGTGATCAGCCGCGCGCTGGTCCGGCGCACGACGCTGACGCGACAGTGGCGGCTGTTTCTCGACGAATATGCGGTGTTGCTGCTCCCTGTTTCGTCGGAACTGCCGTTTCCCGACGATCTCGACCGGCAAGGGCCGGACGGCTTCGACCGCGTGTGGGAAGCGCAGCTCACGTTGCGCGCGCTGCCCGCGATGGGGCTGCCGGGGCTGGCCATCACGACGTCGCTCGCGAACGGCGTGCCGGTGGGCGTGCAGGTGGTGGCCACGCATCATCGCGAGGATCTGTGTCTGCTTGCCGGGCGCGATATCGAGGCGCGTGGGGTGCCGGTTACGGTGGTCGATCCGGTGGTGTGACGTGCAGACGGCGGGTGCATTGGCGATACCGCAGGGGCATCGCCGATGCATCGTTACCTATTCAATATCGCGCGACGGCGCGCCGTCGGTCGTCAACAGCTCAGCTGAATCGTGGCAACCGTCGGGATATTGGTATTCCCGTCCGAAATACTCGGCATGACGGAAATATGGCCCGGGTGAAAGTTGGCGACGCACGAGAAGCTGACGCTCGTGTTGTTGAGAATCGTCATCGAGACATCGGTTGCTTGCCAATGGAGCGGCGTGTTCGTCCACGGTGCACCGACCGACGCCGTGCACGTCCCGTTACCGGTGGTCGACGTGCATGAAATGCTCAGGGACGTCTGCGCATGCGCTGGCGACGTGGTCAGCAGCAGGGGAATCGACAGAAGCATGGGCAAGTAAATATTTCGCGAATGTTTGGTCATCGTTTTTACGAAAATTCTTGTTTGTCCGTCAAATGGAGAGGATCGCGCAATTCGATACGGCGAAAAACGCGATGCAGACATCGTACCGAAGCCGCGCCGGAAGTGGTCACGTTACGCGTGAGTGGATGAAGACGGCTCCCATGCGGTTGAAAACCTGGCAACGGCTTTAATAAGCGCGGCGAGCCGGAGTGTGTGGCCGACGCGCTTCATCACGCTAAATCGCATTCGTGAAAGCAAGGTGACGGTCCGATTCGGTGGCGGGCACGGCGCGTGTGTGTGTCGGTGCCGGTGGTGGTTTCCTGGTCGAGCCGTTTCACGATGACCCGGTCGCGCAATGGACGTAGGTTTACGTTTTGGCTCTGTTCCATCGAGTTGGTTGGCACACCAAGTATCCCGAATATGGGTCGGTATATCGAATCCTCGTAATTCTGACAGGAAGTTTTTAGAGGTTTAGTGACCAGCAGTAAACGGATTGTTGTAACCCATACCAATCGCCTTTGCGGCTGACTGAATAGGCCGCCTGGGCTGCGGATCGGGATTGCCGGGCGGCGTACTGATCGCTGGTACGGATACGAAAGAGGTTGCTGGAAAACTAATACTGGTCATATATCGACGACGCTTAACAATTGTTGACGCTGATCGATCTGGTTTCGTGCGATGTTCGATGTCCGTGAGAGCGGATCGGGTGAATCGCGAGTAGACCAGGATCATGAATAAAAAACATTATCGGCTGGTATTCAGCCGTGTGCGCGGTATGTTGGTTGCGGTTGAAGAAACCGCCAGTGCATCAGGTAACGCAGGGCGGGGCGAAGTCGGTTTCGCCGTTCGTTCGCCGCACGCATTCGCAAGCTTCACGCTTCGTCATGTGGCACTCGCCGTACTGGTTGCGGCCGGCGTGATGCCGATATGGGCCCATGCCCAGGTTGTCGCGGGCGGCGCGCACGCCCCGTCCGTAATCCAGACTCAGAACGGACTTCAACAGGTGAACATCAACCGCCCCGGCTCGTCGGGCGTGTCGATGAACACGTACAACCAGTTCGACGTACCCAAGCCCGGGATTATTCTCAATAACTCCCCGATCAACGTCCAGACTCAACTGGGCGGCATTATCGGCGGCAACCCGAATTTCCAGGCCGGCGACGCGGCGCGTCTGATCGTCAATCAGGTCAACAGCAACAACCCGAGCTTTATTCGCGGCAAAGTCGAGATCGGAGGCGCAGCCGCGCAACTCGTGATCGCGAATCAGGCCGGCTTGGTCGTCGATGGCGGCGGCTTCATCAATACGAACAGAGCCACGCTGACAACCGGCAATCCGAACTTCGGGCCTGACGGAGCGCTCACGGGTTTCAACGTCAACCAGGGCTTGATTTCGGTTGTCGGCGCGGGGCTCGACACGGCCAATGTCGATCAGGTGGATTTGTTGGCCCGAGCCGTACAGATCAACGCGAAGGCTTACGCGAAGACCCTGAACGTGGTGGCTGGTTCGAACCAGGTCGACTACACCACCCTGAACGCTACGCCGATTGCGGGCAACGGCCCCGCGCCCACCATCGCGATCGATGTCAGCCAGCTCGGTGGTATGTACGCGAACAGGGTGTTTCTCGTGAGTTCCGAGAATGGCGTCGGTGTTGCGAACGCGGGCGACATTGCGGCTCAAGCGGGCGACCTGACGCTGCAAGCGAACGGTCGCCTCGTGCTGTCGGGCCAGACCAATGCGGCCGGCAATATGTCTTTGTCGGCATCGGGTGGTATCCAGAACAGCGGCGTTACGTATGGCAAACAGTCGGTTACGGTCAACACCGGCGCTGCCGATCTGACCAACAGCGGCGCGTTGACCGCCCAGCAGAACCTGACCGCCAACGTCGGCAGTCTCAACTCGACGGGCACCCTTGGCGCGGGCATCAACGCCGACAGCACGGTCGGCACGAGTGGCGATCTGAGCGTTACGGGCAGCGGCCAGTTGACCGCGACGGGTACCAACAGCGCTGCCGGCAACGCGACCTTCACCGGTAGCGGCGTCGATCTGTCGAACAGCGCGACGGCCGCCAACGGCAACCTCGCGCTGACCGCGACGGGGGGCGATGTGAATCTGACTGGCTCGACCGCCAGCGCCAAGGGCGCCGTGAACGCGCAGGCGAGCGGCACGGTCATCAACGACCGGGGCAATCTGTCGAGTGGCGCGGGCATGACGCTCGGCGGCGGCAACCTGTCGAACCAGGGCGGCCGCGCCAGTTCGCAAGGCCCGCTGTCAGTGCAGATGGCCGGCACCGTGTCGAACCAGAACGGCATGCTGAACTCCCAAAGCACGGCCGAGGTTCGCGGGAGTGCGATCCAGAACAATGCAGGGCTGATTCAAAGCGCAGGCAAGCAAACGATTGCTGGCGCATCGGTCGACAATAGCGCGGGTCAGCTGATTTCCCTGAATGCTGACGGCTTGTCGGTGACCGCAACCGGTGCGATCACGAACGCTGCCGGCACGAACGTGAGCGGCGGCCTGGGCGGCGTCATCGGTGGCAAGGGCGACGTCACCGTACAGGGGAACACGGTCGCGAACAGCAGTTCGGTATCGGCCGACGCGAACCTGCACGTGATCGGCCAGAGCATCGACAACGGTAACGGTATTCTGCACGCCGGACAGACCACCACCGTCGACGCCGGCAATCATTTTGCGAATGCCGGCGGCCGGGTTGAGGGCCAAAGCGCCGTGTTGAACGGCGCGACGCTGGACAACTCCCAAGGCACGATCAATGCGGCGATGGTTTCGCTGAACGGTTCGACGCTGCTGAACCACGGCGGTACGGTCACGCAGACCGGCACCGGCCCGATGACGGTCGCGATCACCGACACGCTGGACAACTCGGACAATGGCCTGATCCAGACGCGCAGCACGGACCTGTCGCTCACGCCCGCTACCCTGATCAACGACAACGGCGGCACGATTACACATGTCGGCACGGGCACGCTGACGGTCGGCAACGGTTCGGGCACGGTCAGCAACAAAGCGGGCGCCATCGCCAGCAACGGCCGAACCGTCCTGCAAGGCACGACGATCGACAACTCGGCTGGTTCGGCGTCCGGCCAGACGGGCTTGAGCGTCAACGCGGCCGACTCGATCACGAATGCGAGCGGCAAGCTCACGTCGAACGCCAACGTGGACCTGACCGCGGGCGGTGCCGTGATTAACGACGGCGGCGAACTCGGTTCGAAAACGGCCGCGACGACGATTCATAGCGGCTCGCTGTCGAACCTCGGCGGCAAGGTCGTCTCGCCCACGCTGACGGCCACTGTCGCCGGCCTGATCGACAACAGCCAGAACGGCGACATCGAAGCCAATCGGCTTTCGTTAACTGCCGCGAATCTGAAAAACCAGGGTGGCCGCATTTCGCAATGGCAGAACGGGCCGACCACGCTCGCCATTTCCGGCACGCTCGACAATTCGAATGGCGGTGTCATCCAGACCAACAGCACTGACCTGACGCTCGCGCCGGCCGCACTAGACAACTCGAAAGGCACCATCACGCATGGTGGCACCGGCACGCTGACGCTCGCACCGGGTAATGGCGCGGGGGCCTTGCAAAATATCGGCGGCACGATCGGCACCAACGGGCAGGCCATCGTGAAGGCCGGCAGCCTGGACAATGGTAGCGGCGTCATTGCAGCGAAATTGGGTCTGTCCGCCACGACCGCTGGGGCGATGAACAACGCTCAGGGTCTGATGCGCTCGAACGCGGCGCTGTCGATCATCAGCAACGGCGCGCTGTCGAACCAGCAAGGGCACATCGAGGCGGGCACGGCCGGCGACACGAGCACGCTGTCAATTCAGGCCGCGTCGATCGACAACACCGACGGCGCGGTGCACGACTTCGGCAGCGGCGCGATGAACGTGCAAGGCGGCAGCCAGATCGTGAACAGCCACGCTGGCGGTGTCGACGGCATGGGGCAGATGACCGGCCAGGGCGACGTGACGATCGGCGCGGCTTCGATCTCGAACACGCAAGGCGGCCAGTTGATGGGCGCGAACCTTCGCGTTCAAGGCGATAGTCTCGACAACTCAGGGGGGCAGGTCGGCAACGTAGCGAATGCCACGGGCGACGTGAGCGTCGCGATGTCGGGCGCGGTGACGAATGCCAACGGGTCGCTCACCTCGACGCGCGACCTGTCGGTAGCGGCTTCCACGCTGCTCGGCGACGGCACGTACAGTGCGGCGCGCGACGCGGCGATCAATCTGCAAGGCGACTTCACGACGACGCCGCAAACGCTGTTCAACATTGGTCGCGACCTGACGTTTACGTTGCCGGGCACGTTCGCCAACAGCGCGAACCTGCAATCGGTCCGCAACCTGACAGTCAACGCCGGCAACATCGTCAACACGGGCGCGATCACGGCCGGCAGCCTGCTCAGTACGCATTCGGGCGACCTGACGAACTATGGCGCGATGGTCGGCGGCAGCGTCGCCATCCAGGCCAGCGGCACGGCGTCAAACCTCGGCCCGGTCGCGTTGATCGGCGCATCGGACACGGCGGGCCTGCTCGAAATTCTTGCGCACGACATCGAGAACCGCGACGACACGACGCTGGGCGACTCGATGCCGACCACGACGATCTTCGGGCTCGGCAAAGTGGCTTTGGCTGGCGGCAAGGATGCGAGCGGCAACTATACGAACGCGGCGTTGATCAACAATGCGTCGGCGGCGATCCAATCGGGTGCTGCGATGGAACTGCACGCCGACAAGGTCACGAACACGCGGCGCGTGATGCAGACTTCGGGCAACACGAGTCAGGTCGATCCCGCACTGCTGCAACAGCTCGGCATCAGCATGTCGGGGTGCGCCGCTTACTTCATGGCAGCCTGTAGCGGTCAAGACGTTCACTGGGTCAACATCTTTCACGACCCGAACGATCCCAGTTACGATCCCGCGCCGATCATCGCCGCGCTCAAGGCGCAGCCGGGTGGCGTCTTCACGGTACCGCCGAACGGCGGCCAGTGGAACAGCGGTTATCAGTACACGACCTACGAGGGCAAGGCGGTCGCCAACACCGTGACGAAGCTGAGCCCGGGCGCGCAGATCGCGTCGGGCGGCGATCTCGACGCGTCGACGGTCAAGACGTTCCAGAACTACTGGAGCAGCGTGACGGCGGCCGGCAACATCAAGCAGCCCGCGAGCCTCGACATGGACGGCTGGGGCGCAACGGGCCAGCAGGCGCCGGGCGTGACGGTCACGTATTCCGGGTACTACCACTACAACAACTACGACAACACCGAACACAACTGGACCTTGCCGTTCGGCGACAAGCCGTTCGTCGGCGGGCCGGGCGGCTATACGCAGGCCGCGCCGGCCGACGTGCGGCAATACAGCTTGCCCGACTATCGTTCGACGTGGGGCGCAAACGGCACGATCTCGGGCAACGGCGTGAGCGTGAACAACACGGCGGCCAATGCGACCATTCCGTCGCTTGGCCTGCTGCCCGGTCAGGCCGTGCCGGGACTGACGATCGGCACGGTGAGCGGCAATGCAAGCGGCACGCAGTCGGGAGCCGCCGCGATCAAGGGCGGTACGCCGACCTGGGTCGACCCGGTCATCGCGAGCGCGACGGCCGTGAACGTGCTGAACAACCTGACGATTCCGCAAGGCGGCCTGTATCGTCCGAATCCGGCACCGAACCCGACGTACCTGATCGAGACGAACCCCGCGTTCACGCGGATGAACAATTTCCTGTCGAGCGACTATTACCTGAATCAGATCGGCGTGAATCCGCTGACGACCGAAAAGCGTCTCGGTGACGGGTTCTACGAGCAGCAGCTCGTGCGCAACCAGGTCACGCAACTGACGGGTAAGGCGGTGTTGGGGCCGTATACGGACCTCCAGGGCATGTATCAGTCGCTGATGCTCGCGGGCGCAGAATTGTCGAAGTCGCTGAACCTGCCGCTCGGCATGAGCCTTTCGGCGCAGCAGGTGGCCGCGCTCACGACCAACGTGATCATCATGCAGACCGAGACGGTCGGCGGCCAGCAGGTATTGGTACCGGTCGTCTATCTGGCCAAGGCCGATCGGCAGAACGCGAACGGTCCGTTGATCACGGCCGGCAATATCGATTTGAAGAACACGCAGGTCTTCACGAACAGCGGGACCGTGAAGGCGGACACGACGCTCGCGCTTCAGGGCAAGCAGATCGACAACGCGTTCGGTGCGCTGCAAAGCGGTGGGCTGATGTCGCTCGATACGACGGGCAACGTGGACCTCACGTCGGCCAACGTGAAGGCCGGAAGCCTCGACCTGAACGCGGGTAACAAGCTGATTCTGGATACCGCGACGCAGACGACGCACCAGGTCAGCCGCGACGGCGCGACGAGCGACAAGACGACGCTCGGGCCGGCCGCGAACCTGAACGTGGCCGGCGACGCGTCGATCAAGACCGGCGGCGACTTCCAGCAGAACGCGGGCAATCTGAACGTCGGCGGGAATCTGAACGCCAATATCGGCGGGAACTGGAATCTCGGTGCACAGCAGACCGGCGAGCACAAGGTCGTGCAGCGTGCGAACGGCGTGTCGGATACGGACCTCAACGGCGCGACCGGCAGTACCGTGAACGTCGGCGGCAAGTCGGCTATCGGTGTGGGCGGTGACTTGACGGCGCAAGGTGCGCAGCTCGACTTCGGCCAGGGCGGCACGATCGCCGCGAAGGGCAACGTGACCTTCGGTGCGGCGAGTGTTACGTCGACGATCAACGCCAACAGCTCGGGTGACCAAGGGAATCGCAGCTATGCGGAAACCCGGCATGGGTCGGACCAGGCGCTGACGGGCACGACCGTCAAGGGCGGCGATACGCTCAATGTGGTGTCGGGCAAGGACATCAACGTCATCGGCAGCACGATCGACCTGAAGAAAGGCGATGCGAACCTGCTGGCGGCCGGCGACGTGAATGTCGGGGTGGCCACCGAAACGCATGAGTACAACTCACGTGAGACGCACAGCCATAGTGGCGTCGTGAGCGGCACGAAAATCGCCAGCTCGCAGGATGCAACCTCGACGATCGCGAACGGCAGCCTGATTTCGGCGGACGGCGTGTCGATCGGCAGCGGCAAAGACATCAATGTTCAGGGTAGTACGGTCGTCGGGACGAAAGATGTGGCGCTGAACGCGGCGCACGACGTGAACATCACGACGTCGCAGGACACCAGCCAATCATCGACTACCTATCAGGAACAGCATTCGGGCTTGATGTCGGGCGGCGGCCTGTCGTTCTCGGTCGGTAACAGCAAGCTCGCACAGCAGAATCAATCGTCGAGCATCACGAACAATGCCAGCACGGTCGGCTCGGTCGACGGTAATCTGTCCATCAACGCGGGTAACACGCTGCACGTGAAGGGCAGCGATCTGGTGGCAAGAAAGGATGTCACCGGAACGGCGGCGAACATCCTCGTTGATTCGGCAACCGATACCTCGCACCAGGCACAACAGCAACAGACGAGCAAGAGCGGGCTGACTGTCGGCCTGTCGGGCTCGGTGGGCGATGCAATCAACAATGCGATCAGCGAGACGCAGGCCGCGCGCGAGTCGGCGAAGGACACCAACGGGCGTGCGTCGGCGCTGCATAGCATCGCGGCGGCCGGCGACGTGGCATTCGGCGGCATGGGCGGAGCAGCGCTGCTGAACGGCGCGAAGGGGCCGCAGGCCCCGAGCATCGGCGTGCAGGTTAGCGTCGGTTCGAGTCATAGTTCGATGCAGTCGTCGGAAGACCAGACGATTCAGCGCGGTTCCAGCATCAATGCGGGCGGGAATGCAAAGTTGATCGCAACGGGCAACGGCACGCCGAAGGACGGCAACATCACGATCGCCGGCTCGAACGTGAACGCCGCCAATGTTGCGCTGATCGCGAACAACCAGGTCAATCTCGTCAACACGACCGATACGGACAGGACGCAAAGCTCGAACTCGTCGTCGGGATCGAGCGTCGGCGTGTCGATCGGCACGAACGGCATCGGCGTGTCCGCGTCGATGCAGCGTGCGCATGGAGACGGCAATTCGGACGCCGCGATCCAGAACAACACGCACATCAATGCTAGCCAGACCGCGACCATTGTGAGCGGCGGCGACACGAACGTGATCGGCGCGAACGTGAACGCGAACAAGGTCGTGGCGGACGTGGTCGGCAACCTGAACGTGGCGAGCGTCCAGGATACGACCGTGAGCGCCGCGCATCAGTCGAGCGCGGGCGGTGGCTTCTCGATCAGTCAGGCCGGCGGTGTCGGTGGGAGTTTCAGTGCGCAGAACGGTCACGCGGATGGCAACTATGCCGGCGTGAACGAGCAGGCCGGCATCCAGGCCGGTTCGGGCGGGTTCGACGTGACCGTGAAGGGCAACACCGATCTGAAGGGGGCGTATATCGGCAGCACGGCCGATCCGTCGAAGAATAGCCTGACGACCGGCACGCTCACGACGAGCGACATCGAAAACCACTCGCACTACAGCGCGAACAGTGCGGGTTTCAGCGCTGGTGCATCGGTCGGGCCGAGCAACAAGGCAGTTGGCCCGTCGTCGGTATCGGGCTCGGGCGGCGTCACGCCGATGGTGTTCCAGAACGACAGCGGCGACCAGAGCGCGACGACGAAGAGCGCGGTGAGCGCAGGTACGATCAACCTCACGAAGCCGGGCGAGCAGACGCAGGATCTCGCGAACCTGAACCGCGATGCGACGAATCTGAACGGGACCGTTTCGAAGACGCCCGATGTACAAAAGATGCTGTCGCAGCAGGCCGATACGATGAATGCGGCGCAGGCGGCGGGACAGACGGTGTCGCAGGCGATTGGTCTGTATGCCGACCACAAGCGCGACGCAGCATTGGAAGCGGCAGACAAAGCCTACAAGGCTGGCGATTTGGCGGGCGCGCAGGCGGCGTTGAACGAGGCCAAGGGCTGGATGGAAGGCGGTGCGTCGCGCGCGGAACTGCAGATGGGTGGCGGCGCGCTGATCGGCGGGCTCGGCGGCGGCAGCGCGCTCACGGCGTTCGGCGGCGCAGCGGGAGCGGGCATGTCGTCACTGCTGGCGAACCAAGCCGAGAAGATCAGTAAATCGGTGGGCGATACGACCGGCTCGTCGCTGGTCGGCAATATTGCCGCGAACGTCGCAGCGACGGTCGGTGGCGCACTGGTTGGCGGTAGCGCGGGCGCGGCGATGGCGTCGAATGTGCAGCTTTACAATGCGGGTAACGACTCGGGGAACCAACAGTCAAACGACATTTTCGCAGCGTTGTCGAAGAAGGTCGCGCAAGCCATCGTCATGACGGGAGATGCCAAGGTCGGTGTCTGGAACGGGATGGTCAACGTTGCGGGTGCGATCGTCAATATTCCGAACGGCGGGCCGTTTGCTACGCCGGGTGATCCGGGCTACATTTCGCTGGATGGGCTGAAGAAACCGTATAAGTCGGGAACGTCGGTTGGCCCTGAGATGGAATTCTGGACGCCTGTTCTGGCGACGTTGGGCCTCGGTGGCAAAGCGGCAGTCGGAACTGACGCGGCAGCAACATCAACTGATGTTGCTACGGTTAGAAACGGTGCGCTGAAGAATGCGAGTGGTGATCTCTCCGCGGCAGCCAATTCGGCGAGAAATCAGCCGTATGGTCAGGGAGCAAGCGCCAGTCAGTCTCCGGGAACCCAGGGGGCAAGCTCAGGTAGTAATATCTCAGCATCAAACGGTTCATCGAGTCCCACGACAATTGTTGCGAGCAATCCAGTTGATCTGAATGCTTTCGATCGATTGAACGTTGTTGATCCGGCAGTAGGTAAATTTAGACCAGGTGAAGCCGGAGCAGCGGCAGAGCTTGAAAATTATCTGGGTGGCACGCTCCAACGTGCGCCTCAGGGCTCCTCGGTTGATTTTGTATTCAGCTCCGGGCCGAACAACGGTAAGACCGTGGATTTTATGCTTACGCCGGATACGGTCGCGCAGGCGGCAAAGATAAATCAGTTTTTTGATAAAAATCTTAATAATTTCATGAACACTCTTTCGGATCATGCGGCTGCTGCGGATTTTGTGCCGTTGGATTCTAGATTTCTGAGTGAGGCAAACAAAGCATTGCTTGTCAAGGCTATTGGCAATCTCCCGCAAAAACTGCAGGCGAAGATTATTCTGATCAAGTGAGGCGAAAATGGCGGGATCGATAGTTATTTCTAAAGAAGTGCGCGTCCCTGTGAGTACGAGTCAGTTCGATTATTTGGTCAGTCGAATCGGTGATCAATTTCACTCGTCCGACATGTGGATTAAGGATGAGGTTTACCTTCCTATGGAAGAGGGGGGGATGAGCTTTATCTCAACGGAATCGTTGAACTCTAACGGGCTGTCAATTTTTCTGGCGACTGTGATGCGGGCTAGAGCCGCTTCTCAGGCTGAGGAATCGTTTCCCCTATACGAGAATGTATGGAATCAATTGGTTGAGAAGTTGCGGCAGGATGCGCGGCTCGGAGTTTCGGGGAATTGATTTAAACCTCAGTCATGGTGAGGCGCTGATGCGGATTGATGATCAGTGTTGTATCGATAACGGAGATGTTTGTTGTCTATTCCCATCAATTCAAAACATAACTAAATGAAAACGACCAGACGGCTGGCGGTTTTACCAATCACTACTCTGATCACGCTTGCTGCGCAAGCACAACAGGCGCCGTCTCCCAGTGACCAGGCCGCCGCTGCCCGCGCGAACGCCGAGCAGAATCAGCAAGCTCAGCAGCGCCGTGATGCGCTGCAGCGAGAAGCCACCGTGCAAGCGCCGGGCGTGCGCTCGGACGTGCCGCGCCCGGAAGCCTATCCGGTATTGCCGACCGAAACACCGTGCTTTCGAATTGATCATTTCGGGCTCGACGTGCCCGACTCGCTATCGGCCGCGTCAAAGGCGCAAGGCGCATCAGCCTTGCCGATGGATCGCTTCGCCTTTGCGCGCGACTGGCTCGCGCACTACGCCGGCCAATGCGTTGGTAAGCAAGGCGTCGACCTGATCGTAAAAGGACTATCACAAGCCATCCTCGCACGCGGCTACATCACTACCCGCGTACTCGTTCCAGAGCAGGATTTGTCCACCGGCACATTGAAGCTTGCCCTGATTCCGGGCGTGATCCGCCACGTGCGTTTCGAGGACGAAAAGTTGCGCGGAACGTGGAAGACCGCATTCCCGACTCGCGACGGCGACGTGTTGAACCTGCGCGACATCGAACAAGGGCTCGAGCAGATGAAGCGTGTCTCAAGTCAGGATGTGTCAATGCGGATTGCACCGGGCGACATGCCTGGCGAAAGCGACGTCGTCCTCGACGTGAAGCGCGGCAAACCATGGACCGTCGTGGCGTCCATCGACAACTCGGGCACGCGCGCAACCGGCAAACTGCAAGGCAACGTATCGCTTGGCATCGATAACCCGCTGGGCTTGAACGACATTTTCAACGTCGGTTTCAACCAGGACCTGGAATTTGGCGACAAGCGTTTCGGTTCGCACGGCTGGAACGCGTTCTACTCGGTTCCTTGGGGTTACTGGACCGGCACGCTATCGGCCTATACCAGCACGTACTTTCAACCGCTCGCGGCCGTGAACCAGACGTTCGTTGCCAGCGGCAACATGAAGACGGTCGACTTCAAGCTCAACCGCGTACTGAGCCGCAGCCGGAACGATGTGTTCGGTGCACAGGTTCGCCTGACGCGCCGTTTCGGCGACAGCTACATCGAAGGCACGACGATACCGTCGTCGCACCAGAATGCGACCTTTCTCGAATTCGGGCTGAACGACCGACACTATTTCGGCTCGTCGCAGTTCGACGGTTCGCTTGCCTATCGCCAAGGGCTCGGATGGCTTGGCTCGACCGACAGCATGTTCGCGGCGGAGGGTGGCCAGACTTACAGATTCAAGATGGTCGTGCTCGATGCGAATTTGTCGACACCGTTCGTCATCGGTACGCAGCCGTTCAAATACGTGACGACCTTTCATGGTCAGTACACAGGCAACACGGTGTCGTACCTCGACAGCGTCACGATCGGCAGCCGTTATACCGTGCGGGGATTCGACGGCGAAACGCTGCTGGCAGCATCACGCGGGTTCTACTGGCGCAATGAGTTGCAGGTCCCGATCGCGCAGACCGGGCTCGCGGCCTATGCCGGGCTCGACTACGGCCGCGTATGGGGACCGGAACCGGTCGCCTTGGTCGGCACGCAACTCGCCGGAGCAGTGATCGGCGTGAAGGGTAGCGTCGCGACGCGCTTCGGCGCATATGCCTACGATCTCTTTGCAGGCACCCCGGTGTACAAGCCTTCCGGATTCGAGACCGCGCGCATAACACTTGGGTTTCAGCTTACGGCGCAATTCTGATCGAGACACGTAAAAGCAAAGAGCCATTTGCGGAAGCCCCTGTCGGGCATCTGGAGCAATTGGTCGCAATTCGTTAGCCGGTGCGATGCAAGAGGCAACCTGGGGGTAAGCCATCCGTTGCCGATCGTGGAGATATCAATGCTGAAAAATGCATGGGCCGGAAATGAGCCTCTCTGGAAAGTCTGGTGGGGACTCGGTATTCCCACCGGAGTGGCCATGTTTTTGATCAACGTCTGTGTCCGGCACATGGTTGATCTGTCGACGCCGAAGATCTACCTGGTACCGCTGCTCTGCTTGCAACTCGTATTGATCGCCGCATGGGTACGCACTGCCTGGATTTGTGCTCCGAACGTGAGGCATGGTCTGTGGATGTATCTTGCGCGAATCTGGCTTGTACTCTGGCTGCTTTCACTGGTTCAGCAAACGTTGCGGCACGGGTGAGCACCCGCGGTTCTGCGCGGTGTTACAAAGCTGGTCGGTCCGGCTTGATTTATCTGGAATCGAGATCGCTGTCGGACAGCTTGACGCCGTCGGCACGTGAACGTTCGCCTTCTATCGAACCCATCCTCAGCCCTGTCACCGCCGCAACTCGCGGGGCGTGAGCTGCCCATTCCATTGCCTCGAACACGAGATGACGGATTGGTTCATCCGGCCTTTTAAAACTGTTCGATGCACGACATCGAACGGTCATCGCCTTCCATTTCCAACCTGCCGCCGACCGCGCTGTGATAGCGCGCGGCCGTCGTTGCATTTCCTGCGGCGCTGATCAGGCAATAAATTATTGTTGGTTCTGCTTCCCCGACTGCACTCGCATAGTGGTGCTTCGATGTTCGCCCGCTTGCGGCGGCCTTCGCGGGCCGCCGCAAGCGTTTTCATGCTGCCCGGTCAGACACGCAGCGACCGGCTTCTTCTCGACGCTGAAACCGTAGCGCGGCACGCACGCCGGATCGGCGCCGGCAGCACACTACGCCCGAGCCTTCCTCCGTCGACAGTTCATCGATCGTGGCAGGGTCCTGCCTGGCCGCGCGCACGCCGGCGAACCGGCGCGCACGCTGCCACGTCGTCAGAAATCGAATCCCGGCCCGCCCGCGCCCGGGCCGCCCGGGGCGGCAGCCGGCGCCGCATCCTTCGGTGCTTCGAACACGGTCGCATCGGTCGTCAGCAGCAGTCCGGCCACCGACGCCGCGTTCTGCAGCGCGGTGCGCGTGACCTTGGTCGGATCGAGCACGCCCGATTCGACGAGGTCGCCGTACTCGCCCGTCTGCGCGTTGTACCCGAAGTTGCCCGTGCCTTCGGCGACTTTCGCGACGACGACGCTCGCTTCCTCGCCCGCATTCGTGACGATCTGGCGCAGCGGTTCCTCCAGCGCGCGCAGCACGATCTTGATGCCCGCGTCCTGATCGGCGTTCGCGCCTTTCAGCTCGCGAATCGCCTGCCGCACACGGATCAGTGCGACGCCGCCGCCCGGCACGATGCCTTCTTCCACTGCCGCGCGCGTCGCATGCAGCGCGTCGTCGACGCGATCCTTCTTCTCCTTCACCTCGATTTCGGTCGCGCCGCCGACCTTGATCACCGCCACGCCGCCCGCGAGCTTCGCGACGCGTTCCTGCAGCTTCTCGCGGTCGTAGTCGGACGTCGCCTCGTCGATCTGCACGCGGATCTGCTTCACGCGCGCTTCGATGTTCTTCGCATCGCCCGCGCCGTCGATCACGGTGGTGTTTTCCTTGCCGACCTCGATGCGCTTCGCCTGGCCCAGATCAGCGAGCGCGGCCTTCTCGAGCGTCAGGCCGGTTTCCTCGGCGATCACCTGGCCGCCGGTGAGGATCGCGATGTCCTCGAGCAGCGCCTTGCGGCGATCGCCGAAGCCCGGCGCCTTGACCGCGACCGTCTTCAGGATGCCGCGGATGTTGTTCACGACGAGCGTCGCGAGGGCTTCGCCTTCGACGTCTTCCGCGATGATCAGCAGCGGCCGGCCCGACTTGGCGACCTGTTCGAGCACCGGCAGCAGATCGCGGATATTCGAGATCTTCTTGTCGTGCAGGAGGATGTACGGGTTTTCGATCTCGGCGATCTGCTTGTCCGGATTGTTGATGAAATACGGCGACAGGTAACCGCGGTCGAATTGCAGCCCCTCGACGACGTCGAGCTCGTCGGCGAGCGACTTGCCGTCCTCGACGGTAATCACGCCTTCCTTGCCGACGCGGTCGATCGCTTCGGCAATGCGCTGTCCGATCGACTCCTCGCCGTTCGCGGAAATCGTCGCGACCTGCGCGATTTCCTTGCTGGTGGTGGTCGGCTTGCTGATCTTCTTCAATTCGTCGACGGCCGATGCGACGGCCTTGTCGATGCCGCGCTTCAGGTCGAGCGGATTGAGCCCGGCCGCAACGTATTTCTGGCCTTCGCGGACGATCGCCTGTGCGAGCACGGTGGCTGTCGTCGTGCCGTCGCCGGCCGCGTCGCTGGTGCGCGACGCGACTTCCTTCACGAGCTGCGCGCCGATGTTCTGCAGCTTGTCCGCGAGTTCGATTTCCTTCGCGACCGACACGCCGTCCTTCGTGACGACGGGCGCGCCGAAGCTGCGTTCGAGCACGACGTTGCGACCCTTCGGCCCGAGCGTGACCTTCACCGCGTTCGCGAGAATGTTGACGCCTTCGGTGAGCTTCGCACGGGCGACGTCGCTGAAAATGATTTCCTTGGCTGCCATGATTGCGCTCCGTTATTGATTGACGACCGCGACGATGTCTTCCTCGCGCAGCACGAGAAACTCGTTGCCGTCCACCTTGACGGCTTGCCCCGCGTACTTGCCGAACAGCACGCGCTCGCCGACCTGCAGGTCGGGCACGATGCGCTGGCCGTCCGTGTCCTTGCGGCCGGGGCCGACGGCGATCACTTCGCCCTGGTCGGGTTTTTCGGCTGCGCTGTCGGGAATCACGATGCCCGATGCGGTGGTGGTTTCCTGATCGAGTCGCTTCACGATCACGCGATCGTGCAAGGGGCGTAGGCTCATTTTTTTTCGTCCTGTGCTGTTCTGTCGAAATTGGCTGGCACTCTTTAACAGAGAGTGCTGACGAGTATAGAAATGCGCGGCGACGCGATCCAATAACGGATTCGGAAAAGCATTTGCGCGAATGCGCTTTGGGAGCGGCGCCGGCTCGGGCGCACGGAGGCCGTCGCCGGACACGACGCGCGACGCGGGCGCGTCAGATCAGCAGCGACACCGTCCTGAACAACGCGAGATCGTCCTTGCGCGCGGAGCGCGCGTGCCGCCGGATGACCTGCAGCAGGCAATCGATGAAGCAGCGTGCGGCCTCGCTCAGCGTGCTGCTGCGGCGCGTGACGATGCCGAGCTCGCGCGGCTCGAAGCTCTCCTTCAGCGACAGCGCGCGCATTCGCTCGCCGAACGGCGGCACGGCGGCGAGGATCGACGGGCACCACGTGCACATGTCGGCCTGCTCGAGCATCGTCTGCAGCATCGCGACCGATTGCGCGCGCACGATGCGTCGCTCGTCGATCTGCGCGCCGTGGCGCGTGAACAGGTAGTCGACGAGCGCCGCCTGGCCATCCGCCGCGAAATTCAGCACCCAATCGTTGTCGAGCAGGTCGTGGATCGATCGCGCGCGTTCGCGCGGGTGGCCGGCGCGCACCATCACCGAGGTCTCGTAACGCAGCATCGGCTCGAACGCGAATTCCTGCGCGCTGCCCGGCTGCACGTGCCCGAGCGCGAAATCCATGGTGCCGTCGCGCAGTAGCGGCTGTGCGACGGCGATCAACGCTTCGTAGAGTTCGAGACGCACGTCGGGCGTCCGTTCTCGAAAACGCAGCACCGCTTCCGCCAGGAACGTCATGGTGAGCCACGGCGTGACGCCGACGCTCAGCCGCCCCTCGACGCGCCCGCGCATCCGTTCGAGATCGCTCTGCGCGTGCTCCAGTTGCTTCAGCACGAGCTTCGCATGCGTGAGAAGGGTTTTCCCGTATTCGGTAAAACCGATGCCTTCCGGCGCGCGCACGAGCAGAGGCAGGCGCTCGCTTGCCTCCAGCTCGCGCAACGCGCGCGTGACGGCCGCCTGCGACAGCCCGAGGGTGCGCGCCGCGCCCCGGATGCTGCCGGCCTCCGCGCTCGCGACGAGCGCCTGCAACTGATGCAGCTTCATGGTGCGATACCCGACAACGAAAGGTTGTCATCATAACGAAACCGCGGCTGTTCGCCCGGATTTTCGCTGCATACGATCCCGTCACGATCCGCCCTCCGGCGATCGGCAACCGGAACGTAGCGAAGGAGTATCGGGGTTGGGCCAGACACGAATTTTTCCCGAAATGGCAGCGATCGAAGCCGAGATGATCGCGCTGCGCCGCCGGCTGCACGCGCATCCCGAGCTCGGCTTCGAGGAACGCGCGACCGGCGATCTCGTCGCCGAGCACCTGACAACATGGGGTTATCGGGTGGAGCGCGGCCTCGGCGGCACCGGCGTGGTCGGCACGCTGGCGCGCGGCGCCGGCAAGCGGCTCGGGTTGCGCGCGGACATGGACGCGTTGCCGATCCGCGAGACGACCGGGCTGCCGCATGCGAGCCGGCACGACGGCGTGATGCACGCGTGCGGCCACGATGGCCATACGGCGATGCTGCTCGCCGCCGCGTGCTGCATCGCGGTGCGCGCGCGTTTCACGGGCACGCTGAACCTGATCTTCCAGCCGGCGGAGGAAGGGCTCGGCGGCGCGAAGCGCATGCTCGACGACGGGCTGTTCACGCGGTTCCCGTGCGACGCGGTGTTCGCGATGCACAACGTGCCGGGGTTGCCGGCCGGCGTGCTCGGCTTCTGCGACGGCCCGGCGATGGCGTCGGCCGACGAGGTGCGCGTGCGCGTGGCGGGCCGCGGCGGGCACGGCGCCGCGCCGCACACGACGGTCGATCCGGTGGTGGTCTGCGCATCGATCGTGATGGCGCTGCAGACGATCGTGTCGCGCAACGTGAATCCGCAGGAGCTGGCGATCGTCACGGCGGGCGCGATCCATGCGGGCGCCGCGTCGAACGTGATTCCGCCGCACGCGGAGCTCGAACTGAGCGTGCGCGCGCTGTCGCCGGACGTACGCACGCTGCTCGAGCGGCGCATCCGCGAGGTCGTGCACGGGCAGGCCGCGAGTTATGGCGCGACGGCCGAGATCGACTACCGGCACACCTATCCGGTGCTCGTCAATCACGCGGCGGAAACGGCATTCGCCCGCGAAGTCGCGCGCGAATGGGGTGGCGACGGCGCGCTGATTCCGCAGCTGCGGCCGATCGCGGCGAGCGAGGACTTCGCGTTCATGCTGAACGCGTGCCCGGGCAGCTACCTGTCGATCGGCAACGGCGACGGCAACGGTGATGGCGCGACCGGATGCGGGCTGCACCACCCCGGCTACGACTTCAACGATGCATGTCTCGCGACGGGCGCGAGCTATTGGGTCGCGCTGGCGGAGCGATATCTCGCGTGACGCGGCGCACGCGGCGAACCGGCGCCCGATGCGCCGGACGAATTCGATTCACGATCTACACGAGGAGACGGCAATGAAGCAGTGGATGGCGGCGCTCTCGATGGCGCTGGCGGCAGGGGCCGCACATGCAGGCGACTGGGCGGGCAAGGATATCCGGCTCGCGGTCGATCCGACCTACCCGCCGCTCGAGTACAAGCTGCCGGACGGCACGCTGACCGGGTTCGGGATCGACATCACGAATGCGCTGTGCGCGGAACTGAAGGCGCGCTGCGTGTGGGTCGAGTCGAGTTTCGACGGGATGATCCCGGGGCTGCTCGCGCGCAAGTTCGACGTGATCGCGTCGTCGATGACGATCACGCCGAAGCGGATGCAGCAGATCGCGTTCACGAACCGGATCTCGAACGCGCCTGCGCGGCTGATCGCGCGCAAGGGTTCGCCGTTGCTGCCGACGGCCGAATCGCTGAAGGGCAAGCGGATCGGTGTCGAGCAGGGCTCCGCGCAGGCCGACTATGCGATCGCGAACTGGCAGCGGGCCGGCGTGCAGATCGTGTCCTACCCGAACCAGGACCAGGTCTACGCGGATCTCGTGACGGGGCGGCTCGACGCGGCGTTCCAGGCGTCGATCGCGGCCAGCGACGGTTTCCTGAAGAAGCCGCAGGGCAAGGACTTTGCATTCGCCGGTGAAGCGATCGACGACACGAAGTACTTCGGGCAGGGCGACGGGCTCGGTCTGCGCAAGCAGGACACCGACTTGCGCGACGCGTTCAATCGCGCGCTCGCGACGATTCTCGCAAACGGCACGTATCGGCGGATCAACCGGAAGTATTTCGATTTCGACATCTACGGCGCGAAGTGAGCCGCGCGGCGTGCTGTCGGCGCGTCGCACGTGAGGAGACCCCGCGCGCGATCGACCGCGCGCCGGATACCGGGAATGACCGCCTGCACGGCCTGCGAATCGCGCGGGCATTCACGTGCAGGCCCGGAAAAACGAATAAGGATAACGAATGAACTGGAGAATTTTTTTCGTCGCGATTCCGGCGCTGTGCGCAGCGCCTGCGTTCGCGCAGGGTAGCATCACGCTCTACGGTCTGGTCGACGCGGGTATCGACTATACGAACGACGTCGGCGGCCACGGTGCGTGGCAGATGGCGAGCGGCTTCGCGCAGGGCAGCCGCTGGGGGCTGAAAGGCGCCGAGGATCTCGGCGGCGGCTATAGCGCGCTGTTCCAGATCGAGAGCGGCTTCAACGTGAACGCCGGCACGCTCGCGCAGGGCGGGCGCATGTTCGGGCGGCAGGCTTATGTCGGGCTCGGCAGCACGCGCTACGGCACGCTGACGCTCGGCCGGCAATACGATTCTGTGGTCGACTATCTCGCGCCGACGACCGCGAACGGGAGCTGGGGCGTCTATCCGTTCTCGCATCCGCTCGATAACGACAACACGGGCAACACGTTCCGCGTCGACAACACGGTCAAGTACGCGAGCCTGGATTTCTCTGGTTTCTCGTTCGGCGGCACCTACAGCTTCAGCAACGACACGGGCTTCGCGAACAACCGGGTGTGGAGCGCCGGCGCGCGGTACGAGCACGGCGGGCTGCTGGTCGGCGCTGCGTTCCTGAACGCGAACGACCCCGGCGCGACGTCCGGCGGCGCGGTCGCGGGTTCGGGTTCGGTCGGCGCCGATGCGAACTTTGCGTCGGCGCGGCTGCGAATCTTCGGGGCGGGGATCAACTACACGGCCGGGCTCGCGACGGTCGGCTTCGCGTACACGAACAGCAACGTCACGCGTCCGACCGCGAACGTCGGCTACCTGTTCGGCGACGAGACGATCGCGCCCATGACGGGGCTGCTCGCCGGCGGCACGGTGACGGCGATCAAGTACCAGAACTTCGAGCTGAACGGCAAATACCAGTTCACGCCCGCGTGCTTCGTCGGCGCGCAGTACGTGTACACGACGGTGCGCTACGACGCGACGACGGGCAGCGCGAAGCCGAAGATCCATTCGATCGGGCTGATGGCCGACTACGACCTGTCGAAGCGAACGGACGTGTACCTGATGGGCGCGTATCAGCGGGTTGCGGGCGACGCGACGGGTTCGTCGCTCGATCGGGCGCTCATCCCCGGCGCGGCGGACCTGTCGTCGACGTCCAAGCAACTGATGGTGCATGCGGGGATTCGTCACCGGTTCTGACGGCGTGCGGTCAAGCGGCGGTAACGGACGAAGGAAGACTCGTCGCCCGTCGCCGCCGATGCGCGTGCGTGACCGCGCATCGCGCCGCTTTCTCCCGTCACGCCGCGACGCGAATCACGACCTTGCCGAAATGCTGGCCCGACTGCAGGTATGCATAAGCTTCCGGCGCTTCGTCGAAGCCGAACACGCGATCGACGACGGGCCGGATCCGCTTCGCGTCGACGAGACGGACGACGTCGTCGAGCATCGCGCGGCTGCCGACCATGATCCCGTGAAGCCGCCGGATGCCGCCGATCAGCGACAGCAGCCCGAGTTCGGGGCCGCCGAAACTGCTGAGGCCGCCGATCACCGACACGATGCCGCCCAGCTTCGTCGCGGCGACCGAGCGCGGCAGCGTGTCGCGTCCGCCGACCTCGACGACGAGATCCGCACCCGCGCCGTCGGTGAGCCGCAGCACTTCATGCTGCCATTCGGGCGTCGCGCGATAGTTGATCGTTGCATCCGCACCGAGTGCACGCGCGCGTTCGAGCTTCGCGTCGCTCGACGATGTGACGATCGTCCGCAGCCCCGCCGCATGCGCGAGCTGCAGCGCGACGATCGATACGCCGCCCGTGCCGAGCAGCACGACGGTCGAGCCGGGGCCTGCGCCGCCGTCGGCGAACAGCGCATTCCAAGCGGTCACGCCCGCGCACGACAGCGTCGCCGCCTCGTCGTAGTCGAGATGCGCGGGAATCGCGACCAGCGCGGTTTCGTCGGACACGAAGTGTTCGGCCAGCACGCCGTCGAATTGCGCGCCCGGCGAACCCGAGACTTTCGCCGGCGTGGGCGGCCCGTCGATCCAGCGCGGGAAATACGTGTTGATCACGCGATCGCCGGGCTTGAAGCGCGTGACGTCGCGGCCGGTTTCGACGACTTCGCCCGCGCCGTCGGCCACGGGAATCAGCGGCGCGTCGCCGATGCCGAGATAATCGCCGCGCGCGAACATCAGGTCGCGATAGTTCAGCCCGGCCGAGTGGATCTTCACGACGACGTCGGTCGGCCCGACCGGCCGACGGGCGGCGTCGATGCGCCGGAGCCCGGCGACGCCGTCGCCCGGTTTCAGTTGCCATGCATGCATGTTCGACTCCTGGTTCGATGGGGACGGGACTATCATAGTGTTGCGTGTGGGGACGCATTGGCGAGAGTTTGGCCACGAACTGTTTCCATGCGGGACACAAACCTGCGAACGAACCGGAGCGGAATCACATGGACGAGCGGCTGAGAGGCGTCGCGGAATTCGTTGAGGTCGTGGAGTCGGGCAGCTTCGCGGCGGCGGCGCTGCGCGTCGGCGTCACGCGTTCGGCGGTCGCGAAGGTCGTCGCGCGGCTCGAGCACCGTCTCGGCGTGCGGCTGCTGCAGCGCACGACCCGCCAACTCAACCTGACCGACGAAGGGAGCGTCTATTACGAGCAGTGCCGGCGGTTGCTGGCCGAACTCGGCGAAACGGAGGCCGCGCTCGACGCGGGCCGGCGCGAGCCGTCCGGGCGGCTGCGCATCAGCGTGCCCGTGCTGTTCGGGCGGCAATGCGTGGCCCCGGTCATGCGGCGTCTCGTCGAGCGCCATCCGCGGCTCGAAATCGACGTGTCGTTCAGCGACCGCGTGGCCGACCTGATCGACGACGGCTTCGACATCGCGGTGCGCATCGGCGAGCTGGCCGATACGAGCGCGCTCGTCGGCCGGCGGCTGGGCGTGCAGCGCATGGGCATCTGCGCATCGCCCGCGTATCTCGAACGTCATGGCCGGCCGTCGGGGCTCGACGAACTCGCGTCGCACGTCGGCATCGCGTATTCGCGTGGCGGGCAGCCGGTGCCGTGGCGGATCATCGGCGCGGACGGCCAGGCGCACGACCACCGCGTGGCCGGGCGCCTGCGGTTCGACGACCTGCAGGCGATCGCCGAGGCCGCCGCCGCCGGCGCGGGCCTCGCATGGCTGCCGTGCTGGCTGATGGCGCCGTACCTGCGCGACGGCCGGCTCGCGCTGGTGATGGACAGCAACAGCGTGTCGGGCGCGGAGGTGTTCGCGGTGCGGCCGAAGTCGCGGCACGTGCCGTCGAAGGTGCGCGTCGTCGTCGATGCGCTGGTCGACGAGATCCCGCGGGTGCTGGCGTCGGATGACGGAGACAGGCAGGGGGCGCCGCATCGACGCTCGCATACCTCGTGATCTGCAATTCGCCGATCGCGATCTCGCTGTTGTTCATGATGGTGCGATACGGCGAAGCGTCTCGCGTGTCGGCGCCGTTCTTCCCGATTTCGCCCGCGACCGTGCCCGTGCCGATTGCGCTGGTGGCGCTCGGCGAGACGAATGGCATGCTCGCATGACCCTGCATGGCGCTGGCGGCGGCATGGCTGTTTCTCGTGATGCGTTACTGAACGCACAGGCTGACGGGCTTTCGCTGGCATCTCACATATCGAGACGACGTCCCGGTAATTGACGCGAATTTCGCGCGGCTCCTAGACTGGCTTGCATGACGCCGCGCTTCACTCGGCGCGACGATGCCGCCGCCGTGCGCGCGGCGGCCATACCGTCCCGCGAGACGATCCAGGAGACAAGCCGATGACCGCCGCCGCCCCGCAGTTGCACGCCGTCACGATGCGGCGCCTGAACCTGCGCCTGATTCCGTTCCTGATGCTGCTGTACCTCGTCGCGTATATCGACCGCTCGAACATCTCGGTCGCGGCGCTGCAGATGAACGCCGACCTCGGCCTCAGCGCCGAAATGTACGGACTCGGCGCGGGATTGTTCTACGTGACCTACATCCTGTTCGAGGTGCCGAGCAACCTGTTCCTCGCGCGTGTCGGCGCGCGCCGCTGGATCGCTCGGATCATGATCACGTGGGGCCTCGTCGCGGCCGCGATGAGCGCCGTCCATACGCCGGGGCAACTCTACGCGATGCGCCTGCTGCTCGGCGCGGCCGAGGCGGGCTTCACGCCGGGCATCATCTACTACTTGTCGGCGTGGTATCCGCAGAGCGATCGTGCGCGCGCGATGTCGTTCTTCTATATCGGCGCGACGCTCGCTTCGGTGATCGGGTTGCCGTTGTCCGGCGCGCTGCTGAACCTGAACGGCATGCTCGGCGTCGAAGGCTGGCGCTGGCTGTTCCTGCTCGAGGGTGTGCCCGCGCTGCTGCTCGGCTTCGTCGTGCTGCGCCGCCTGCCCGACACGCCCGCGCACGCGCGTTGGCTGCCGGCCGACGAGCGCGCGTGGCTCGAAGCGACGCTGCGCGACAGCGCGCCGCGCGAGCACCTGTCGCACGGCGTCGCGCTGCGGCGCGCGTTCGGCGATGGCAAGGTATGGGCACTCGCCGCGTTCTGGCTGCTGCAGGCGTTCGGCACGATCGGCCTCACGCTGTTCCTGCCACTGCTCGTGAAGAGCCTGTCGGGGCAATCGAGCTTCGCGGTCGGCAGTCTGTCCGCGCTGCCGTTCCTGTTCGCGTGTGTCGCGATGTATCTGAACGGCCGGCATTCGGATCTCGGCGGCGAACGCGCGTTACATCTCGGCGTGCCGATGCTGGTGGCCGGCGCATTGCTGGTCGCGGCGATCTATACGCCGGTGCTGCCTGTCGCGTATGCGCTGCTGGTGCTCGCGGTCGGCTTCAACTGGGCCGCGACGCCCGTGTTCTGGGCCGTGACGACCGAGTATGTGTCGGGCCTCACGGCCGCCGCTTCGATCGCGCTGATCAATGCGGTCGCGAATATTGCCGGCCTCGCGCTGCCGCCCGTAATGGGGCGGATCAAGGACGTCACGCATTCGTACGACCTCGCGCTGCTGCTCGTCGCAGTCGCGTTGCTGGCGGGCGGCGTGCTCGCGCTGCGGATCGCGTCGCGACGTGCGATGCCGGTGGTGGCGGAGCGGGCGGGGTGAACGTATGTGAACGCGTTACCCCGCTTCCGGATGAGGCACTTCGCGGCGTTATCGATGTTCGTCGTTTTTGTTCGATAACAGGAAGCAAGCACCGCCTGACGCCAGGAAGAGCCATGCCAGTTTCTTTGTTCGCTCCATCGACAGACCCTTCGCAGGTCGAGAGAATTTTCAGTATTTCCGCGATTTCAGCATTCGTCGATCGATGCGTGCATGTGCTGGCGCCGATATTCATTATCCGATCGAGGACGCATATTCCCCCACCCCGTTAGCATGTGACGAATCCGACTTTGGGCGCCGCGCGCGCGACGCTAAGATCGCCGATCCCGTAGATCGAGCGTTCCACAACAATGAAAAAGTCCGCGTCGCCGTTGCATGCTTTCCGTTTCCGTGTCGTCTGCGCCGCGATCGCCGGCGCGGTGTCGCTCGCGTCGTGCGGCGGCGTCGACGGCGATCCGCCGCCGCAGGCCAGCGCGGCGCCGTCGGCCAAGCGCCCGAACATCCTGTACATCATGGCCGACGATCTCGGCTATTCCGACGTCCATGCGTTCGGCGGCGAAATCAACACGCCGAACCTCGACGCGCTCGTCGCGTCGGGCCGCATCCTGTCGAACCACCACACGGGCGCCGTCTGCGCGATCACGCGCGCGATGCTGGTGTCCGGCACCGATCATCATCTCGTCGGCGAAGGCACGATGGGCGTGCCGACCGACGAGCGGCGCGGGCTGCCCGGCTACGAGGGCTATCTGAACGACCGCGCGCTGTCGTTCGCGCAATTGCTGAAGGACGCCGGCTATCACACGTATATCGCGGGCAAGTGGCACATCGGCTCGGGGATCGTCGGCAGTACGACGGGCAGCGGGCAGACGCCCGACCAGTGGGGTTTCGAGCGCAGCTACGTGCTGCTCGGCGGCGCGGCGACGAACCACTTCGCGCACGAGCCGGCCGGCTCGTCGAACTACACGGAAGACGGCCGCTACGTGCAGCCTGGCCAGCCCGGGCAACCGGGCGCGGGCGGCAGCCCGGCCGTGTTCTATTCGACCGATTTCTATACGCAGAAGCTGATCTCGTACATCGATGCGAACAAGCAGGACGGCAAGCCGTTCTTCGCATACGCCGCCTATACGTCGCCGCACTGGCCGCTGCAGGTGCCCGATCCGTGGCTGCACAAGTACGCGGGCGTGTACGACGCCGGCTACGATGCGATCCGCAACGCGCGGATTGCCCGACAGAAGGCGCTCGGCCTGATACCCGCCGATTTCAAACCGTTCGACGGACTGCCGGAGACGACGGCCGCATCGCCCGCGACCGCGAACGACGGCAAGGCCGGCGCGAAGTACGTCAGCGCAGTGCATTCGGCCGCGGACGGCTACGTCGACTACGGCGCCGGCAAGGTCGACAAGCTGTGGTCGAGCCTGTCGCCGGCCGAGCGCCGGGCGCAGGCGCGCTACATGGAAATCTACGCGGGGATGGTCGAGAACCTCGACTACAACATCGGACTCCTGATCCAGCATCTGAAGGACATCGGCGAATACGACAACACGTTCATCATGTTCCAGTCGGACAACGGCGCGGAAGGCTGGCCGATCGATTCCGGCGCCGACCCGACCGCGACCGATACCGCGAACGCGCAGGAGCCGACCTATTCGGCGCTCGGCACCGACAACGGCAAGCAGAATGCGCAGCGCCTGCAGTACGGGCTGCGCTGGGCCGAAGTGAGCGCGGCGCCGTTCCGGCTCACGAAGGGCTATTCGGGCGAAGGCGGCGTATCGACGCCGACCATCGTGCACCTGCCGGGCCAGTCGCAGCCATTGCCGCCGCTGCGCGCGTTCACGCACGTGACCGACAACACGGCCACGTTCCTCGCGGTCGCGGGCGTCACGCCGCCGTCGCAGCCGGCGCCGCCGCTCGTCAACACGCTGACGGGCGTCGACCAGAACAAGGGCAAGGTCGTCTACAACAACCGCTACGTGTATCCGGTCACGGGCCAGTCGCTGCTGCCGGTGCTCACGGGCTCGGTGACGGGCGAAGTGCACACGACGGCGTTCGGCGACGAAGCGTACGGCCGCGCGTACCTGCGCAGCGCCGACGGCCGCTGGAAGGCGCTGTGGACCGAGCCGCCGCTCGGGCCGCTCGACGGTCACTGGCAGTTGTACGACCTCGCGTCGGATCGCGGCGAGACGACGGACGTGTCCGCGCAGAACCCGTCGGTGATCGGCACGCTCGTCGACCAGTGGAAGGCCTACATGAGCAGCGTCGGCGGCGTCGAGCCGCTGCGGCCGCGCGGCTACTACTGAGCGCGAGGGGCGACACGATGCGGTTCCGCTTCTGGACGATCGGCGCGGCGCTGGCCGCCACGCTGTTCGCCGCCGCGTTCGCGGCAGGCTATGCGAATCCGGCGACGCCGGCCGGCGGCGCGTTCGACGACCTGAATCGCGGCCGCGCGCTCGCGCCGCTCGGTTCGGAACGCCAGTGCGAACGCTATTCGGGGCTGCCGTCGAAGTGGCGCGACGATCCGAAGGCCGGAATGGTGCACCTGCGCGGCGGCGCGTTCGTGTTCGGCAGCACGCGCGGCTACGCGGACGAGCGTCCGGTCGGCGACGGCCGCACGCGCGTCGGCGGCTTCTGGATCGACCAGACCGACGTGACGATCGCGCAATTCGCGGCATTCGTGCAGGCGACCGGCTACGTGACCGAGGCCGAGCAGCAGGGCGGCGCGGCGGTGTTCCATGTGCCGACGCGCGACGAGATGAACGCGCGCGACCTCGCTTGGTGGTCGTGGGTGAAGGGCGCGTCGTGGCGGCATCCGCGCGGGCCCGGCAGCGACGTGGACGGGCTCGGCAACCTGCCGGTGACGCTCGTCACGCAGCGCGATGCGCTCGCGTATGCGCACTGGCTCGGCCGCGACTTGCCGACCGAGGCCGAATGGGAGTACGCGGGCAAGGCCGGCCGCGACGACGCATCGCTCGATGCGGCGCCGCGCGACGCGCAGGGCAAGCCGGCCGCGAACTATTGGCAGGGCGCGTTTCCGGTGCTCGACTCGGCGGAGGACGGCCACGCGGGGCTGGCCCCCGTCGGCTGCTATGCGGCGAACGGCTTTCGTCTTTACGACATGATCGGCAACGCGTGGGAATGGACGAAGGACGCGTACACGGGCCCGCATCAATCCCACACGAACGGCGACACGGCGGCCGTCGCGCCGCCGACGCGCCGGCACGATACGCCGATGGTCATCAAGGGCGGCTCGTTCCTGTGCTCGCGCGATTACTGCGTGCGCTATCGCGCATCGTCTCGCGAACAACAGGAGGCCGATCTCGGCGCGTCGCATATCGGGTTTCGCACGATCCTGAGGGACGCGTCATGACGGTCGGCATCGGGCGATTCGTTTCTGCATGGTTGCTGATTGCGTGCGCGGCGATGCAGCAGGGGGCGGCGATGGCTGCCGAAGCCGCGGCGCCGGCCGTGCGCGTCGGCGTCACGCGCGGCGTGCATGCGCAGATTCTCGACGAAGTGAAGCGGGTGGCCGCCGCGCGCGGGCTCGGCATCGACGTCGTCGAATTCGACGATGCATCGCGCATCGATACGGCGCTGGCCGACGGGCGAATCGACGCGGCCAGCTTCGAGGATGCGCAACAGCTTGCCGCGACCCGCGCCCGGATGCGCTACGCGCTGACCGAAGTCGCGCCGACCGTCACGTTGCCGATGGCGTTGTATTCGCGCAAGCTGAGGAGTCTGAACGAACTGCAACCCGGCGCGACGGTCGCGCTTCCCGCCGATCCGCGCGGGATGGCGCGCGCGCTCGTGCTGCTGCAGAACGACACGCTGGTGACGCTGCGCGAGAAGGCCGGCCTGCATGCGACGCTGCGCGACGTGACGGGCAACCGGCTCGGGCTGAAATTCGTCGCGCTGCGCCGCGACCGGCTTTACGCGGCCCTCGACACGGCCGCGTTCGTCGCGATCGACAGCGACGAGGCGGCCCGCGCCGGGCTGCAGCCCGCGCGCGACAGCATCAGCCTGGAGGATGCGCGCTCGCCGTATGCGAACGTGCTCACGGTGCGCGATGCCGATCGCGCGAAGCCGTGGGTCGCGCAGCTCGTCGCCGCGTATCACTCGGACGAGGTCGCGCGCTTCATCCTCACGCGCTACCAGGATTCGGTGCGGCGGCCGTGGTAGACACCTACCTGCTCGCGTGCAACGCGTGCGGACGCTGCTGCAACAGTGCGCCGACGCTGTCGTTGCGCGAACTGTTCCGGCATCGGCACCGCTTCGTCGGCGCGTTGACGATCCGCCGCGTGCCGAAGCGGCGCATCGGCGAACGCTGGCAAGCGGGCGGCCGCGAGCATTCGCTCGATGCGGATGACGTCGCGGCGGCCGATGCGCTGGCGGACCGATTGTTCCATCGCGGCCGCGTGCATGGCGAATGGCTCGCGCTGACGCTGCAAGGCTACGACTATCCGTCGCTGGGCCGTTGCGCGGCGCTGGCCGACGACGGCCGCTGCGGCGTGCACGCGAACAAGCCGTCGATCTGCCGCGCGGTGCCGCTCGATCCGATGCTGCCCGACCGGTTGCAGGCACGCGTGCTCGCGACGCGGCGCGGCGATGCGGCGTGGCTCGGCGCGAATTGCATCGTCGATGCCGCGAGCGTGCAGTCTGCCGAGGTATCGGCGTTCCCGATTCCGCTGGTGACGGCCGGGCAGGTCGAGGATCGTGCGATGCTCGACGCGCATCGCGATGCGCTCGTGTTCGAGCGCGCGGTGTGGCGCGACGCCGTGTTCGCGTCGCTGGCCGACGGCGGGCCGGGCGTGAGCGATGCGCTGTCGCGGCTGGCGCCCGGCGGCTACCTGACCGTGTCGATCGTGCCGGCCCTGCTGGCCGTCGCTCAGGTTTCCGCGCATTGCCGCGCGCTGTGCATCGACTTCGTCGACGCCCAACTGACCTTGATCGGCGCGAACATCGAAGCGGCGCTCGCGCGCCGACATGCCGACGACCGGCCCGCGACGCGCGAATTGCGTGGCTTCGCGCAGGCGCTGGAGCGGGCGCGACGAGCGCTCGCGGCGACGCCGGCATCCGCCGCCGCCACGCGCGACGATGCGTCACGCATCGAAGCGTGGCTCGACGATCGCGTCGACGCCGCTTCGCTCGCCGCCTGACGATCGCGGCACGCCGCGCGTGCCTTACACTTGGCGCTCTTTCAATCGTTGCAGAGCGAGCGGGCATGTACGCGTCGACTTTCATTTTTCGCGCCGGCCAGTACGACGACGAATTCCACCGGCTCGACCGGCAGATCGCCGACATGGCGCGCGCGACGCCCGGCTATCTCGGCGAGGAAACGTGGGAGAACGCGCAAGCCGGCTTGATCCAGAACGTCTATTACTGGGAATCCGAGGCGGCGCTGCGGCAGTTGATCCAGCATCCCGCGCATCTCGAAGCCAAGGCGAAGCAGGCGCGCTGGCTGGACGGGTATCGTGTCGTGATTTCGCAGGTGCTTCGCGAGTATGGCGACGGCAAGCTGACGCCGCCGCATGCGGCGCCATCCGCGTAAGGGGTGCCGGGTCAGGCGGCCGCCCCGGCTTTTCCCGGGCCGCCCGGCTTGCCCGCCGCGCGCTCCCAGATCGGGAAGGTCGCGTTCTGGATCGACGTCTGCGCGTCGATGACCTTGCGGTGGTCGATGCCGGGCAGGTCGAGCAGCCGGTCGACGGCCGCCTTCGCGCCCTGGGCGTCCTGCGGAAAGCCGCACGCGAACTGCTTGTTCGTATCGAACAGGACCCACCAGATGTCCGACACGAACGGCCCGTGATCGTTGGTTTCGATCAGGATCGCGCCGAGGTCGGACAGCGCGATGCCGCGCGTCGTCCCGGTCTGGTCGGTCGACGCGATGCGCGTATCGGTTGCGGTCACGGTCCAGCCGCTTTGCCGGGTAGACGGGCGGGTCGACGACGGCGCGGCATTCGGTCGGGCCGGGCTGCCGGCGGCTGCGTTTGTCCCTGCGCCTGGGCCTGCGCCGGTCGGCACGATCCCGCCCGCGGCACCGACCGCACGGCTCGGCGCACCGCCATCCTGCCGCGCGCGCCCGTCGATCCACGGCAGCGCGGCGGCGCCCGCCATCGCCGCGATCCATAAGTAGTACCCGGCCCCGAACGTGCGGATCGTTTCGTAGTTCGCGTCGGTCGGGATCGTATGCCACCCGAGCGCAAAAACCACGACCACGGCCAGCAGCGCCGACACGGTACGGCTCGGCCTGAGCAGCGCGACGACGAGCAGCGGGTTGCCGAGCCAGGCGAATTGCAGGTCGAGGATCGCGAGCCCGCCGAGCGCGAGCACCGTGTAGCCGTGCAACCAGCTCACCGCGCCGGCCGCATTCGGCGGTTCGGCCGCGACGGGCAGCAGCAGCGACGCGACATACAGCGCGACGATCACGACGCGCGCGAGGTTCAGGCGGGGCGAAGCGGAGCGAATCTGCATGTTGCCTTCCTGTCGTGCACGGTCATGCGAGGCGACGAATGCCGGACGGCCCGGCCCTCATTCGCGACGCGCGGCGCCGACGTGGCGGCGCGCCGAACGCGATTGTGGGCGATTCGCGCGGCGATGTCGAACGCGCGTCGTCTGCCGCTGCCAGGTCAAAGCGCTTCGACCAGCAACCGCGTGCTCTTCTCGCAATACTCGTGACACGCCGCGCGCGCGGCGATCGACGCGCCGTGCACGAACCGCGGCGCGTCCGCCCGCCGCGACATCGACACGACGATCGACGGCGGCGACGGCTGCAGCGGCAGCTCGACGACTTCGCCGCTCGCGATCAGCGCATCGACGAACAGCACCGGAATCGCGGCAACGCCGAAGCCGTCGCGCACCAGTTGCACGATCACCGAGATCGACGGCGACCCGGTGATGCGCGTCTCCGACAGCGGCACGCCGTGCGCATGCGCGAGCGTGCGGACGATGTCTTCCAGCGCACGATGGGGCGCGGTGCCGCGCCCGTAGGTGAGGATCGGCTGGCGCAGCACCTGCCGCGCGAGGCCTGTGCGCAGGTTCGGCAGCAGCCCCGCGCGCGCGATCCAGCGCACCGGGTAGTTCGCGAGCGCGTCGCATACGACCGACGCCTCGTCGCTGCCTTCCACGCGGATGATCAGGTCGAGCTCGCCGGCCATCAGCCGGCGTTGCAGCACGACGCTGACGTCGACGGTCAGATCGATCTCGAGCTGCGGATAGTCGGCCGCGAGCCGCCGCATATAGTGCGGCAGCCAGCTGTGCACGACCGTCTCGATCACGCCGAGCCGCAGCTTGCCGCGCAGCGCGCGCTCGCCGGACGCGGCGGCCTGCAGTTCCTGCGTCGCCTCGACCACGGCTTTCGCATAGCCGAGCAGGTATTCGCCGTTCGGCGTGAGCCGGAACGCGCGGCTGTCGCGATCGACGAGTACCGTATGCAGTTCGTCCTCGAGCGCTTTCAGGCGCTGCGAGATCGCGGCCGGCGTCGCATGCAGCGCGGCCGCGGTCGTGCGGAAGTTGCGCAGCTTCGCGAGCGTGACGAAGGTTTCGAGAAAACGCGTGTTCATGGCGGTCGGGCGAGCAGTGGATGCGCAGCTTGCCGGCGACGAAAAATGAACGGGACCGGGGAAAACCCGCGGATCCGTTAAGAAATTCTATACAACGGACGCAAAAAAACTCGTTGGCGACAAATTTTTTTCTTTTCTATTCTTCGCCGTATCCGATGACACGCCACCGTCATCGCCATGCCATCCCGATTCTGCGACCGACCATCATGACGCCTTCCGAATTCCGCCAGTCCGTGCGCCGCGGCGCGTTCCGCGGCCCGACCGCCGGCCATTGCGGCCCGTTTGCCCAGGCGAACCTGGCGATCCTGCCCGACGCGTACGCGCACGATTTCCTGCGCTTCTGCCAGGCCAACCCGAAGGCTTGCCCGCTGCTGGGCGTTGGCGAATCGGGCGCGTTCCGGCTCGACGCGCTCGGCGAGGATCTCGACATCCGCACCGACGTACCGAGCTACAACGTCTACCGCGACGGCCGCCTGACCGAGCAGGTCGAATCGCTGGAAGCGCTGTGGCGCGACGATTTCGTCGTATTTGCGATCGGCTGCTCGTTTTCGTTCGAGGACATGCTCGCCCGCGAAGGGATCGGGCTGCGCCACGTCGAGGAAGGGCGCAACGTGCCGATGTACCGCACGTCGATCGCGAACCGCCGCGCGGGAATCTTCGGCGGCCAACTGGTCGTGTCGATGCGGCCGCTGCGCGGCGCCGACGCGATCCGCGCGGTGCAGATCACGAGCCGGTTCCCGGGCGTGCATGGCGCACCGATCCATATCGGTCATCCGCGGGAACTGGGCATCGAGGATTTGAACGCGCCCGAATTCGGCGACGCGGTGACGATCCGCGACGGCGAACTGCCGGTGTTCTGGGCGTGCGGCGTGACGCCGCAAACCGCGCTGATGGACGCGAAGCTGCCGATCGCGATCGCGCATACGCCCGGCCACATGCTGATGACCGACATCACGAACGCGTCGCTGGCCGTGTTTTGACCGGCCGCACACCCCTTACGCCACGTACCCGCGACACACCACACGCCATT
The DNA here is from genome assembly GCF_001534535.1 of Burkholderia sp. MSMB1459WGS. Taxonomy (NCBI): domain Bacteria; kingdom Pseudomonadati; phylum Pseudomonadota; class Betaproteobacteria; order Burkholderiales; family Burkholderiaceae; genus Burkholderia; species Burkholderia sp. MSMB1459WGS. The sequence continues at coordinate 179,327 of NZ_LPMU01000052.1, forward strand.
CGACGGCGCATCACGACAGGAGCACCACCATGGAAAGCAAGACCCTCGCGGCGCCCGCCGCCGAGCCCGCGAGCCGCGCGCGCAGCGGCCTGTTCTCGTGGTACGCGGATGCGCAGCCGCGCGAACGCCGCGCGTTCTGGAGCTGCAAGGTCGGCTACATGCTCGACGGAATGGACACGCAGATGCTGTCGTTCGTGATCCCGACACTCGTCGCGACCTGGGGCATCTCGCTTGCCGACGCAGGCTTCATCGGCACCATCACGCTGCTCGCGTCGGCGCTCGGCGGCTGGATCGCCGGCATCCTGTCCGACCGGATCGGCCGTGTGCGCACGCTGCAGCTCACGGTGCTGTGGTTCGCGGTGTTCACCGCGCTGTGCGGGCTCGCGCAGAACTACCCGCAACTGGTCGCGGCGCGCGCGCTGATGGGCTTCGGCTTCGGCGGCGAATGGACGGCCGGCGCGGTGCTGATCGGCGAGGTGATTCGCGCGCGCGACCGCGGCAGGGCGGTCGGCCTCGTGCAGTCGGGCTGGGCGATCGGCTGGGGGCTGTGCGCGCTGCTGTATGCGCTGCTGTTTTCGGTGCTGCCGGCCGAGCAGGCGTGGCGCGCGCTGTTCCTCGTCGGGCTCGCGCCCGCGCTGCTGGTCGTCGCGATCCGCCGTTACGTGAAGGAGCCGGACGTCTACGAGAAGGAGAAGGCCGCGCAGGCGAAAGTGGCCGACGCACCGCGCCTCACCGAGATCTTCGCGCCGAAGCTGATCACGACGACGCTGCGCGCGGCGCTCCTGACGACCGGCGCGCAGGGCGGTTACTACGCGATCACGACGTGGCTGCCGACCTTCCTGAAGACCGAGCGGCACCTCACGGTGATGGGCACTGGCGGCTATCTCGCGATGATCATCCTCGGCTCGTGGGTTGGCTACCTGACGAGCGCGTACCTGACCGACCGCCTCGGCCGCAAGCCGAACTTCATCCTGTTCGCGGTCGGCTCGATGGTGATCGCGTTCTCGTACACGTCGCTGAACCTGACCAATGCTTCGATGCTGTGGCTCGGCTTCCCGCTCGGCTTCTTCGCGTCGGGCATTTTCTCGGGGATGGGTGCGTTCCTCACCGAGCTGTTCCCGACCCGCGTGCGCGGGTCCGGCCAGGGCTTCTGCTACAACGTGGGCCGTGCGATCGGTGCACTGTTTCCGTTCCTGATCGGCGCGCTGTCGAAGCAATACGGGCTCGGCACGAGCATCGGCATCTTCGCGGTCGCCGCGTACGGCGTGGTGATCGTCGCCGCGCTGACGCTGCCCGAGACCCGCGGCCGCGAACTCGACGCCGCGTAAGCGGCAGCGGCCCGCGCGCCGCTTTCTCCCTTTTCCCCTTTTTTACCGGTACCGCCACGCGGCGCGCGACGCGCGCCGTGCGGCGGCGCTCGCCCCTCGATTCAACGACGCATCGCCCCGACATCATGACCGACCGACACCTTTCTCCCGTTTCCTCCGACGCCGCGCGCTGGCAATTCTGGATCGACCGCGGCGGCACGTTCACCGACATCGTCGCGCGGCGGCCCGACGGCTCGCTCGTCACGCACAAGCTGCTGTCGGAGAACCCCGAGCAGTACCGCGACGCGGCCGTGGCCGGCATCCGTCACCTGCTCGGCCTCGCGGCTGGCGAGCCGATCACGCCCGAGCGGGTCGACATGGTGAAGATGGGGACGACGGTCGCGACCAACGCGTTGCTCGAACGCAAGGGCGAACGCACCGCGCTCGCGACGACGCGCGGCTTTCGCGACGTGCTGCGCATCGCATACCAGAACCGGCCGCGCCTGTTCGATCTCGACATCGTGCTGCCCGACGCGCTGTACGAGACGGTCGTCGAGATCGACGAGCGCGTCGGCGCGCATGGCGACGTGGTCGTGCCGCTCGATGTTCAGGGTGCCGAAGCGTCGTTGCGCCGCGTGTTCGACGGCGGCGTGCGCGCCCTCGCGATCGTGCTGATCCACGGCTACCGCTACACCGCGCACGAACGGATGCTGGCCGAACTCGCGCGCCGCATCGGCTTCACGCAGGTGTCGGTGTCGCACGAGGTGTCGCCGCTGATGAAGATGGTGTCGCGCGGCGACACGACCGTGGTCGACGCGTACCTGTCGCCGATCCTGCGTCGCTACGTCGAACAGGTCGCGCACGAGATGCCGGGCGTGAACCTGCAGTTCATGCAGAGCAGCGGCGGGCTGACACGCGCCGATGCGTTCCAGGGCAAGGACGCGATCCTGTCCGGCCCGGCCGGCGGCATCGTCGGGATGGTGCGCGCGGCGCGCGCGGCCGGCTTCGAGCGCGTGATCGGCTTCGACATGGGCGGCACGTCGACCGACGTGTCGCACTACAACGGCGAATTCGAGCGCGTGTTCGAGACGCAGGTGGCCGGCGTGCGGATGCGCGCACCGATGATGAGCATCCATACGGTCGCCGCGGGCGGCGGCTCGGTGCTCGGCTTCGACGGTGCGCGGCTGCGCGTGGGGCCCGAATCGGCCGGCGCGAATCCGGGGCCGGCCGCGTACCGGCGCGGCGGCCCGCTGACGGTGACCGACTGCAACGTGATGCTCGGCAAGATCCAGCCCGACCATTTTCCGCGGGTGTTCGGCCCGCATGCGGACCAGCCGCTCGACCGCGACGGCGTGGTCGCGAAGTTCGCGGCGCTCGCCGACGAGATTCACGCGGCGACCGGGCGGCGCGAGACGCCCGAGGCGCTTGCCGAAGGTTTCCTGGAGATCGCGATCGGCAGCATGGCGAACGCGATCAAGAAGATTTCCGTGCAGCGCGGCCACGACGTGTCGCGCTACGTGCTGACGACGTTCGGCGGCGCGGGCGGCCAGCACGCGTGCGGCGTGGCCGATGCGCTCGGGATGACGCAGGTGTTCGCGCATCCGCTCGCGGGCGTGCTGTCCGCGTACGGGATGGGGCTGGCCGACCAGACCGCGATGCGCGAGCGCGCGGTCGAGGCCGTGCTGACCGACGCGTCGCTGCCGGCGCTGAACGCGGCGCTCGACCGGCTGGCCGACGAGGCCATCGGCGCGCTGCTCGAACAGGGCGTGCCGCCGCAGCGGATCGCGACCGAGCGGCGCGTGCATCTGCGCTACCAGGGCACCGATTCGGCGCTCGACGTACCGGCCGGCAGCGTCGCCGCGATGCAGCAGGCGTTCGAGGCCGCGTACCGGCAGCGCTACGCGTTCCTGATGCCGGGCACGCCGCTCGTCGCCGAGCTCGCGTCGGTCGAGGCGATCGGCCGCTCGGACGCGCCGGTCGACCTCGCGCCGCTCGCGCCGCGCGCGGAAGACGCGGCGCCTCGAGCGCACACGGCCGTGCGCTTTTATTCCGGCGGCCGGTGGCACGACGCGGCGCTGGTCGTGCGCGACACGCTGCGCGCCGGCGATGTGATCGACGGCCCGGCGATCGTCGCGGAACAGAACGGCACGACCGTCGTCGAGCCCGGCTGGCGCGCCGCGATGACCGCCCAGGGCAACCTCGTGCTGACGCGCACGACGCCGCTGCCGACGCGCCGCTCGCTCGGCACCGACGCCGATCCGGTGCGGCTCGAGATCTTCAACAACCTGTTCATGTCGATCGCCGAGCAGATGGGGCTGCGGCTGCAGAACACCGCGTACTCGGTGAACATCAAGGAGCGGCTCGACTTCTCGTGCGCGATCTTCGACGGCGACGGCAACCTGATCGCGAACGCGCCGCACATGCCCGTGCACCTCGGCTCGATGGGTGAAAGCATCCGCACGGTGATCGAGCGCAACCGCGGCCGCATGCGCGACGGCGACGTGTTCATGCTGAACGACCCGTACCACGGCGGCACGCACCTGCCGGACGTGACGGTCATCACGCCGGTGTTCGCGGACGGCTCGGACGCGCCGCTGTTCTACGTCGGCTCGCGCGGCCACCACGCGGACATCGGCGGCACGACGCCGGGCTCGATGCCGCCCGATTCGACCCATATCGACGAGGAAGGCGTGCTGATCGACAACTGGCAGCTCGTGTCGGCCGGCGTGCTGCGCGACACCGAGACGCGCGCGTTGCTGGCGTCGGGCCGCTACCCGGCGCGCAACGTCGAGCAGAACATGGCCGACCTGCGGGCCCAGGTCGCCGCGAACCGGAAGGGCGTCGACGAATTGCGCCGGATGGTCGCGCAGTTCGGCCGCGACGTCGTGCTCGCGTTCATGGGGCACGTGCAGGACAACGCGGAAGAAGCGGTGCGGCGCGTGATCGGCGCGCTGCAGGACGGCGCATACCGGTACCCGCTCGACAACGGTGCGGAGATTCGCGTCGCGATTCGCGTCGACCGCGCGGCGCGGTGCGCGGAGATCGACTTCACCGGCACGTCCGCGCAGCTCGACAACAACTTCAACGCGCCGAAGGCCGTCTGCATGGCCGCGGTGCTGTACGTGTTCCGCACGCTGGTCGGCGACGACATCCCGCTGAACGCCGGCTGCCTGAAGCCGCTGACCGTGATCGTGCCGGCCTGCTCGATGCTGAACCCCGAATACCCGGCGGCCGTCGTGTCGGGCAACGTCGAGACGTCGTCGGCGATCACCAACGCGCTGTACGGCGCGCTCGGCTGCGTCGCGTCGAGCCAGGGAACGATGAACAACTTCACATTCGGCAACGATCGGTACCAGTACTACGAGACGATCGCGGGCGGCAGCGGCGCGGGCGACGGCTTCGCGGGCGTCGCCGCGGTGCAGACGCACATGACGAACTCGCGGCTCACCGATCCGGAGGTGCTCGAATGGCGCTATCCGGTGCGGCTCGATTCGCACCGGATCCGCGCCGGCTCGGGCGGCGCCGGGCGCTGGCGCGGCGGCGACGGCGCGGTGCGGCGGATCCGCTTCCTCGAGCCGATGACCGCGTCGATCCTGTCGAACAACCGGATCCACGCGCCGTTCGGCGCGGCGGGCGGCGAAGCCGGTGCGCTCGGCCGCAACACGATCGAGCGGGCGGACGGCACGGTCGAGGCGCTCGACCACATCGGCCGCGCGCAGATGGCGCCGGGCGACGTGTTCGTCGTCGAAACGCCGGGCGGCGGCGGCTACGGCGCGCCGGAATGAGCGGCGCACCCGGCGCGGGCACTCCGCGCCGGGTGCGCGGGCGGGTGAAGAATATTGCAAAGAACTGTGGAATAAAGCGGCGCATTCACGCGCGAGCGGAATCAAAATGGCGGAAACACGGATCGCGGCATGCGATTCGACCCCTGCCGCCACGGTCTCCCCAAAGATCTGGCCCCGTCACCGCGGATCGACCTCAAACGCCCGTCCGGCGCGGGTTCCGGCCCGGCAATCCACCCTCGACGCGCGGCGCGTCGCCCACCCGTTCTCAAGCGGCCGATCATGAAAAATCCGGCTTGCCAATCGAGTCCCGGTTCCTTGACACTTTTCTCTAAATGTGAGTGCCAATCTTCATCGTCATTTGATAAGATGGCTCTCATCATTCGTAAGGCAGAACCTGCGCGCATCACGCGCGAACGCCGGCCGCATCAGCTGCAAACAAGTACGGGACGAGGCCCGCTGTCACGGCGATCACGGCTGCCCTGCCGGGCATGCGCGCTGCGCGTGCCCGGGAAGGCGGTCGGCCCGCTCGCCTCCGTCTACACTGTGCGTTTTTTTTGGATCGGGGCGTGTCCATGGATGACGAAAACGATAGCGCGGTGCTCGAGGCGCATGTCGGTACGCGCAGCCCCTGCTGGCGTCTCGGCAGCGACAGCAACGCGCTCGAGCTGGCCGCGGTCCGCGGCCTGACCAACGTCGCGATCGCGCTGACGGCCGAACAGGCCGCGCGCATCCGCGCGCTGACCGGCGTCACGTCGCACCTCGTGCTGGACATCGTGCTGTTCGGCAACCCGGTCAGCCTCCATCTCGTCGGCAGGAAGGTCAATACGGTCGACTGGGCCGGCACGGCGTCCGCCTATTCCGATACCGAATCCGTCGCCGGCGACCTGTCGCACGGGCTCGCGTTCGCCGAGCAGGTCGTGTCCGAAGTGAATTCGCTCGTCGTGATCCTCGACCGCAACGGGATGGTGCAGCGCTTCAACCGTTTGTGCGAGGAAGTGACGGGCAAGCGCGAGGTCGACGTGATCGGCCGCAGCGCGTTCGAGCTGTTCATGAGCCCCGAACAGGGCGCGCAGTCGCGCAGCAACATCACGGGCTTCTTCGCGAGCAACCAGTCGTTCGCGGTCGAGCGCTACATCAACACGGTCAACGGGCCGCGCCTGTTCCAGTTCCGCAACAAGTTCGTGCGGAGCGGCAGCGGCGTGGACGAACAGTTCCTGATCTGCTCGGGCATCGACATCACCGAGGAGCGCAACGCGCAGCAGCGGCTCTCCGAGCTCGCGAACACCGACGTGCTCACCGGGCTGCCGAACCGCCATGCGATCAGCGAGCGCATCCGGACGGCAATCGCCGAGGAGAGCGAGCTGACGCGCGGCCAGGTCGGCATCCTGTTTCTCGATCTCGACAACTTCAAGCGCGTCAACGATCACTACGGCCACATCACCGGCGACCGCCTGTTGCAGGACGTATCGGCGATCATCAGCGGCTGCCTGCCGTCCGGTGCGACGCTCGCGCGGCTCGGCGGCGACGAATTCCTCGTACTGTTCGAACACGGCACGCGCCCGCTGCTCGAAGCGACCGCGCAGATCATTCTCGAGCGGCTGCGCACGCCGATCCATCTCGGGCTGATGGAGGTCTACACGAGCTGCTCGATCGGTATCGCGATGTATCCGCAGCACGGCGATTCGCTCGAGACGCTGATCCGCAGCGCCGACACCGCGATGTACGTCGCGAAGGAAGCGGGCAAGCATACGTATCGCGTGTTCTCGCTGGAGATGAACCAGAAGGTCGCGAAGTACATGTGGCTCGACACGAACCTGCGCAAGGCGCTCGAGGAAGAGCAGTTCGTGCTCCACTACCAGCCGGTCGTCGATATCGCGACGGGCGACGTGCACGGCGTCGAGGCGCTGATCCGCTGGCAGTCGCCCGATCGCGGGCTCGTCGCGCCGGTCGAGTTCATCCGTTTCGCGGAAGAGTCGGGGCTGATCGCGCCGCTCGGACGCTGGGTGATGCGTACCGCGGCCGCGCAGGCCGCCGCATGGAAGGCGAAGGGGCTCGGCGTCCGGATCGCGGTGAACGTGTCCGCGCGGCAGTTGCAGGACATGAACATCGTCCACCAGTTCGCGTCGATTCTCGACGCCGCGGGGCTGAAACCGGGCCTGCTCGACATCGAGCTGACCGAAAGCTGCTTCATCGAGGACGAGGAGGCGGCCATCGGGCTGATGCGGCAGTTCCGCCAACTGGGCGCGGAGATCCATCTCGACGATTTCGGCACCGGCTATTCGTCGCTGTCGCAGTTGTCGCGCCTGCCGCTCGACGTGATCAAGCTCGACCGCACCTTCATCACGGCCATCGACCGCAATCCGCGCTCGCAGGCGCTGGTGCGCTCGGTCGTGTCGCTCGCGAAGGCGCTGAATTTCGCGGTGGTCGCCGAAGGCGTCGAAACGCATGCGGAAGCCGAATTCCTGAAGCAGCTCGACGTCGATCACGCGCAGGGCTACTACTACGCGCGGCCGATGCCGGCGCAGGCGTTCGAGGGGTGGCTCGCGGAGACGAGAAAGCTCAGGCTGATCGCCTGAGCGTCGTTCCGGAAACGGGCGCCGCCGGCCGTCGGCGGCGCCCGTCGCATTACACCGTGCGCAGTTTCGACACGCGCCGGTTCTGCAGCATCACCAGGCGTTCCATGTACGCGAGGTCCTTCGGCTCGATCGTGAACGCCGCATGCACCCACGCTTCCGTGATATCCATCAGCTCCGAGCGCGACAACTGGAACACGCGTTCGCGGGCGCGCAGCATCGCACGGATGCCGTTCAGCTTGGGCTTCGTCACGTCGATGAAGGTGCGCGTCGCGAGGTACGCGTCACCGGCGTCGAACGTCTCGTCGATCAGGCCGCGATCTTCGTACCACTCGGCCGCGTGCGCTTCGCCGGTCGCGATCAACGATTCCGCGAGACCGCGGTTCGCCTTGCGCGCGACCAGCGAATAGCCGCCCATGCCCGGGAACAGGTTGAACGCGATCTCCGGGAACCCGAGTTTCACGCCCTTCTGCGCGAGCACGTAGTGATGCGCGAGCGCGGCCTCGAAGCCGCCGCCGAGCGCGCTGCCCTCGACCATCGCGATCGAGATCGCGCCGGTGCCGAAGCCCGTGTAGATCTCGTACACGCCGTCGATGCACGAGCGCGCGTAGGCCATCAGCTGGTCGCGCCGGCCGCTGCGGATCGCGTCGACGAAGAAGCTCAGGTCGCCGCCGACGTTGAACAGCTCGGGGACGAGCGAGCCCGTCACCCAGAAGTCGAACTTGAGGCCCGAGTCGCGGGCGACGCGCGCGAGATGAATGATGTCGGTGACGAGTTGTTGGTTGAAGCACGGCCGCGGCTCCGATCGGAGCATCATCCACATGACGTTACGGCCTTCTTCGTAGAAGGCGGTCAGTTGCGAGAGTTCACCGGCTTCGTAAAACGGGCGGCATGCCGGATGGGATTGGAGTTGCATGGTATGTCCTCGTGAGATGTGGTTTTAAAGACCGCCGCGCCAGGCGCGAGGCATCGCCATTGTTGCGCGCGCACAAATGTCGAATTGCGGGGAAAAACGCACGACCGGGACGCCGATGCGAATCGCGTTCGGGCGGGGCGGGTGACGGACGGGGTGAGGTCGATCGGAAGGCGGCGGCCGGCGGGCCGGGCGGGGGCGAGGCGCTGCCGGCGTGGGCCGGCAGCCGGTCCGGCGCGCGGTTGCCGGCGCCGTTCGCTTGCATGTCGAAAGCGTCGCCCCGGCCGCCGGGGCTGCAGGCCGGACAGTTCGGCGGCCGGCTACCGGGTCGTATCCGGCCGTCCGGACGGCCGGAAAAGTTTTGCTAAGATGCGCGGCGCATTGCCGCAATCAATCGAACTAAAAATCTTTTCCGAGAGACTCCCATGACGAATGCAGTCACGCTGTTCACCCGGTTCACGCGAGCCGGCCGCTACGCATTGCCGGCCGCCGCGCTGCTGTCGCTTTCCACGCTCGCCGGCGCCGCCGGCGACGTGCCCGGCTCGAAGGACCATCCGCTGATTTCGCGCTTTGCCGGCGCGACGATCAACGCGTATTCGCAGACCGCGTTCGACGAGGCATTCCTGCCGAACCAGCCGATCGACGACGAGAGGACCGCGAAGGGGTTGAACCTGGAAGGCAAGGTCACGCGTATCAGCTATACGATCGGCGCGGACAAGTCGACGCTCGAAGTCGAGCGCAACTACCTCGATGCGCTGCAAAAGGGCGGCTTCCAGATCCTGTTCCGTTGCACGGCGGAGCAGTGCGGCAAGAGCGGCGGCGGCGAGTTCCAGAGCGTCGTGATCAATTCCGGGCGGATGCGCAAGGCGGGCGGCGGCGAAGCGAACTTCGGCGGCAAGCACCGGACGATCCTCGCGAAGCTGCCGCGCGCAGCCGGCGATGCATACGTGTTCGTGCACGTGATGGACGATTCGGCGTCGAACAAGCGCACGGTCGTCTACGAGGAAGTGGTCGAGGTGAAGCCGATGCAGACGGGGCAAGTGAAGGTGATCGATTCCGGCGCGCTGCAAAAGGGGCTGGCCGCGACCGGCAAGGTCGCGCTGTACGGCATCTACTTCGATACCGACAAGGCGCAGGTCAAGCCCGAGTCGAAGGCGCAGCTCGACGAGATGGCGAAGCTTTTGTCGGCGAATCCGGCGCTGAAGGTCTACATCGTCGGGCATACCGACAACCAGGGGCAGCTCGCGCACAACGTCGACTTGTCGCAGAAGCGCGCGGAGGCCGTTGCGCAGGCGCTCGCGACGACGTACCGGATCGCGCCGGCACGGCTGGCCGCGAAGGGTGTCGCATCGCTGTCGCCGGTTGCCTCCAACGCCGACGACGCGGGCCGCGCGCAGAACCGTCGCGTCGAACTCGTGCAGCAGTAATTCCCGACGCCCGCCGGATGCCCGTGCGGCCGCGCGGGCATCGCTCAATCGAACACAGACATCATGAAACTGCTGACTGCCGCCGTGCTCGCCGGCTTCGCCGTCTCTTCTTTCGCGCAGACCGTATCGCCCGGGCTCTGGCATGACGACACGGCCTACACGCTGAACGGCAAGCCGCTGCCGCAGGGCACGGATCCGATGCCGGACCAGTGCCTGACCGACGCGGATGCGAAGAACCTGCGCAAGACGATGACGGCGCGCCTGCAGCGCGACGACATCCGCTGCACGATCACGAACTGGGATTACGCGGGCACGACACTGAAGGTTGCGCTTTCCTGTGCGAACGAGCAGGGGCGTGGCAACGGCACCGTGACGGGGGTCGTCACGCCGACGAGCTACGACCTGAAGGGGCAATTGCGCGGGCAGCACGTGCAGGCCGGTGCGTACACGCTCGCGTGGACGTGGCGCGGCAAGCGCGTCGGCGACTGCAAGTAACGCGCCGCGCGCCGGCCTTGCGCGCCGCGGCTTGACGCTCGCCGGTACGTCACCCACACTGGGCCGCACGACGGCGCCGCGGCGGGTACGCGGGTGGCTTGTCATCCGCGCGCCATGCGGTACGACTTCCGCCCTCGCGCGCGACGCCGACGCCCGGCAACGAACGCGCGGAGAGCTTCGACGTGGTGCGTTTTCCTTCCCGATGGACCGGCTGCCTGTTCGCATGCGCGGTGGCGCTCGGCGCGGGTACGACCGCCGCCGAGACGCGCGGCACCGGCGATTCGCCCGATGCGGGCGATACGGCGCCCGTCACGCTCGTCAGCGACGTCCACGAATTCGTGATCCAGCACGACGGTTCGCTCGACGAGCACGACGATTCGACGCTGCGCGCGAACGACGCGAACGGCATCGACGCGGTCGCGCAGCGCTACGTCTGGTTCGACAAGAATCTCGAGAAGGTCGAGCTGCTCGCGGCCGAGACGATCGACCGCGACGGCGTCGCGCATCCGGTCGGCGCGGACGGCATCCGCGACGTGCAGGAGCCGCGCTCGGCCGGCGCGCCGACGTTTCAGGACGGGCTGCTGCGCACCGTCGTGTTCCCCGGCGTCGAAGCCGGGTCGAGCACGCGCGTCGCGTTCCGCAAGACCCGCACGAAGCCGGTCAATCGCGGCTACTTCGGCTACTACGTCGAGCCGTCGCGCGAGCCGGTCGACCGCCAGCGGCTGATCTTCGACGTGCCGGCCGACATGCCGCTCTATGCGGATGCGCGCGGCTACGTCGCGCTGCCGCCCGTCACGGCGAACGGCCGCACGCGTTACGAATTCGACTACCGGCACGGCACGTACGATCGCATCGAGCGCGGCGCGGTCGGGTACCCGACCTACGGCGACCGGCTCGTCGTGTCGACGCTGCCCGACTACGCGGCGTTCGCCGCGCGATACCGCGACGCAGCCGTCGACCCGAGCGCGAACGATCCGGCCGTCGTGCAACTGGCGCGAGCGCTCACGGCGGATGCCGCCGATCCGCGCGACAAGGCGCGCCTGCTGTACGACTGGGTGCAGGCGAACGTGCGCTACGTCGGGTTGTTTCTCGGCGAAACGGCCGCCGCGCCGCATCGCGTGACCGACATCCTGCGCAACCGCTACGGCGATTGCAAGGATCATGTCGCGCTGTTCGGCGCGTTGCTGGCGGCGGTCGGCATTCGCAGCGAACCGGTGTTGATCAATCTCGGCGCCGTGTACACGCTGCCGTCGGTGCCCGGCTACGGCGGCGGCGCGATCAATCATGCGATCACGTGGCTGCCCGATCTCGGGCGCTACGCGGATACGACGACGGCCGGCATCGCGTTCGGCTACCTGCCGCCGATCGTGATGGATCGCCCCGCGCTGCTGGTCGATACGGGCGTGCTGTCGCGCACGCCGGCCACGCAGCCGCGCGCCCGCACCGCGCGCATCGCGATCGATGCCGCGCGGCCCGGCGCCGCGCGTTTTCAGGCGTATGTCGAGGACGACGGCTGGACGGCCGAACTCGAACGCAACCTGTTTCGCCGCGCGTCGCGCGACCGCATCGCGCAACTCGCGAACGAGCGCCTGCGGCAAAGCGGCCTGCGCGGCCGCGTGCAACTGTCGACCGGCGACCGGCGCGCGACCGACGGGCCGTTCGACGTGACCGTTACCGGCACGCTCGATCATTTCGTATGGCCGGACGGCACGACCGCGTTGCCCGCGCTGTCGAGTCTGACGGGCGGCATCGCGACGCAGGTCGAGACCTGGCTGGCCGAGCCCGTGCGCACGCAGCCGTGGGGCTGCCTCGGCGGCACGTTCGACGAGACGGGCCAGATCGCGTTGCCGGCGGGCGTCGCCGTGACCGACCTGCCGGCCGATGCGGCCGTGCACGACCGTTTCGTCGACTTCACGTCGCATTACGTGTTCGATGCGGTCGCGCGGGTCGTGCAGGTCACGCGGCGGATGAAGGCGGATTTCGGCCGGCAGGTGTGCTCGCCGGACGAGTTTGCCGCGCTGCGCGCGTCGCTCGAGCGCATCGAGCGCGACACGCAGGCGCAGATCGTCGTGCGGGCGCAGCAGCGTTGAGCGGCGCGGGCACGGCGTTCGCTCCGGACGGGCGAATGACGCAATCGCCGACGCGCAGGAGGGACATCATGACGGAGCGGGACCGCGAGATCGCCGAACTCGCGAAGGAATTACTGGGGCGGATCGTGCAGGGTACGGTCGCGACCGGTGCGGCAGTCGATGCGCAGCAGTGCGCGGCGCTCGCCGTGCAATGCGCGACGGCACTGATCGACCGGCTCGACGCGCTGAAGTGACGCCCGGCGGGCCGCCGCCCGCGCCGGCGCCGCGCGGCGGGCGTTACGCTTCGGCGTGCACGTCGCTGTCCGCGCGCACGGCGCCCGGCGGCTTGCCGACCACGCGTTTGAACGCACGGCTGAACGCGGCGAGCGAACCGTAGCCGAGCCGGTACGCGACGGCTTCGATCGTCTCGCGGTCGCGCGCGATCCACTGCGCGGCGAGCCGCATCCGCAGCTCGGTCAGGTAACGCACGGGCGTCATCCCGGTGGCCGCGAGGAAGCGCTCGGCGAACACCGAGCGCGACACGCCCGCTTCGGTCGCGAGTTCCGCGACGCTCCAGTTGCGGCCCGGGTCGCGATGCAGCGCGACGATCGCGCGGCCGAGCTTCGGCTCGCGCAGCGCCTGCACCCAGCCCGTCGCGTCGCCGCATCCGCACTCGACCCAGCCGCGCACGATGAACGCCGCGACCACGTCCGCGAGCCGCGCGAGGATGCCCGCGAAGCCCGCGCGCGCGGTGCACGCTTCGCGCTCCATCGCATCGAGCATCGGGCGGATCTCCGGGTAGCGCGCGAGCAGCGTGCCCACGTGCATGAACTTCGGCATCGTGCCGACGAGCGGCTGCATGCCGCCGAGGTCGAGCTCCATGCACGCGCTGAAGATCAGCGCGTCGCCGGCGCCGGGTTCCGTCGTCGCGCAGGTCGCCGGCGAGACGCCGGCCGACGCCACCGACGCGACCGTATCGCAGATCTTCGCGATCTCGAAGCCGTTGATCTCGCGGCACGGCACATCCGGATCGGACACCAGCGCGTGCATGCCGCCGTGCGGCAACAGGATCGCGTCGCCGGCCTCGAGCCGCATCGTGTCGCCCGACGCGTCGCGCAGCAGCACGGGCCCGCGCACGACGAAATGGAACTGCGCGCGGCCCGGCGCATGGCCGAAGTTCAGCCCGAACGGTCGCGCGACCTGGATGCGGCGGTACTGGACGCCGCTCAGGCGCATCCCCAGCAGCAGCTCGCTGACGAGGTCGTGCACATCGGGAATCGGGGGCAGAAGGGGTTCGGGCATATCGAGATACGGACGTTCGATCAACAAGAACGGATTGTATGTCATAGACCGTCCTGCCGCTGTTCCTTACGATACGCCCTCATCAGTACTTTCCCTAACCGACACGGAACCACGCATGAATCCCGGAATCTCCTCGGCCGCCTCGACGGCGGCTCCCCGCGAACCGGCCTGGGGCGCGGTATTCGCGATGGCGCTCGGCGTGTTCGGGCTCGTCACGGCCGAATTCCTGCCGGCGAGCCTGCTCACGCCGATGGCCGAGAGCCTCGGTGTGACCGAAGGCGTGGCCGGGCAGGCCGTCACGGCCACTGCCACGGTCGCGCTCGTCACGAGCCTGCTGATCTCGGCGCTCACGCGCACGATCGACCGGCGCCGCGTGCTGCTCGTGTTCTCGGTGCTGCTCGTCGCATCGAACCTCGCCGTGGCGTTCGCGCCGAACCTTGCGATGCTGCTGTTCGGCCGCGTCGTGCTCGGCGTCGCGCTCGGCGGTTTCTGGACGATGGCGACGGCCACCGCGATGCGGCTCGTCCCGACGGCGATGGTGCCGCGCGCGCTGTCGATCATCTTCAGCGGCGTGGCGGTCGCGACCATCGCGTCCGCACCGATGGGCAGCTATTTCGGTCACCTGATCGGCTGGCGCAACGTGTTCCTGATCGCGGCCGTGCTGGGCGGCATCGCGTTCGTGTCGCAGATGGTCACGCTGCCATCGATGCCGCCGAGCGGCACCACGCGGCTGCGCACGCTGATCGACGTGCTGCGCCGGCCGACCGTCGGCCTCGGGATGTTCGCGACGATCCTCGTGTTCACCGGGCATTTCGCGTTCTTCACGTATCTGCGGCCGTTCCTCGAACAGGTGGCGGGCGTCGGCGTGAACGGGCTGTCGGCGATCCTGCTCGGCTACGGCATCGCGAACTTCGTCGGCACGTCGCTCGCGGGCCGCGTGCTCGAACACCGGCTGCGGCCGATGCTGATCGGCATGCCCGCGCTGATGGTCGTGCTCGGCATCGCGCTCGTCGTGCTCGGCCGCGCGCCGATGATCGACGCGGTGCTCGTCGCGTTGTGGGGGATGGCATTCGGCGGCGTGCCGGTCGCGTGGTCGACGTGGGTCACCCGCACCGTGCCCGACGAGGCCGAGAGCGCGGGCGGGCTGATCGTCGCGGCGATCCAGCTCGCGATCGCGACGGGTGCAGCCGCCGGCGGCGTCGTATTCGACGCGAACGGCGCGGCGGGCGTGTTCGTCGGCGCGGCCATCGTGCTGGCGGTGGCGGTCGCGACGATCGTGACCGGCGTGCCGAAGCGGGTTGGCGTGGCCGCGTCCTGACCGGCCGGCGATCCGGCGGCCGGCGGCCCGGTGGCCCGGTGGCCCGGCGGCCCGCGTTGCACGGGCTGCCGGGCGATCGTCCGCGCGTCAGGCGGCGTCGGCGCCCGCGATGCGATCGAGTTCCGCGAGCGCGTCTGCCGGCAGATCGACGTCGGCTGACGCGAGATTCTCGTGCAGATGCGCGACCGACGACGTGCCGGGAATCAGCAGGACATTCGGCGCGCGGTGCAGCAGCCACGCAAGGGCGACCTGCATCGGCGTCGCGCCGGTACGGGCGGCGACGCCGGACAGCGTCGACGACTGCAGCGGCGAGAAGCCGCCGAGCGGAAAGTACGGCACGTATGCGATGCCGTCGCGAGCAAGCGCGTCGATCAGCGCATCGTCGCCGCGATGCGCGATGTTGTAGTGGTTCTGCACGCAGACGATGTCGCAGATCCGCCGGCCTTCCGCGACCTGCGCGGGCGTGACGTTGCTCAGGCCGATATGCCGGACGAGCCCGCGCCGCTGCAGTTCGGCGAGCGTGGCCAGCGGCGCTTCGATCGATCCTTCTGCCGGCCCGTGCGTGTCGAACATGATGCGCAGGTTGACGATCTCGAGCACGTCGAGCCGCAGGTTGCGCAGGTTGTCGTGCACGGCCCGTTCGAGTTCGTCGGGCGCGAACGCGGGCAGCCACGACGCATCGTCGCCGCGTCGCGCGCCGATCTTGGTGACGATCACGAGATCGTCGCGATACGGATGCAACGCGTCGCGAATCAGTTGGTTCGTGACGTGCGGGCCGTAGAAGTCGCTGGTGTCGAGATGGTCGACGCCGGACTCGACGGCTTCGCGCAAGACGCGCAATGCAGCATCGCGATCTTTCGGCGGGCCGAATACGCCGGGGCCTGCAAGCTGCATCGCGCCGTAGCCGATTCGTTTGACGTGGCGATCGCCGAGCTTGAAGGTGGCGGTGGGACGAATGTCGGGCATGACCGTGCTCCTGTCGATGGGATGAATGCGTTCAGCATAGGGACGAGTCGTCTGCGCGATAAGACGTCATAATTCGCACGGGTTGTACGAAAAGGCGAACAATGCAAACCGATCTGGGCGATCTGAACGCGTTCATGGCCGTGGCACGCGCCAGCGGATTCCGCGACGCCGCACGCATGACGGGCCTCAGCGCGTCGGGGCTGAGCGAAGCCGTGCGCCGGCTGGAAGCGCAGCTCGGCGTGCGGCTGCTGCACCGCACGACGCGCAGCGTCGTGCCTACCGAAGCCGGCGAGCGCCTGCTTGCGCGCCTCGGGCCCGCACTGACCGAAGTGGCGGCGGCGCTCGACGATATCGACGAATTCCGGAACCGGCCGGCCGGCACGCTGAAGCTCAACGTGCCGGTCAGCGCATCGCGGCTCGTGCTGCCTGCGATCGTGCCGCGCTTTCTCGATGCGTATCCGGATATCCGGCTGGAAGTGATCGCCGAAGAAAATTTCGTCGACGTGCTGGCGGCCGGATGCGACGCGGGTATCCGCTACGACGAACGGCTCGAACAGGACATGATCGCGGTGCCGATCGGCCCGCGCATCCAGCGCTTCGCGACCGCGGCGGCGCCCGGCTATCTCGCCCGGCACGGCCGGCCGCGGCATCCGCGCGATCTGCTCGACCATCGGTGCCTGCGCGGGCGCTTCGCCAGCGGCGCGATGCCGCCGTGGGAGTACGAGCGCGACGGCGAGGTCGTGCGGGTCGAGCCGGCCGTCGGCCCGCTGCTGGTGCAGATCGGCGGCGCGACGGACCTGCTGGTCGATGCGGCGATCGCCGGTACCGGCATCCTGTATCTGTTCGAAGACTGGGTGCGCCCGCATTTCGACAGCGGCGCGCTCGAACCCGTGCTCGAACCGTGGTGGCGGCCGTTCTCCGGCCCCTTCTTGTATTATCCCGGGCGGCGTCTCGTGCCGCCGGCGCTACGTGCGTTCATCGATTTCATCAAGGCCTCCTGAGCGTCGTCAGCGCGCCGGCGCGTGCGCGTCGAGCAACTGCCGGTGCCGCGCGTGTCGGTCGCATCGTCGGCGGGAAACATGCATTCCATGCGTAATTCCTGCGCGGCCGCGCTTTGCGGCGTGCCGACCGTCGTGATCGGCGAGAAGTAACGCAGCACGACGCCTTCGTGGATGAAGCCGATCGGGATGACCGGCAGCGGCGGCGCAGCGGCCGGCGCCGGCGGCGTGTTCCAGTCGCGCGGAAGCGGATGGGCGCACATGATGTCTGCGGGCGACGGGCGCCGCCGGAATGGCGGCGCGCTCCCCGAAGCGTAGAAGCGGGCGTGTCGTGCGCCAATGACATGCGATGTCATCGTTCGACGCGCGGTGGCGCCCGCCGTTTCGCGAATCCGTCAGCCGCCCTGCCTGACCAGCGCCGCCAGCGCCTTCATCGCCTGCAGATACGGATACGGCCCGTGGCTGATGCGCGCCACGCCGTACTCGGCGAGTTCGGCGAGCGTCGGCGTTTCCGCGACGCGCATCACGTTCACCGGCAGCGGCGACGCGGCCGTCAGCGCACGAATGAGCGCCGGCGCGCGCAGGCCCGGCACGAACAGGCCGTCGGCGCCGGCCGCCGCATAAGCGCGGGCGCGCGCCAGCGTCGCCTCGAGCAACCGTTCGTCGTGCGTATCGGCCGCCGCCAGGAAGAACACGTCGGTGCGCGCGTTGATGAAGTAGTCGGCGCCCGCGCGATCGGCCGCCTGCCGCGCTGCCGCGAGACGGGCCGCCGCGGCGTCGACGTCGCGCAGTTCGCCCGTCGACGGCACGCTGTCTTCGAGATTGCAGCCGATTGCGCCGGCCCGGATGCTCAGCGCGATCGTCTCGCCGACTTCCTCCGGCCGCTCGCCGTAGCCGCTTTCGAGATCGACGGTGACGGGCAGGTCCGTCGCGCGCACGATCCGCTCCAGCACCTCCATCATCAGTGCGCGCGGCATCTGTTCGCCGTCGCCGAAACCGTTGGCGGCTGCGACGGACCAGCTACCGGTGGCCAGCGCGGCGGCGCCGGCGTCGGCCACCGCGCGCGCACTGCCGGCGTCCCATACGTTGAACAGCGCCAGCGGTTGGCCCGCACGGTGAAGCGACCGGAAAGTCGCGCCTTTCTCGTTGTTGCTCATGCTCGTCTCCTTGGATAACGGATCGGTTGTCGTGCCGAGCGATATTGCCACCGAATCGGGCGGTGCGACGGGGGCCGGCAATGTCTGCTGACAGCGCGTGGCAGGAAGTGCGCGCGACCGCCGCGGCCCGCTCCGTGTGCCGGCTCAGTCGCGCGAACCCGGATCGATCGACAGCGTGCGCAACTGGCCGCGCAACTGGTCGACTTCGCCCGGCGCGAACGCCCGCTCGATCTCGGCATGCGTGCGCTGCCACAGCGGAAACGCTTCGGCCAGCAGGCCGTGCCCGGCCGGCGTCAGTTCGAGCAGGCGGCTGCGCCGGTCGTCCGGATCCTGCGCGATCGCGAC
Organism: Burkholderia sp. MSMB1459WGS; assembly: GCF_001534535.1. NCBI lineage: Bacteria > Pseudomonadati > Pseudomonadota > Betaproteobacteria > Burkholderiales > Burkholderiaceae > Burkholderia > Burkholderia sp. MSMB1459WGS. Next base: position 197,982 of record NZ_LPMU01000052.1, read on the forward strand.
GAGGCCGCGCCGCTCGAGCGGCTTGAGCGCCGCGGTGAGCGTGGTGCGATCCATCGCGAGCAGCGACGCGACCGATTTCATCGGGGCCGGTTGCGGCCGATTCAACGACATCAGCAGCGAAAACTGGCCGTTGGTGAGATCCAGCGGGCGCAGCACATCGTCGAAGATGCGCGCCAGATTGCGCGCCGCGCGCTGCATGTGCAGGCACAGGCAGCAATCGCGCACCATCAGCGTCGTTTCGAAGGGAAGCTTTTCTTTTCGTGCCATGTTGCAATTGTGTTGATATCAACCTATCTTGTCAAGGTCGAGGCGCGGCAACCCGCTGCGTCCGTCATCGGAGGAGAAGGCATGAGTGCGCAACAGCAGGTGTATCTCGCCGTATTTCTCGGGAGCCAGGATAGCCCGGCGATGAAGGCATGGCTCGCGCTGCCCGAGGAAGAGCGGCGCACGCGCGAGCGCGACGGCATCGCCGCATGGCATGCGTGGGTCGAGCGCCATCGCGACGCGATCGTCGAGCTGGGCGGGCCGCTCGGCAAGACCAAGACCATCGACGCAGGCGGCATCCGCGACACGGCCAATGCGCTGACCGGCTTTACCGTCGTGCGGGCGTCGTCGCACGACGCGGCCGCCGCGCTGTTCGAAGGTCATCCGCATTTCACGCTGTTCCCGGGCGTGTCGGTCGACGTGATGCCGGTGCTGGCGATTCCCGGCGCGTGAGCGACGCGTGATGCCGGGCGCTGCGTGTCGCCCGGTTCGATGCGCGTGGCCCGGATACGGGCTTTTTTCCGACGTTCTGGATGGAGATTGGCGATGAAGCTTTACGGATTTGCCGGCACCCGCTCGCAACGGGCGCTGTGGGGGCTGAAGGAACTGGATGCGGATTTCGAATTCGTGTCGGTCAACCTGCTCGAGGGCGAGCACAAGCGGCCCGAATTCCTGCGCCTCAATCCGGCCGGCAAGGTGCCCGTGCTGGTGGACGGCGACCTCGTGATTCCCGAATCGGCCGCGATCGTGCTGTATCTCGCGGACAAATACCCGGAGAAGGCGCTGCTGCCCGTCGATCCGGTGCTGCGGGCGCAGGCCTATCGGTGGATCATGTTCGCGGTGACGGAGCTCGAGCAGCCGCTGTGGCGGATCACGCGGCACACGTTCCTCTATCCGCCGGAGAAGCGCTCGCCGGCCGATATCGAACTGGCGCGCGAGGATTTCGCCACGATGGCCGTCATTCTCGACAAGCATCTCGAAGGGCGCGAGTTCATCGTCGGCGATGCGCTGACGGTGGCCGATTGCGTGACGGCCTACCTGATCGACTGGGCGAACGAATGCCACCTGATCGAACCGTTCCCGCAATTGCGCGCGTATCTCGAACGGCTGTATGCGCGGCCGAAGGCGCCGCAGCGGATCGCGGAGGCGAGGAAGGCGGCGTGAAACGGGTGGCGGGTCATGCGCCGTATCGGCATGACCTGCCGCGTTCGCCTACGATCGCGACACCGTATCTGGCCCGCCAAGCGCACGGCACAGCATCGCAAGGTCGCGCAGCGTGAGATGCGGCGTCGCCCGATGCCGAGGCGCCCGTTCTCCTTCGGCCCGAGGCTCGCGCACGATCCATGCGGCTTGAAGCCCCGCATTCAACGCGCCGACGATATCGAGGTGGAAGTCGTCGCCGACATGCAGCAATTCGGCCGGACGTACGTCGAGTGCGTCCGCCGCCGCATGGAAGATCTCGGGTGCCGGCTTGGCGAAGCCGAAGGCACGCGCGCTGAGCGTCGTGCGGAAGAACTCGCCGCCGCCGGTCAGCCGGAGATCCGCGTTGCCGTTGGTGACCGCGATCAACGGAAAGCGGGCGCTCAACCATGCCAACGCCGGCAGCGCGTCTTCGTAGAATTCGACGCGGTTGCGCGCCGCGTAGAAGACGTCGTAAGCACGGTCGGTCAGCGAGACGTCTTCGTTCGCGCGTTCCAGCGCGAGCCGGATCGACCCGATTCTCATCGCACGATAGTCGCTGGCGAGCTCCGGACATGAACGTTCGTATTCCTCACGTAGCGCACTGAGTGCCTGTTGCGTCGGCAGCACGCTCGCGGTATTGGGCGCGTGCTCGATCAGCCATGCGCGAAGCGTCGCCTCGGCCCGGACGACGGACGGCCCGAACGGCCACAGGGTGTCGTCGAGGTCGAACGAGAGGGCGGAAACTTTGGCGAGACGCATGGCGGCGGAAAGCGGGAAGTCGTTTTACCAGGGCCACGGAACGGAGGTTCCGGTGCCGTTGTCGAGGGCGTACCGGTACAGGAGGCGCGCGACGGTCAGGTCCTGAAGCGCGAGCCCGGTCATGTCGAAGACGGTGATCTCGTGCGCGGCACGGTCGACCGATGTCGCACCCGCGAGGATGTCACCGATCTCCGTACGCGGCAAATCGGGCGCCCACTGGCACTCGCCGATGCTGCGCGCCTGGTCGTGATCGTCCACGACGATGCGCGCGCGTTCCAGCACGCCTGCGGGAAGTTCGCGCTTGCCCGCGGTATCGGCGCCCACGCAGGTCAGGTGGGTGCCCGGCTGAAGCGCATCCGCGTCGAACAACGCGCCGCCGCCGGGCGTGGCCGTGATTACCACGTCGCTATTGGCGACCGCCTCGTTCCGGTCGCCAGCGACGCCGATCTCGCACCGTTCGACGAAGTGCGATTCGAACGCCGGGTCCGGCTCGCCACTGACGTTCACGTACTGCACCGTGCACCGCTGCGGCAGCAGCCTGAGCGCGTAGTCGAGCTGCACGCGCGCCTGCACGCCGGTGCCGAACACGCAGATCCGCGTGCTGTCGCGGCGCGCGAGCAACTGCAGCCCGAGGCCGCCCGCGGCGCCGGTCCGCGCGGTGGTGATCGCGTTGCCGTCCATGATGCACAGCGGCCTGCCCGTCGCGGGATCGAACAGCGCGACGGTGGCCTGATGCGGCTCCCCCCCCCGTGCCCGGTTGCCCGGCCAGAACCCGGCGGCCTTGAAGCCGAGCAGATCCTGACCGGCGACGTCGCCCGACTTGATGCCGAACACGCCGCCGGTATGCAGCTTCTCGCGCACCACCGGGAATACGCGTCCGGCCCTTTGACTGTGCAGCACGAAGGCTTCGCGGACGGCCGCCAGCACTTGCCCGGCCTGCAGGGCGGGCTCGACGGCGTCGCGGTCGAGGAGGAGGAGGCGGGCGTCGGTCGGCATGGTCGCGGAGCTGTTCGGCACGAGACGAATCGAGAATGTTTAAATTCTGTCCAGAGTTGGACGAATAGTCAATGCGTGGATGACGCGGCATGGACGCCGGACTTCGCTCACCAGCCGTAGAAGCGCGGCCACGTCTGCGCGTCGCCGTCGTCGCCGATGGCCTGGTATTCGGGATGTTGCGCGCCGGTGGCGCACGCGTGATTCGGCAGGATGCGCAGGCGCGTGCCGATCGGAAACCGCTGCGCGATACCGGTATCCGGCGTGCCCGCGCGCGACACGATCCCGTGTTCCTGGTTGGCGGCGCTCATCAGGTAGTCGCCGAGCACTTCGCCGGCTTCGGTGCAGATCTGCCCGTAGCCGAAATCGCGCGCCTGGCGTTGCGTGCCTCGGTCGCGGCTCATCGCCATCCAGCCCGCGTCGACGATCGCCCAGCCTTTCTCTTCCTGGTGGCCGATGACGGTGGTCAGCACCGACAGCGCGATGTCCGACAGTTCGCACACGCCGATGTTGTGCATCACGAGGTCGAACATCACGTACACGCCGGCGCGCATTTCGGTCACGCCGTCGAGCCGTTGCGCCGCCAGCGCGGTGGGCGTCGATCCGATACTCACGACCGGGCACGGCAAGCCGGCCGCCCTCAGGCGCTCCGCGGCCCGCACGGTGCGGCTGCGCTCCTGCTCGGCGATCGCGACCAGCGCATCGTGCGTGTCGTATTCGTAGCTGGAGCCGGCGTGCGCGAGCACGCCGCCGAGCAGCATGCCGCCGTCGGTCAGCGCGCGGCCGACGTCGATCAGCAGGTCGGCTTCGGGCGGGATGCCCGAGCGGTGGCCGTCGACGTCGACCTCGATCCACACGTCGAAACGTTCGCCGTGCTCGCGCCCGAAGGCGGCGATCGCATGCGCGGCCGGCAGGCTGTCGGCGACGATCTTCAGGTCGCAGCCCTGCCGGCGCAGCGCAAGCGCCTGGCCGAGCCTGGCGGGCACCATGCCGACCGCATAGACGATGTCGCGGATGCCGTCGGCGAAGAACTGCTCGGCTTCCTTGAGCGTCGACACCGTGATGCCTTGCGCGCCCGCCGCGATCTGCGCGTCGACGACGTGCCGGCATTTGGTGGTTTTGACGTGCGGCCGGAACCGGACGCCGAGTGCGTCCAGATGCGCCTGCATGCGCGCGATGTTGCGACGCATGCGGCCGACATCGATCAATGCGGCCGGGGTATTGAGCGTGTGAAGGTCCACGGTGGGTCCGATTGCGAGGTTGCCGAAGCGGACACTGTAGGGCAGTTGGCTCGCATCGTGCTTAATGCAGGACTAATCCGTCATTAAGCCGGATTTAATGGATCGAATCTCGCGGATCGCGCCCCCGGCTCACGCCTTGCCGCGCCACGGCGGCGGATCGAGAAACCGTCGCGCGGCGTCGAGAAACACCCGCTGCCGCGCGGAACGGCCGGTGCGCGACGGCAACAGCGCCGTCACCGGCGCGGGCGGCAAGCGCCAGCCGGGCAGCAACCGGACGAGCTTGCCGTTCGCGAGCAGCGGCGCGACGTCCCACTCGGAGCGTTCGACGATGCCGAGCCCGGCGAGCGCCCATTCGGTGATGACGGTGCCGTCGTTCGACGACAGCGCGCCGGTGACGCGGATGACGGCGGAGCGTCGCGATTCGCCCTTGACGCTGCTGCCGGGCGAGAAGCGCCAGCGCGGGATGTCTTCGTCGTTCTCGCGCAGGCACAGGCAGTCGTATCGTGCCAGGTCGGACGGATGGTTCAGATCCTCGATGCGGCGCGCGTACGCGGGGCTCGCACACAGAAAGCGCTCGTTGGGCGCGAGCGGATAGCCGATCCACGACGACGACTTGAGGCTGCCGACATGAACGACCACGTCGGCCCCCGCCGCGCTGGTCAACGGGCTTTCCGACAGGTGGAGCGAGATGTCGAGTTTCGGATGCGCACGGTGCAGGTCGCGCACGATCCGGGCGACGTACTTGCGGCCGAAGCCGAGCGGGGCGACGACGCGCAGCGTGCCCTGCACGTCGCCGTGGTCGCCCGCGATACTGACCGGCAGCGCCTCCACGCGCTCGAGAATGCCGACGGCTTCCTGATACAGCCGCTGCCCTTCGTCGGTCAGTGCGATGCCTTTCGGCTGCCGCACGGCGAGCCTGGCGGACAGGCGTGCCTCCATCCGCTGCAGGCGAATCGTGACCGCGGGCGGCGTGAGATCGAGCAACCGGGCGGCGGCGGCGAGGGAGCGCGACATGCCGATCGCGCGGACGAGTCGAAGGTCGTCGAGGTCGAGCATTTCATGGCTCTTAATGCGGATGATGGCGAGCATTAAACCGCACATCGCGCGGCGAAGCCATCGACGTGGCGCCGGGCGGCGCCGACGGGGATGGCGGGAACGCGTCACGGCCGGCCCGTGGTGGCTCAACGGGCACGAAACGCGTCTGATCTCGCTGGAGGAGTGTGGAGCGGACGCGCAGCCGGCGGTGGACGCCGCGCCGCGCGCGTCGTGACGCCTGCTGCCCCCGCCTATGCGTCCAGCCCGAAAATCAGCGACCGGTGTGCGCCCACGCCGGCCGCCACGCCGGATGCCGATGCGAAGGTCGCGTTGGTCATCAGGCTCGACGCGTCGCCGGCCGCATACACACCGGCGACGCTCGTCTGCTTCCACGTATCGACGCGGATCGCGAGGCCGAGCGGCCCTTCGTCGAACGCGCAGCCGAGCTGCTGTGCGAGGTCGCTCGCCATGGTTGTGCGCGCGCCGATGAACAGCGCGTCGATCGGCACGACCTGCCCGTCGGCGAGCCGCAGCGCGTCGATACGCGGCGCATCGCCGAGGATCTCGACGACCGGCGAGCGCTCGATGCGCACGCCGCGCGCGGCGAGCAACGCGGCTTCTGCTTCATTCGCTTCGACCACGCCCTGCGTGAACCATGTCGTCGGGCCCCAGTCCGGAATCAGGATCGCCTGATGGACCGACAGCGGATGCGAGGCGAGCACGCCGAGCCGCTGGCCGCCGACCTCGTACCCGTGGCAGTACGGACAGTGCAGCACGCTGATGCCCCAGCGTTCGGCGAGCCCGGGCAGCGCCGGCAGTTCGTCGCGGATGCCGGTCGCGAGAATCAGCCGGTCGGCGCTCGCGTGGCGGCCATCGGCCAGCGTCACGTCGAAGCGCCCATCCGTGTTGCGTTCGGCGGTGCGGACCTCGCCGTCGATACGCTGCACGGTTGGATACGCGGCGAGTTGCGCGCTCGCTTCGGCGACGATCTGCGCGGGCGGCTTGCCGTCCTGCCCGAAGAAGCCATGCGCGTGTTCGGCAAAGCGGTTGCGCGGCCGGCCGGCGTCGATCACGAGCACGCGGCGGCGTGCCCGCGCCAGTTGCATCGCGGCCGACAACCCGGCAAAGCTGCCGCCGATCACGATCACTTCATGATGGGAATGCATGCATCGACTCCTTTCTGAACCTGCTTGAATGACCACGTGCTTCGCTGGCGGACAACTCATGAAACACGAGAAGTTGCATGATAGGGCGATGGTATCATTCATGCAACTTCAGAAGTTTCGAGAAAAGGGAGTCCCGCCCGTGAGAACCGACAGTCGTTTGTCGCGCATGCTGCATGCGCTGATCCACATGGACCAGGCCGACGGTCCGCTGACGTCGGAGACGATCGCGACGATGCTGTGCACGAACCCGGTCGTCGTGCGGCGGCTGCTCGGCGGGCTGCGCGATTGCGGGTACGTGCAGTCGGAGAAGGGGCACGGCGGCGGCTGGGCGCTGAGCGTCGCGCTCGACGACATCACGCTGCTCGACGTCTATCGCGCGGTGGGCGAACCGCCGCTGTTTTCCGACCTGGTGTCCGAGGATGCGCCCGAGTGCCTGGTCGAGCAGGCCGTCAACGCGCATCTGTCGGCGACGCTGAAGGAGGCCGAAGCCTCGCTGCTCGCGCGCTTCGGCGAAGTCACGCTCGGCATGCTGTCGCGCGATTTCGAAGCGAAGGCGGCCCGGCGGCGCAAGCCGCGCTGACGCGTCGCAGCATCGCGCTCGGGCGCACCCGACTTGCGATCCGGCGCGGCCGAAACCGCCGCGCTGCGGTGTTCTGTCCCCCGACTTCTGCCCGGTTCGCCCGCCACAGGGCAAAATACGGGTTTTCCGCACCCGCGAGGGCGCGTTCGAATCACGCGCCGGGCGGCGGCAGTGCGCATTCCGCACGCTGCGGCCGGGCGCCCAGGCAAGATCGCTCGCCGTGCTGCGAGCCCACAGGAGTCCAGACCCCATGCCCGAATCCAACCTGTCCTTCTTCGGCCGGCTGTCGCTGGCCGTCGGCACGTTCTTCTCCGTGCTCGGCAACCGCGAGTTCGCGGCCGAAGTGCTGCGCGTGCGCGACGGCGTCCCGGCGGCGCCGGTTGCCCAGGCCCCGGCAGCACCGGCACCCGCTGCTGCGCCGGCACCGGCCGCGGCGCCCGTGAAGGCGCCGGCCCCCGAGCTGCGCGAATCGAGCCCGCAGGCTGCCCTGCAACTGCTCGGCCTGCTGCAACGCGATGCACGCTTCATCGATTTCGTCGAGGAAGACATCGCCGGCTACGCGGACGCCGACATCGGCGCCGCCGCGCGCCTCGTGCACGACGGCTGCCGCGCCGCACTGCGCGAACACTTCACGATCGTGCCGGTGCGCGACGAAGCCGAAGGCAGCCGTGTGACGCTGCCGGCCGGCTTCGACGCGACGGCCGTACGCGTGACCGGCAACGTGGTCGGCTCCGCGCCGTTCACCGGCACCGTCAGCCATCGCGGCTGGCGCGTGTCTGACGTGCGCCTGCCGAAGCTGACGGGCAGCCACGACGCATCGGTGATCGCACCGGCGGAGGTGGAACTGTGAGCGATCCGCGCTATTCGATCGGTATCGACCTCGGGACGACCCATTGCGCGCTGTCGTACGTCGACAGCAGCACGAGCGACGGCGAAAAGATCGTGCAGCAGGTGCTGCCGATCGCGCAGCTCACCGCGCCCGGCGCGCTGGAATCGCGCGACCTGCTGCCGTCGTTCCTCTACCTGCCGCATGAAAGCGAACTGACGCAGGGCGACCTGACGCTGCCGTGGACGGCCTCGCGCGGCTTCGCGGTCGGCGAAATGGCGCGCACGCGCGGCGCCGGCACGCCGATCCGCCTCGTGTCGAGCGCGAAGAGCTGGCTGTGCCACCCGGGCGTCGACCGCCGCGCGGCGATCCTGCCGAGCGATGCGCCGCCGGAAGTGGCGCGCGTATCGCCGCTGGAAAGCTCGATCCGCTACCTGACGCACCTGCGCGAAGCGTGGGACCATGCACACCCCGACGCGCCGTTCGCCGACCAGGACGTGACGGTCACGATTCCCGCATCGTTCGATCCGGCCGCGCGCGAACTGACGGCGGAAGCCGCGCGGGCCGCCGGCTATTCGCGGATGACGCTGCTGGAAGAGCCGCAAGCGGCGCTCTACAGCTGGATCCAGAAGAGCGAGGGCGGCTGGCGCAAGCAGGTGCAGGTCGGCGACCTGATCCTGTGCGTCGACGTCGGCGGCGGCACGACCGACCTGTCGCTGATCGCGGTGGTCGAGCGCGACGGCAATCTCGAACTGCATCGCGTGGCCGTCGGCGAGCACATCCTGCTCGGCGGCGACAACATGGACCTCGCGCTCGCGCACGTGGTCGCGCGCAAGCTCGCGCAGCAGGGCACGCAGGCCGATCCGTGGCAACTGCGCGCGCTGACCTACGCGTGCCGCTCGGCCAAGGAAACGCTGCTGTCCGACCCGACCACCGATGCGGTGCCGCTCGTCGTGCCGAGCCGCGGCTCGAAGCTGATCGGCGGCTCGATCCGCACCGAGCTGACGCGCGCGGAACTCACGCAGACGGTCCTCGAAGGCTTCTTTCCGCAAGTCGATGCCGCCGCGCGCCCGGTGAGCCGCGCGCGCGTCGGCCTGACGCAGCTCGGCCTGCCGTATGCGCAGGACGCCGGCATCACGCGCCATCTCGCGGCGTTCCTCGGCCGCCAGGTTGCGGCGCTCGACACGCTCGAAGGCGTGCAGCGCACGCTGCCGCCCGGCGCGACGTTCCTGCATCCGACCGCCGTGCTGTTCAACGGCGGCGTGTTCAAGTCGACGCTGCTCACGCAGCGCGTGCTCGACACGCTCAACGGCTGGCTCGCCGCCGAAGGCGCGCCGCCCGCGCGCCTGCTCGAAGGCGCCGATCTCGATCTCGCGGTTGCGCGCGGCGCGGCGTATTACGGCTACGTGAAGCGCGGCCGTGGCGTGCGCATTCGCGGCGGCACGGCGCGCGCATACTACGTCGCGATCGAATCGGCGATGCCCGCGGTGCCGGGGCTCGAACCGCCGGTGCAGGCGCTGTGCGTCGCGCCGTTCGGGATGGAGGAAGGCTCGGACGCGGCGCTGCCGCCGCAGGAGTTCGGCCTCGTCGTCGGCGAACCGGTGCAGTTCCGCTTCTTCGGTTCGTCGGTGCGCCGCCAGGATCAGGTCGGCACGCTGCTCGACTACTGGTCGCCGGAAGAGCTGCAGGAACTGGAAGAAATCCAGGCGACGCTGCCCGCCGAAGGGCGTACGGTCGGCGAAGTCGTGCCGGTGAAGCTGCATGCGCGCGTGACCGAAGCCGGCACGCTCGAACTCGAGGCGATCCCGAGCGGCACGAACGAGCGCTGGAAGGTCGAGTTCGACGTGCGCGGCGCCGCCTGAGCGCGATGAAGCGTTATACGGTCGGCATCGACCTCGGCACGAGCAACACCGTCGTCGCATACGTCGAGGCCGGTTCCGACGCGATCCGCGTGTTCGACGTCGAGCAACTGGTCGGGCCGGGCGCGGTGGCCGCGCAGCCGCTGTTGCCGTCGGTGCGCTATCACCCGGCGGCGGGCGAGTTGCCGCCGGACGCGCTGCGCTTGCCGTGGCAGGCGGCTGGCGTGCGCGGCGCGCTCGCCCATTCGGGCGGCGGCCGTGACGGCGGGGCGGACGACGCGCCGCCGGCCGTGATCGGCCGCTACGCGCGCACGCTCGGCGCGCAGGTGCCGGGCCGGCTCGTGTCGAGCGCGAAGAGCTGGCTGTCGCACGCGGCGGTCGACCGGCTCGCGACGATCCTGCCGTGGGGCGCGGCCGACGGCGTCGACAAGGTATCGCCGGTCGATGCGGGCGCGAGCTATCTCGCGCATGTGCGCGACGCGTGGGACGCGCACTTTCCCGATGCGCCGCTCGCGGAGCAGGACGTGATCCTGACGGTGCCCGCGTCGTTCGACGACGGCGCGCGCGCGTTGACCGTCGAGGCCGCGCGACGCGCGAAGCTGCCGGCGCTGCGATTGCTGGAAGAGCCGCAGGCCGCGTTCTACGACTGGCTGTACGGTCAGCGCGGCACGTTGCGCGAGACGTTCGCCGCCGCGCGGCGCGTGCTGATCTGTGACGTCGGCGGCGGCACGACCGACCTCACGCTCGTCGACGTCGCGCCGGGCGACGACGGAGAGCCGACCTTCACGCGCGTCGGCGTCGGCAACCATCTGATGCTCGGCGGCGACAACATGGACCTCGCGCTCGCGCGCCTGGTCGAGACGCGGCTGACCGAGCCCGGTACGCGGCTGTCGGCCGCGAGCCTGTCGCAACTCGTCGAGCGCTGCCGCGCGGCCAAGGAGCGGCTACTCGGCGACGACGCGCCTGCGTCCGTCACCGTCACGCTGCTCGGCGCGGGCAGCAAGCTCGTCGGCGGCGCGCGCTCGGCCGAGCTGACACGGCAGGAAGTCGAGCAGATCGTCGTCGACGGGTTCTTTCCGCAGGTCGATGCCGGCGAATTGCCGCGCCGTGCGCGCGCGGCGATCGTCGAATTCGGCTTGCCGTATGCGAGCGACGCGGCCGTCACGCGCCACGTCGCCGCGTTCCTGAAGCGTCATGCGCAAGGCCCGCTGCCGGACACGCTGCTGCTCAATGGCGGTGTGTTCCGTGCGCGCGCGCTCGCCGGCCGTCTCGCGCAGACACTCGGCGCGTGGCGCGGCGCGCCGCTCGACGTACTGCACAACGCGCATCCCGATGTGGCCGTCGCGCGCGGCGCGGTGGCCTACGGACTCGCGCGTGCCGGCCATGCGCCGCGTATCGGCGGCGGCTCCGCGCGCAGCTATTTCCTCGTGCTCGACGATGGTGCGGACGATTCGGCCGCACGCGGCGTCTGCCTGTTGCCGCGCGGCGCGGAGGAGGGCCGCGAGATCCGGCTCGACGATCGCACGTTCGCGCTGCAACTCGGGCAGCCGGTGCGTTTTCACCTCGTGTCGACGGTGGCCGACACGCAATATCGACCCGGCGATCTCGTCGATCTCGACGGCGGCGATTTCGTGCGGCTGCCGCCGATCGCGACGGTCGTCGATGCGAAGGCGGGCAGCGACGCGCGCGAGACGCCGGTGAAGCTCACCGCGTCGCTGACCGAGGTCGGCACGCTCGAAATGCATTGCATCGCGACTGACGACGCGGCGCGCCGCTGGCGGCTCGAATTCCAGTTGCGCGGCGATGCGCCGGTTCACGGCGACGATGCCGCGGCCACGCGGCATCCGCGTCTCGACCAGGCGATCGCGCTGATCGAGCGCTCGTTCGGCAGCAAGGCCGCGGGCGTGACGCCGAAGGACACGCGCCGGTTGCGCACGCAACTCGAACAGGTGCTCGGCGCGCGCGAAGACTGGGACGTCGCGCTCGCACGCGAACTGTTCGACGCTTTGCTTGCGCGGGCGCGGCGGCGTCGTCGCTCGGCCGATCACGAGCGCGCCTGGCTGAATCTTGCCGGGTATTGCCTGCGTCCGGGTTTCGGCCATCCGCTCGATGCGTGGCGCATCGAGCAGCTGTGGCCGTTGTTCGACGACGGCATTCAATACGTGACCGACGCCCAGGTGTGGTCCGAGTGGTGGACGCTGTGGCGGCGCGTGGCTGGCGGCCTCGACGACGATGCGCAAGCGCAGGTGCGCGACGCGATCGCGTTCCTCGAACCGTCCGACGACAAGCGGCGCAAGCTGCCGTTCGATCCGGCCAAGGTCGGGCCGGCCGACATGACGCGGCTGTCCGCGTCGCTCGAACGGCTGCCCGTCGAGCGCAAGGTCGAGCTCGCCGAGCGCCTGATCGCGCAATTGCAGAAGCCGGCCGAACGGGCGTTGTGTGCGTGGGCGCTCGGGCGGATCGGTGCGCGTCGGCCGTTCTACGGCAGCGCGCACGGCGTCGTGCCGCCGGAAACCGTCATCGGCTGGCTCGATGCGCTGTTCGCGCTCGACTGGAAGCAGGTCGAGCCCGCGGCGTTCGCAGCGGCACAGATTGCGCGGATGACGGGCGACCGCTCGCGCGACCTGCCGGACGACACGCGCGAAGCCGTCATCAAGCGCCTGTCGGCCGCGAATGCGTCGGCGGCGTGGATCGACATGGTTCGTGAAGCGATCGCGTTCGACGAAGCCGATACGGTGCGCGTGTTCGGCGAGACGCTGCCGGCGGGGTTGAAGCTGCTGGCCGATTGAAAACAGGACAGGATGCTTCGATCTCGTTTGGAGATCGAAGTATCCTGCCGAGCGTCGAGCGTCGACCGCGAGCTCATCGCGCTGCTGCGCGACAACGCGTGACTGCCCGTCGTCGCGTTGGCGAAGGCATTGCGCGTGGCGCGTGCGACCGTGCAGAACCGGCTGACGCGGCTGGAGAAGAACGGCGTGATCGTCGGCTACACGGTGCGGCTCAAGCCGGCGGCCGAACGGCACCGGATCCGCGCGCTGATGTCGATCGCGGTGCAGGGCAATCGCGGCGCGGAAGTGGTGAAGGTGCTGCGCGGGCATCCGAACGTCGCGTCGAACCACAGCACCAACGGCCGCTGGGATCTCGTCGCCGAGCTGCATGCCGATTCGCTCGAGCACTTCGATCGCGTGCTCGGCGCGATCCGGTTGATCGACGGGATCGCGAATACCGAGACGAGCATTTTGTTGTCGACGCACAAGGCGTGACGCGGGCAGGGGGCTGCGTCACGCCGCGCGCTCAGGTGCTGACGGTCCATGGCGCGTTTCTGCGGCGGTTCCTGCCGCGCACGGAAACGTCAACACCACCGCGAACCCGCCCGTATCGGGAAACGCGAACCCCACGCGCCCGCCGTGCGCCTTCATCACTTCCTGCACGATCGCGAGCCCGAGTCCCGACCCCGTGCGACGCTCGCTGCCGTCCGGCGCGATCCGCACGAACGGTTGCAGGGCCGCGTCCCAGTGCTCGCGCGGCATCCCGCGCCCGTTGTCGGTGACGGTCAGCGTCACCGCCCGATCCGCGTTGCCGATGGTCGCGACCGACACGACGATGTCGTCCGCATGGCCGTGCAGCAGCGCGTTGTGCAGCACGTTCGACAGCGCTTCCTGAAGACTGATCGCATCGCCGTCGATCCATGCATGCGGCGCATCGCTCGCGAACGCAACGGCCACGTCGCGCTCACCGGCGAGCGGAATCGTACGGCCCAGCACCTCTTTCGCGAGCGCGACGAGTTCGACGGGTTGCAGCGGCACGGCCTCGGTGCGATGAATCACCATCGCATGATTGAGCAACTGACCGGTGAGCCGGCCGACGTCCGAACAAGTCGCGCGCAGCGCATCGAGGCGCGCCGCACGGCGCGCGGGATCGGTTTCGCCGTCGAGCAGTTCGATCTGCGCGTCGAGCCGCGCGAGCGGCGTGCGCATCTGGTGGGCGGCGTCGGCGATGAAGCGCTGCATCGCGTTGATCCGCTCCGCGAGCCGTCGCATCAGCCCGTTGATCGACCCGATGATCGCGTCGATCTCGCTCGGCGTATCGACGGCCACGGGCCGCAGGTCGGCCGGGTCGCGCGCGGCGATGATCGTGCCGATCCGCGCGAGCGGGCGCAGGCCGCGCCGGATCGCGAGGCCGCTCGCGCCGATCGCGAGCACGCTCATCAGCAGGATCAGCGTCCACACCTTGATGCTCATGTCGTTCGTCAACTGCTGGCGTGCGTTGGTTGTCTGCGCAACCGTCACGAGCGCCCAGCCCGGCGTGCTTTCCTCGGGCATGTAGCGGGCGATCGTCGCGGTGCGGATCGGGTGCCCCTGGTAGACGGCATTCGCGAACGCGGGGCCCTGCTTCGCGGCGGCGAGCGTCGCGGCGCTCGCGAGATCGTTGTAGCCGGCCACGACCACGCCGCGCGAATCGACGACCTTGTAGTAGACGAGGTCGTAGCGCGACAGCGTCGACAGCGCGGCGACCGGCGGATTCAGCGCGAGCACGCCGCCTTGTACATAGAGGTTTTCCGCGACCTGGATCGACGCGCCCGCCAGCAACTGGTCGTACGCGCGTTCGGCCGCGACGCCCGCGTAGTAGCGCGCGATCGCCGCGAGCGCGAGCGCGCCGGTCGCGACGACGAGCGCGATGAACAGCAGCGTGCGCCCGAACAGCGTCTTCGGGAACCAGTCAATGCGCGGCAATCTGATACCCCATCCCGCGCGCGGTGCGGATCTCGACGGAGCTGCCCTGCAGCTTCCGGCGCACGCGCGTCACGTATTGCTCGACCGCGTTCGCGGTCGGTTCGTTGCCGAAGCTGAACAACTGATTCAGCAGTTCTTCCTTCGAGAAGATGCGTTGCGGTCGGCTCGCGAGGATTTCGAGCAGCGCGAATTCCTGGCGCGACAGCGACAGCGGCTGGCCGTCGAGTTCCGCGAGGCGGCTGCTGCGGTCGATCACGAGGCCGCCGAGCGTCAGCACGTCGTTCGCGTGACCGCTGTTGCGGCGCAGGAGCGCTTGCACGCGCGCGTCGAGTTCGCGATAGTCGAACGGCTTCACGAGGTAGTCGTCGGCGCCGAGGCCGAGGCCGCTCACGCGGTCGTCGATCGCCGAGCGGGCGGTGACGAGCAGCACGGGCGTCGTGCTGCCCGACGCGCGCAGGTTGCGCAGCACGGTGAAGCCATCCATGCCGGGCAGGTTCGCATCGAGCACGACGAGATCGAAGCGCTCGACGCGCAACAGCCCGTTCGCGGTCGCGCCGTCGGTTTCGAGATCGACGGCGTGGCCGAGCCGGGCCAGGCGGCTGCGGATCGCCGCGCCGATTTCGGCATCGTCCTCCACGACGAGAATGCGCATGGTGCCGTTTGCAGGTAGGTGGATTAGGGGTTTTCCCGGGGCCGGGATGTCAGCATTTTCTCAGACTCGGTCGATAACCTGTGTCGAGCCGGAAGCAGGATGCAAGGACGGCATTAATACCAGAAATATTCAAGGAGACGGCAACATGCAGCATGTCACGGGCACGACGAACGCGCGCCGCGGCGCCACGCCGGCCTGCGCGTGGCCGCTGGCCGCCCGCCGCACGGCGGCGCACGCATGACGGCGTCGCCGCGCCGCCGCGCACTGATCGCCGCCGGGTTCGGCGTGCTCGCCGCGCCGGCGCTGGTGCGCGCGAAGCCGCGCACGGTGCGGATCTCGAAAGGCTATGGCGTGCTGTACCTGCCGCTGCTCGTGATGGAAAAGCAGCGGCTGTTCGAGCGGCATGCGGCGCGCCACGGCGTGCGCGACGTCGCGGTCGAATGGGTGCTGCTCGACGGCGGCAATTCCGTCAACGACGCAATGATGGCCGGCACGCTCGATTTCGCGGGCGCCGGCGCGCCGGGGTTCATCGAACTGTGGGCGCGGGCGCGCGGCATTCCGAACGTCGAGGTGATCGGCATCAGCGGGCTGTCGACCACGTCGCTGTCGCTGAACGCGAACCGGCCGGGCCTCGTGTCGCTTCGCGACTTCACGCCGTCCGACCGGATCGCGGTGCCGGGCATCCGCACGTCGCTGTCGGCGGTCGTGCTGCAGATGGTCGCGAGCCGGCAGCTCGGCGCCAGGCATTTCGCGCAGCTCGATTCGATCACCGTGAACCTGCCGCATCCGCAGGCGATGCAGGCGCTGATCCGCCGCGAGAACGGCGTGACCGCGCATTTCACGTCGCCGCCGTTCTCGACGCTCGAATTGCGGCAGCCGGGCATCCATCGCGTCGTGAGTTCGGTCGACGTGCTCGGCCCGCTGACGCTCGACGTCGTGTTCGCGCCGAAGCGGCTCGTCGATGCGCAGCCTGCGCTGGCCGTCGCGTTTCTCGGCGCGCTCGACGAAGCGAACCGCCTGATCGCGCAGGACCCGCGCGCGGCGGCCGCGCTCTACGCGGCGTCGTCGGGCGTCGGCGTGTCGCACGACGACGTGATGCGAATGCTCGCCGCGCCCGACACGCGTTTCTCGGTGCTGCCGAACCAGCTGATGGACTACGTCGAATTCCTGTACCTGGCCGGTACGATCAAGGCGAAGCCGCGCGCGTGGCACGAGATGTTCGCGCCGATGCTCGACGACTACCGGTCGGGTTGAGCCGCGTTTGCCGCGATCCGATGCCATGCATCGAACCACCCGACGCCAGCGCGTTCGTCGCGCGCGACGCCGTTTCAACCGATATACAACCGATACGCAACCGATTCACGCAAGGAGCCTGAAGTGAACGCTACCGATACCCTGGACCCCGCGTCCGCCGAAGAACGGCGCATCATGTCGAAGATGGCGCGGCGCCTGATGCCTATCCTCGTCGTGATGTTCCTGATCGCGTTCATCGACCGGCAGAACGTCGGGTTCGCGAAACTGCAGATGGTGCACAGCCTCGGCATGACGGAAGCCGCGTTCGGGCTCGCGTCGTCGCTGTTCTTCATCGGCTACCTGCTGTTCGAGGTACCGAGCACGCTCGCGCTGCATCGCTACGGCGCACGCGTGTGGCTCGCGCGGATCATGCTGACGTGGGGGCTCATCACGGTGCTGATGGGCTTCACGACGTCGATGCCCGTGTTCTGCTCGCTGCGCTTCCTGCTCGGCATCGCCGAGGCCGGCTTCTATCCGGGCGTGATCTATTACCTGACGCTGTGGTTCCCGCAGAGCTACCGCGCGAAGGTGCTCGGCATCTTCACGCTCGGCAGCGCGCTCGCGAACATGCTCGGCTCGCTGGTCGGCGGCGCGCTGCTGAGCCTGAACGGCGTGTGGGGGCTGGCGGGCTGGCAGTGGGTGTTCGTCGCGACGGGCATTCCGGCGGTGATCGTCGCGATCGTCGTGTTTCGCGTGCTGCCCGCGTCGTTCCGCGAAGCGCCGTTCCTCGACGAGCGCGAGAAGCAGATCGTCGCGGCCGCGCTGGAGCGCGAGAAGCCGGCACAGGCCGAGCACGGTCAGCCGTGGAAGGCGCTGCTCGATCCGCGCGTGATGCTGTTCGCGGCGACCTACATGCTGATGTCGACGTCGCTGTACGGCGTCACGTACTGGCTGCCGACGCTCGTGAAATCGTTCGGCGTGTCGAGCACGACGAACGGATTCCTGAGCATGCTGCCGTGGGCGCTCGCGGTGTTGCTGCTGCTGTGGCTGCCGGCGAAGCTGCGTCGCGCGAAGAGCATCCTGCGTACGATCGCGATCGTCGCGGCGCTGGGCGCGCTCGGCTTCCTGTTGAGCCTCGTGCTGCCGTCGACGCCGCTGCGCTTCATCGCGCTCGTGCTCGGCGGCGCGTGCATTCCGCTGTTGTACCCGTGCTTCTGGTCGATGCCGCCGCGCTATTTCACCGGCGCGCGGGCGGCTGCGAGCGTCGCGGCGATCAACTCGATCGGCAACCTCGGCGGCTTCTTCAGCCAGAACCTGATGCCGTTCGCGGGCAAGATGACGGGCACCGCGTTCGGGCCGATGATCGTGCCGATCGTGTGCCTCGCACTGCTCGGCATCGGCGCGCTGGTCGCGTGGACGCGGTCGGAGCGCGGGATGGTGGCGGCGCAGGCTTGATGGGGGCCGGGTCGATCAGCCATTCGAGATCGTTCTTCAGCGTCGCGAGCGTCTGCGCCAGTTCGTCGTGCAGTTCGCGCGCGATGGGCGCTGCTCGGCTTCGCGCGCGCTGGCGCTGATCGCGGCGATCCCGAGCAGCTCGTCGCGCGACACCTGCAGCGCCCGCTCCGCGCGCACGCGCTCCTCGACTTCACGCCGCAGGTCGCGGTTCGACGCGCCCAGTTGCGCAGTGCACGCGGCGACGCGCTGTTCGAGCCGTTCGTACGCATCGTTCAACTGCGCGCTTTTCTGGATGTGACGCAGTCCGTCCCGCATGACCACGTGATCGTCAGCCAGAATTACCTTGATCATCTTCCAGCGACCCTCTTCGGGATGACGCGCGTTGCCGTCCGGTTGTCGCCGCGGCCGTTCTTCTGACCAATATGTGCCTCCGAACCCGAAAACGGTACGCGTTCGCGAAATCCCCGGGAAAGGGTACGGTGCGACGCGCATCCGAACAGGGTATTCCGTGGTGATCGCTGTACCAGATCGCGGCCGGCGCGGCATCACGGGAGCCGTCCCCCGACCCGTTCCGATTCGGGACTAAACTGGTGCCCGATGCCACCCGCGCGAACCGAGGAGCCCCTGCAATGATCGACCTTGCCGATATCCTGCCGTCCGCACTGCCCGCCGCCGTCGCATGGGCCGAAGCGGAGGCGGCGCGCGGGCTCGCGCTGGGTGCGCCGCTGACGCCGGCCCAAGCTGACGACGCGCGCACGGTGGGCGTCGTGCAACCGGACCGGATCCGCGTGGTGGCGGTCGATCGCATGCCGTTTCCCGACACGCCGACGCTCGCTGCGATCGCCCGCGACACGGGGCTGCTGTCGCCCGGGACGATCGGCCTCACGCTCGGTCACGCGGTGTACGTGCTGCGCGGGCACGACACGCGCCGCCTGCTGACGCACGAATTCCGGCACGTGCATCAATACGAGGCCGCCGGCTCGATCGGCGCGTTTCTTGCGCGCTATCTGCACGAGATCGCGACGGTCGGCTACCACGACGCACCGCTCGAGGCCGACGCGCGGCAACACGAGTTCGATTGATCCCTGACCCCGCCACCGGCGCGAGCGTGCGCATGTCGCGATGAACGTCTCCAATCCCCCTGCCGGCCCGCCGTTCGCGCACCGGGCCGCCCCGTCCGGGAGTGTGCGATGAGCGACACGATCCACGCGTGGATCGGCGCGATCGGCGCGCATCCGCTGCTCGTGCTGGCGATCGTGTTCGTGGCTGCCTGTGCCGAGGCGATCGCGCTGATCGGCACGATCGTGCCGGCCGGCGCCGTGATGTTCGCGGCCGGTGCGTTGATCGGCGCGGGCGCGCTCGACGCATGGGCGACGATCGGCGTCGCGGCCGTCGGCGCGGTGATCGGCGACGGGATCAGCTACGAACTCGGGCGACGTTACCGCGGGATGATCCGCAACGCGTGGGCGCGCTTCGGCTACGCGAGCGCCTACGCGCGCGGCGAGGAGTTCGTGCTGCGTCACGGGACGAAGAGCATCGTGCTCGCGCGCTTTCTCGCGCCGGTGCGTGCGGTCGTGCCGGTCGTCGTCGGCTGCGCGACGCTGCCGCGTCGGTCGTTCTATCCGGTCAACGTGATCTCGGCGCTCGTGTGGGCGCCTGTCCACATCGCACCCGGCATCCTGTTCGGCGCGTCGGCCGCGCTCGCCGCGGCGATCAGCGTGCGGGTCGCCGCGATCCTGCTGGTCGTGGCCGCGCTGGTCGCGCTCGTGTGGATCGGCGTGCGCGTCGCGCTGCGGCGCGGATGGCCGTTGTTGTGCCGCGCGCTCGCCGACGCCGTGCATGCATGCGCGCGCCGCTGGCCGCGGTTCGGCGCGCGGCTGCACGACGGCATCGCGTACCTGCGCGGGTTGCCGGGCGCGGTGCCCGTGCTTGCGCTGTTGTTCATCGGCTGCGTGTGGCTGTTCGCGGGGATCGTGCAGGACGTCGTCGCGAACGATCCGCTGATGCATGCGGACATCGCGCTGTATGCATTCCTGCAGAACCTGCGCACGCCGCCCGCGGACGCCGCGATGAGTGCGCTCGCCATCCTGCATGGGCACGACACGGGGCTGATCGTCGCGGCCGCGTTGCTCGTCTGGCTGATGATCCATCGCTGCTGGCTGACGGCCGCATGGTGGCTCGCGACGGTCGGCGTCGCCGTCGCGCTCGTGCCGGTGTTCGGCGCGGGCGTGCCCGGCGCGACGCCCGCGAGCCTGCCGCCCGGTGCGCTGCACGTGCCGCTGCCCGATGCCGACGCCGCCTTCGCGATCCTCTCGAGCAGCGGCCTCGGCTGGCTGATCACGCGCGACCGGCCCGCGCTGTGGCGCATTCCGGTCGTGACGGCGGTCGTGTTGTGGATCGTGCTCGGCGGCTTCGCGCGGCTGTATGTCGGCGATACCTGGCTGTCGGGCCTGCTGGGTGGATGGAGCCTCGGGCTCGCGTGGTTCGCGTTGCTCGCCGGCGCCCATGCGTACTGGCGCGTGCGCGAGCACGTGCAGCCGCGAGGCGCGCTCGTCGCAGTCGTCGTCGTGCTCGCGACGGCCGGCGTATGGACGGTGCCCGCGCAATGGCAGCGCGATCGCGCGGCGCGTCCGCATGTCGGCGATGTGGTCGCGATGACCGTCGACCAGTGGCTGCGCGGCGGGTGGCAGCGCGTGCCGACGCGGCGCACCGAGATCGGCGGCGACCGCGAGGAATATCTGCCGCTGCAATGGAGCGCGACGTCGGACACGCTCGTCCGTCATCTCGCGCAGGCCGGCTGGCAGCGCGCGACGCCGTGGTCGCCGGCCACCGCACTGCGCTGGCTGGCGCCGCAGGCGCCCGTCGACACGCTGCCCGTACTGCCGCGCTATACCCATGGCGAAAGCACGCGGCGCGTCTTCGTCCGCGTCGATCCGGCCCACCCGGAAAGCCGCTTCGTGCTGCGGTTGTGGCGTTATCCGTACGTGTTGCAGGATGCGCTCGGCATGCGGCCGCTGTGGTACGGCGCGCTGTATCGCGAAACGCTGCGCCGGCCGGCGCGGCTGATGACGCTCGTGCACACGACGACGATCGACGATGCGGCGGCGATTGCGCACGCGTTGGCGGTCGAGCCGAGGATCGAGCATCCGCCGGCGGGGACGACGGCCGGGCCGGAGGAGATGTTGCTGGTCTGGATGGTGAAGCCGTGAATGGGCAGGGCGTGACGTGCGGCCCTCAAGCGTGCGACGGCTGCGCGGGAACGACGGACAGGCGCAGGCCGACGGTCTTGAGCACCGCGAGCAGGGTTTTCAGCGTCGGGTTGCCGCTCGGGGACAGCGTGCGATACAGCGATTCGCGGCTGATGCCGGCCTCGGCCGCGACGGCGCCGAGCCCGCCATACGCTTCCGCGACCGTGCGCAGCGCGAGCAACCCGGCCGCGCGGTTCTCCGGATCGTCGAGCGATTCCATCGCGACGCGCAGATAGGCGACCGCGAGCTCGCGATCGGCGCCGAGTTCGGCGACTTCCGCGTCGTGGTGCGATACCGCGCCTTTGAGCTTGTTCATGTTTGCCTCCGTTTCCAGTTCGACCAGTGTTCCTTGGCGCGCCTGATGTCGTCGGACTGACAGGCCTTGTCGCCGCCGGACAGCAGCAACACCAAGGCGCTGCCGTGCCGACCGAAATACACGCGGTAGCCGGCGCCGACATGGACGCGCAGTTCGATCACGCCTTCGCCGACCGGCTCGCAGTCGCCGAAATTGCCGGCCTGCACACGGAGCAGGCGTTCGCGGATTCGTGCCTGCGCGAGCTTGTCACGCACGGCGTTCAGCCATTCGGTGAAAGGCTCGCGACCGTCGTCGCGCTGATAGCGAAGCAGTTCGAACCTGGAAGGCATTGTAACTTATAAACTACAAATAAGTAAATGGAGCGAGACGTTCGCATCGCAATGGCTGGGTGGCCGACGCGCATGCGGCGTCTCCATGGCTCGGGATGTCAGGGCATGGCGCTCGCTTCCCGGCCGACGATCATTTTTTTCATCCGGTGTGGCGCGTGACGATTCGGCCAAACGGCCGGTATCGATGGTGCGATGAAGGGGCGCGCGCCGCGGCCGAGCGGCTTGGCTTCGGCGATCCGTCCAGCTTTTCGCAGGCGTCCACGCGCTGACACGGCGTGCCGCCGGGCGCGTATCGCGGTGCGGCGCTGAGAGCACGCGACCCGCGATGAATCGCGGTACGATCGCTCGTTTGCCTGACTTGCCTGTCGACATCACCTTCAAGAGAGCCCCCGCATGATCACGATCCGCCCGATGACCGACGACGATTTCGCGCGTTTCTGGCCGACCTACCGCGCCATCGTCGCTGCTCAGGAAACCTACGCATTCGATCCCGACCCGACACCGGAAGCGGCACGCGCATTGTGGCTCGAAGCGCCGCTCTGCACGTGGATCGCCGAGGAGGACGGCGTGGTGCTCGGCTCGTATTACCTGAAGGCGAACGCGGCCGGCCCCGGCAAGCACGTGAGCAACTGCGGCTACATGGTGAGCGAGGCCGCGCGCGGACGCGGCGTCGCGCGCCTGATGTGCGAGCACTCGCAGCAGGTGGCGCGCGAGCGTGGTTTTCTCGCGATGCAGTTCAATTCGGTGGTTGCGACGAACGAGGTCGCGGTCGCGCTGTGGCAGAAGCTGGGATTCGAGATCGTCGGCCGGTTGCCGCGCGCATATCGTCACGCGCGGCTCGGCTTCGTCGACTGCTTCGTGATGTTCAAGTGGCTCGGCGACGCGGCGGCCGCCGAAGCCTGAGCAATCCGCCGCTGCGTCAGACGGCGAACGTGCCGTCGAACACGATCCGTTCGTCGAACGCGAGCGTGCCGCGTGCGAAGATCAGGTCGAGATGGTGGCTGCCGTTTTCGCCGCCGCCAAGCCCCAGATGCAGCCCCGGGTGGCGTTCCTCGAACCCCGCGTTGCGGCCGTACAGGCCGCGTATGCCGAGGTTCGTGCCGATGCCGAATTCCTCGATCCGCCGGTGATTCGCGTGCCGATCGAGATAGGTCGAGAAATCACGCCGGAAGCCCGCATCGTCGGTGTCGAAATCGACGATCATGCTGTGTTCGACATGCAGCGTGGCGAGCCGCTCGGCCACCTTGTACTTGATCGCGAACGGCACGGTGCCGAGAAACGTGCCGCTGAATACGACCGAGCCGTTGAGGTCGGTCACGTGCGTCGCGATCTCGCCGGGCACGACGTCGAGGTTGCCCATGCCGTCCACGCTCGTCCATTTCTGGTCGGGCGCGAGCGAGCCCGTCAGCGCGTTGCCGGCTTCGTCGACGAAGCGGATCCGCGATGCGCGCGCGGCGGCCTCGATCAGCCGGCCGTTGCGTGCGGCGATGTCGTCGAGCGATTCGGCGAACGCCTCGTCGAGATGCGGGCCGTAATCCTTGAACAAAACCGACTTGCTCCAGTGCTCGACGATCGCGGGGCGGATCGCGGCGAGGAACGGCGGCCCGCTCGGCGACGGCGTCGGCAGGCACGACGAGTCGTACAGCAGCACGAACAGGTCGGCGTCGACGAGCGCGGCGGCGATGTCGGCGGGCGGGGTGCTTTCGAGGCAGAGGGTGGTCGCGGCGAGTGAGTCGGGCAGGGCGGAAAAGGCGCGCAACGCGACGTCGCGATTGCGGGTGTCGTAGCCGACCAGCAGTTTTCCCGATTCGCCGCGTGCCAGCTTGTCGCGCAGCGCCGGGTGAAAGCCGAGCGCGCGGTGCAGGTTCAGCATGCGTATCTCCGGAAGCGGCGGAAGGGCCGCGGCCCTTCCGCGAGAACGGGTGGCCCGCTCAGACCGGCCAGAGCGCGGTGCCGAACGGCACCACGGCGTCCTCGACCATCATGTCGACGGCCTCGGGGTGCGTGTCTTCCTGCATCCAGTCAAGCAATTCGATCTGCTGAGTTTCCTGCATGTCAATTCTCCTGTGGTGAACATGAGTGATTCAACATGAAAGCGCGGCAAAAAATATTGCCGCTCCTCGTTCGGGATTTCGTGAATGCCGGACGAGTGGCGTCGATATTAGTCTGATGATTTTTCGAATGCAATGCGTTGCAATGTTTTTAGCCGTGACGTGCTAAACATGAGTCATTTGCGGTTCAAATATTGGAAAAACCGGATAAAACGAGCGACAGATCGCGCATCATTTTTTTATTTGAAGAAATTCGGATCGACGAAATCAATTCGGTTATTTTTAATTTGAATTCAATTGCCCGGATTGCTGCGCTTTATGTCATTCGCGAAAATCGCGTGCGCGATCGCCTGACGCTCGAACCGGTCCGCCGATTCATGTGTCACGCAGCCGATCCGCACGTCATCCCAGCAACGCCTTTCCGATCGCTTTGGTCGGTTCGGAGCGCAGCACCAGCGAAGTCGTGACCGCGCCGAAGCGGGCAATCGCGTCGATGAGGGTTTCGAGCTGGCCCGGTGTCGGCACCAGCACCTTCAGCAGAAAGCAGTCGTCGCCGGTCATGCGGTGGACTTCGATGACATGCGGCATCTCGGCGAACGTGCGCAGCGCCGGTTTGATGTGCTCGTGAGTCGTTTTGAGCCGGATGATGGCCATCATGCCCAACCCCAGCGCCGCCGGATCGATCCGTGCGCCGTAGCCGGCGATGATGCCGCGTTCTTCCAGCCGCTTGACGCGCTCCGAGGTCGCGGGCTGCGACAGCCCGATGCGCCTGCCCACCTCCGATAGCGGCGTTCGCGCGTTCTCCTGCAGCGCTTCGAGGATCGCAAGATCCAGGCGATCCAGTACTTCATCCGGCATGACGGTCCTCCGGTACCGTTGATTCATCGGCATTTTGTCTCAATAACCGATGACTTGCCATTCCGTGCCGGCCGGCGCGTGGTCACACTCTGGCTTTTCGTTGACGGAGGGTGTGATGGATCAGGCGATCGTGATCGTGCCGGGTATCGGCAATTCGGGAGCGGATCATTGGCAGAGTCATTGGGAGACGATGTTTCCCGGCGCCGCGCGTATCGCGCCGGCTTCGTGGGATGCGCCCGACCTGGCCGACTGGACAGCGGCGCTGGACGCGGCCGTGGCGAGCGCGGCGGCGCCCCCGCTCGTGATTGGTCATTCGCTGGGCTGCTTGTTGTTCGCGTATTGGCATGCGGTTTCGGCGCGCCCGGTGCGCGGCGCGTTTCTCGTGGCCGTGCCCGATCCGGCAGGGCCGCGCTTTCCGGTTGCCGCCGCCGCGTTCGCGAACCTGCCGAGCGGTCGGTTCGGGCGCATGCCGGTGCTGGCGATCGCGAGCACGGACGATCCGTACGATCCGTCGGGGCGCGCGCTGGAATGGGTCGCGGAACGGGGCGCGACGCCGCTTCTGCTTGGCGCACGCGGCCATCTGAACGCGGCGTCGGGGTTGGGCGGATGGCCCGAAGGGCGCGCGCTGTTCGAGGCATTCGTGGCCGGACTCGGGCGGTAGTGCGTGCCAGCGTCGGCTGGCGGGTTTTTGCCGGCAGCGCATGCCGGTTTCACGGCGGCTCAAGTATGATCGACCGACGGCGGCGAAAGCCCCGGAATCGAACAACGATGGAGACACTCCCGATGCGCGCAGTGCCGCAACCGGAGCGTGCCGGCCGCTCGCGGCCGGACGCCGGCGCAACCGATCCCGGCCGCATGGCCGCGTGGCGGCTCGCAATCCGTCTGTCGCTCGGCAGCGCGATCGCGCTCGGCCTCGCGCGCTTTTCGTATGCGCTGCTGCTGCCGCCGATGAAGGCCGATCTCGGCTGGACGTTCGCGCAGGCCGGCGCGCTGAACACGGCGAACGCGGCCGGCTACCTGATCGGTGCGCTTGCCTTTCCGCTGCTGTCGCGCCGCTGGCGCGCGGGCACGCTGCTCGCGGCCGGCTGTGTGTTGACCGCCGTGCTGATGGCCGCGGGCGGGCTCACGTCGGACATGTACGCGCTGCTCGCGCAGCGGCTGGCGACGGGTATCGGCAGCGCGTCGATCTTCATCAGCGGCGGCGTGCTGGCCGCGCGGCTCGCATCCGCAGCGCCGCGCGACGCAGGGCTGCTGCTCGGCCTCTATTACGGCGGCACCGGATGGGGCATCGTCGCGTCGTCGCTGCTCGTGCCGGCGACGCTCGTGCACCGTGTACACGGCTGGCAGCCGGCGTGGTTCGCACTCGCGGTCGCGTGCGTGCTGTTCTCGGCGGTGGCCGTGTCGGCCGCGCGCCGCATCGAGCATGGACATGCGGCGCCGGGCGGGCAGGGCGACGGCGCGAAACCGGCAGCGACCGCGAGCCCCGCCCGCTTCTCACTCGCGCTGGCCGGCTACGGCCTGTTCGGCGTCGGCTATATCGGCTACATGACGTTCATCGTCGCGCTGCTGCGTGGTGCGGGGATGAGCGGCACGGTCGTCGCCGCGTTCTACGTGATGCTCGGCGTCGCGACCGTCGTGTCGGCGCGGCTGTGGTCGGGGCTGCTCGACCGGATGCGCGGCGGCCAGGCGCTCGCCGTGCTCAACGCGCTGCTCGGCGTCGCGACGCTGATGCCCGCGCTGTTCGTGCATCCGGCGGCCGCATTCGCGTCGGGCTTGCTGTTCGGCGCGACGTTCCTGTCGGCGGTTGCCTCCACGACGGCCTTCGTGCGGCACAACCTGCCGCCCGACGGCTGGGCGAAGGGCATCAGCGCATTCACGACGGTCTTCGCGTTCGGGCAGATCGCGGGGCCGGTCGCGATCGGTTGGGTGTCGGACAGTGCGGGGCTCGCACGCGGGCTCGTGTATTCCGCGCTGACGCTATTCGCGGGCGCTGCATTCGCGGCAGGGCAGCGCGCGCTGCGGGCGTCCGCGTAGTCCGCTCGAACGCGCATGCCGTGCCGCGTGCCGCCATCGACGTACCGCGAACGATGTCGTCCGGTGTGTCGTGCCCGTTCGCACCGAATGGCGTTTTTTGAGGGTTATACGACCTTTGTGCCATCGACCTCCCGTTCCATACTTCACGTGGACGATCAAGCCGGAACCAACCTGCAAACGCCATCGCGCGTCGCGTATTCGGCCCGATCGATCACGGACATGAAAAGGAACGGAAGATGAGGCTCGAGAACAAGTCGGCGTTGATCACCGGTGGCACCAGCGGCATCGGTCTCGCCACCGCGAAGCTGTTCATTGCGGAAGGTGCGCGCGTCGCGGTGACGGGGCGCGACGAGACCGTATTCGAACGCGTGAAGGCGGAGCTCGGCAAGCATGCGGTCGTGCTCAAGGGCGACGTGCGGTCGCTCGACGACATGCGCGCGATTGCTGCCGAGGCCAACGAGACGTTCGGCGGTCTCGATGTCGTGTTCGCCAATGCCGGCTGGGCCTTCCCGTCCGCAGTCGACGACATCGACGACACGCTCTATGACGACATCATGGACGTCAACGTCAAGGGCGTGGTGTACACGCTTCGAGCAGCGCTGCCGTACCTGCGCGAAGGGTCGTCAGTCATCCTCAATACCTCGTTCGTCGCGCAGACCGGCAAGCATGGCATCTCGCTGACCGCGGCGGCGAAGGCCGCCGTGCGATCGTTGGCTCGCAGTTGGTCGTACGAATTTCTCGACCGGAAAATCCGTTTCAACGCAATCGCGCCCGGCCCGATCGATACGCCGCTGCTCTCGAAGTGGGGCAAGCCTGACGAATGGGTGCGCGACCGCAAGACCGAATTCGCGGAAGCGAATCCGGCGGGCCGAATGGGCAAGGCCGACGATATCGCATACGCGGCGCTCTATCTCGCCAGCGACGAATCGTCGTACGTCGTCGGCACGGAGCTGGTCGTCGATGGCGGCGCGTCGCAGCTTTGAGTTTGCGCTTCGCGCTTCCCGGGCCCGGCACGCCATCCCGGCTCATCCCCATCCCGATTTCACGTTCGCCGCGCCGTTCGCCGTGGCGGTTATTTCATCCGGCCCGGCGAGGTTGCGCTCGCCGATGGGCCGAAGTGCAAGGAGCAATCATCTTGACCGACAGTAGCGATAACCAGGCCTCTGCCAGGCAACTTACGCGGGCAGGCCGCTCGCGCCGCGATGTCCTGAAGTTCGGCAGCGCCGCCACGCTTGGCGCCGTGCTGGGCGGCGGCGCGTTGCTCGGGCACGCCACGCCTGCGCTGGCACGGACGGGCAGCGCAGGGCTGCTCGCGCCGAACGAGCCGTTCGATATCCTGATCGTCAATTATGACGGCGGCACGCTGCTCGACTTCGCGGGCCCCAGCGAGATTTTCCACCGGTTACCGAATACGAACGTGCGCTATGCGAGCCTCGATGGCGGCGACGTGACGCTCGAATTCGGCGTCGTGTACGGCAAGACCGAACGGCTGGCCGACATCGACAAGACCGACATGATTCTCGTGCCCGGCGGGTCCAATTTGTCGGCGCCGATGCGGCCGGCGTATCAGGCGCAGATCCGGCGCCTGGCGGAAAGTGCCAGACACGTGACGTCGGTGTGCAACGGCTCGCTCGTGCTCGCCGCGACGGGCGTGCTCGACGGCAAGCGCAGCGCCTGCCACTGGGCCTTTCTCAACAAGCTGTCCGAGTATGGCGCGATTCCCGTGCCCGATCGCTTCGTCGAGGACGACGACGGCCGCTTCATGAGCGGCGGCGGCGTGACGGCGGGCATCGATTTCGCGCTGCGCGTGGCGGCGAAGCTGCGCGGCCGGCAGGCGGCCGAATACACGCAACTCGTCGTCGAATACGATCCCGATCCGCCGTTCCACTCCGGTCATCCGAGAGATGCGCGGCCCGAACTCGTCGCGATGGTCGACAAGAAGCTGCCCGGCGCATCGAAGGGACTCGCACGCGTTCCCGGCGTTCGTTGACGCGCTTGCGGGCCACGCGTGCGGATCACCGCCTCTTCAATTCAAACCGATTCGGAACTCACTCGATGCGACAGATTCATCTTCGTACTGCTGCGTTTGCAGCGTGCATGTCCTTCTTTGCATTCACGGCGCCGGCTATCGCCGGTGGCGCGCAACGCCCGCCCGAAGCGGCCATCAAGGCCGAGAACACGCGCTGGGCGGATGCCTTTGCACGTGGGGACTACGACGCGATAAGCCGCCTCTATACCGACGACGGTACGCTCTTGCCGCCGGGAGGCGACAAAGTCGCGGGCCGCCGCGCGATCGCCGAGTACTTCACCAACGGGTATGCCGGATCGAAACCCGGCACCGTATCGTTCAGCAACGTCGAGTTCTACGGTGACGACCGGGTCGTGACGGAGGTATCGGACGTGGAGGTTCGAGACGGTGAGGGAAAGCTCAAGATCCGCGCCAAGCAGACGCTCGTCTTCCTGAAGCAGGGCGGCACGTGGAAGCTGCATCGCGACATGTGGAACGCTTACCCGCCGGTCAAGGACTGACTATCGCTGACGGCCGGCGAATTGGCGCGCTACGTGCTCACGCGCCCATAGCCGGTTAGCGGGAAGTGGGCCATGCAGCGCGCCGATCGGCAGGCGACCGATCAGCGCGCTGCGTTCGACCTGCTCTCGCGACGAACCGCTTGCGGCGGGTGTCCAAGCAGCTTGACGAACGCTCGGCGCATCCGTTCCGGATCGGTGAATCCCACCGCCAGCGCAATCTGTTCGATCGGTTCGCTGCCGCCCTGAAGGCGCAGCCTCGCTGCTTCGACGCGCAAACGCTCGACGGCCCTCGCCGGCGTTTCGCCGGTTTCCCGGCGAAACGCACGCCCGAACTGTCGCACACTCAAGCTGGCGGCATCGGCGAGCCGCTCGACCGGCAACGCTTCGGCCAGATGTTCCCGGGCGAAATTCAGCGCGATGCGGATGCGATCCGATTCCGGCTCCATCCGCGACATCGCGGAGAATTGCGACTGCCCGCCGGGCCGCCGATACGGAACGACCAGCAGCCGCGAGACCTCGCGCGCGATTTCCGCGCTCATATCCCGTTCGATCATGCCGAGCGCGAGGTCGATGCCGGACGCGATGCCCGCCGACGTCCAGACATGACCATCGACGACGTAGATACTGTCGCCGTCCACCCGCGTGCGCGGGAAGCGTGCCTGCAATTGCGCGGCGTAGCGCCAGTGCGTCGCCGCTCTCAGGCCGTCCAGCGAACCGGTTTCCGCCAGCAGAAATGCGCCCGTGCACACGCTGGCCACCCGCGACGCGTTGGCGGCCAGCTTGCTGGCGGCGGCGATATTTTCCGGTGTTTGCATCGGGGCGATATCGCCGCCGACGAACACGACGGTGTCGAACGCGCGCCTGCCGATCGGTTTCGTGTCGATCGAAAGGCCGGTATTGCCGGGAATCGGGCCGCCGGAGGGCGAGACGACGTGAAGATCGTAGGGCGTGTGGCCGGCGGCCGTGGCCACCTGATTGAAGGCCGACAGCGGCCCGCCGAGATCGAGCGCGTCGTAGCCGCGGCAAACGAAGAATCCAATTCGATGCATGACGAAGCAATGAGTCGATAGCGCCGGAGTGGCGGATTTTACCGGGAACCCTCGAATCGTGCCATTTGGCTCGAAACGACGACAGGGCGTCGCTTACGCCGTCGTCGATCGACTGTATCGGTTTGCGCCGCGTTCACGCGATGCCGACAGGAAGCGCCGGTCAGCGACGATAGATGAACTCGAGATCGGTCGATTCGCCGACCTTGAAATCGTACGTGCCGACACGCTTGAAGCCTGCCTTTTCGTAGAACGCGATGGCCTTCGCGTTGCCCGACCACACGCCCAGCCATACCGGGCCGGGGCGCGTCGCGGCGAGATACTGGAGCGCCGCGTCGAACAACGCCCGTCCGGCGCCGGTTCCCTGCGTGCTGCGGCGCAGATAGATTTGATGGATCTCGCCCGCACCGTCCGCCACGTCCGGGTGGGGAAGCTTGCACGGCCCGGCATGCGCGTATCCGACCAGCGAGCCGTCGTCGCCTTCCGCGACCCACGTCCGGCACTGCGGGTCGCCGAGCTGCTCGGCGATCGCCGCAACCGAGTACGTCCGGGCTTCGTACTCGGCCAGATCGTCCGGCGGATAGTCGATGCCGAACCCGTCCTGCAGAAAGGTCTCGCGAAACGTATCGCGCTTCAGTTCGGCGAGCGGGACGGCATCGGCCAGTGTCGCAACGCGGATCAACATCGAGCATCTCCAGGTTCGGTGTCGGGCCGACAGTTTATCCCGGGCGACCTCGGGCAGACGCGTCGTCCGCTAGCCCGCGACCGTCGCGGTCGGACGCACGACGATCTCGTTCACGTCGACATCGGCTGGCTGCGCGATCGCATACGCGATGGCCGCCGCGATCGCTTCGGGTTCGAGCGCGATGCTGCGGTATCGTGTCATCGCTTCGGCGGCGACCGGGTCGGTAATCGTGTCGGCCAGCTCGGACGTGACGACACCCGGGCAGATGCACGTGACGCGCAGCTTGTCGTTCTCCTGCCGCAAGCCTTCGGAGATCGCGCGTACCGCGTATTTCGTCGCGCAATAGACGGCGGCCGTCGGCGATACCCGCAATCCGCCGATCGACGACACGTTGACGATCTGGCCGAAGCCCTGCCGATTCATCACCGGCAGGGCGGCCGCGATGCCGTACAGCACACCCTTGATGTTCACGTCGACCATGCGGTCCCACTCGTCGACCTTCAGCGACGCCATCGGAGACAGCGGCATGACGCCCGCGTTGTTGACGATGACGTCGATCTGCCCGTACTCGGCGAGCGCGGCGTCGACGAAGGCGACGCTGTCGTCGCGCTGCGTGACGTCGAGCGCGCGCCAGGCCGCGGTGCCGCCGTCGGCGCGAATGTCGTCGGCGAGCGCGGCCAGGCGTTCGGTGCGGCGCGCACCGAGCATCAGGCGCGCGCCGCGCGCGCCCAGATAGCGGGCGGTGGCCTCGCCGATGCCGCTGCTCGCGCCGGTGATCAGGATTACTTTCTGTTCGATGTCGTGGCGGGTCATGTCCGTTCCTCGGTGGGAGATGAAGAACCGACAGCATCGCGCGGAAGCATGCGTGACCGTTATTCCGCAAGTCCGCATTTCTTGCACGATTCTCCGAGAATGCGTGGGGCACGATCCGGCGCGCGGTCGCGCCTGCTACTTCCCGATCCGGGAAATGCGCCGATTTTGCAGTGCAGCGGAAGGCGGCGACGCTCCCGCGGCCGGGCCTCCGTAACCCGCCGAAACCCCGGCGCGGCAATCATGCGGATGCCGATGGTTGACCGCCCGCGGACATGCTAGGATTTCCGACAAACAACTCCGGAGACTGCGATGCCGTTCATCTGCGAAAACGTCGAATGTCGTGCCGTGCTGGCTCGCGGGCAGGTCAGGCACCATCAGGAGGACACGGGCTGGTGCTTCTACTGCCCCGACTGCAACGCCAGGAACGAGTTGATGAATATCGGCACGGCCAGCGGCCCTGTCGAGCTGGTTCAGCCGGAGCGGGCCAGCCCGCCGCACAAGGTCGTCGCGAAGGCCCGGCCGCTGGATGATGGCCGGTACGCGGCGCAATTGAGCGTCCAGCGGGCGCTCGCCGTGAAAGGCACCTACGCGGCCGAAGAGCACTGGGATCAGCTCGGCGTATTCGGCGACGCGCAGGAAGCCGTCGCGCATGCGAAGTCTTTCGCCACGGACCTGCTGCAGCGCGCGGCATAGTCGGTACTTTTCCGTGAATGAACCAGGGGCGTCGCGCATCCGCGCGCGACGCCCCTTTGCGTTTTCCGCGCGCGTTCGTCAGTGGTCGATATCGAACGGCACATACTGCTTCGCGATCCGTCGATCCGTGTCGTGCGGAATCAAGCCCCCGGGAAAGCAGTGCGCGGTCACACGGCCGGCGCTTGCACCGTGCTGCGTGCCCGTTCGCGGGCCGTGACGAGCGCCCGGATCCGCGCGCGGTCGTCCTGCGTCGCCGGCGTGAAGATCACGAGGCTCAGATCCGGGCGGCCGGTGACCGTGAACGCCGAATATTCGAACGCGATCCGGCCGGCCTGCGGATGGCGGATCTCCTTCGTGCCTTCGTGCTGCGAATGGATTGCGTGGTCGCGCCACATCGCGTCGAATTCGGCGCTCGTCGCGCGCATCTCGTCGACGAACGCCTGCACGGCCTGCGTCGCGCCGCTGCGCGCGACGTCCGCACGAAACGCACCGACCGCGAACCGCGCGATGCGCTCCCAGTTCGGCTGCACGGCGCGCACGCGCGCGTCGACGAAGATCAGCCGCAGGATGTTGCGTGCAGCCGGCGGCAGTGTCGCGTAGTCGGTCAGCGTCGCGGCCGCCGCGTCGTTCCACGCGGCGACGTCCCAGGTCGCCGTGCGTATGATCGCCGGGCTCGCGTCGAGCGAATCGAGCACGTGCTGCAGGCGCGGCGTCACGCTGGCCGGCGCGTGATAGCGCACCTCGGGCGGGTGGCCGACGCCGAGCAGGAACAGGTGCTCGCGCTCGGCCTCGTTGAGCATCAGCGCGCGGGCGAGCCGGTCGAGCACGTCGGCCGACGGCGCGCCGCCGCGCCCCTGTTCGAGCCAGGTGTACCACGCGGCGCTCACATGCGCGCGCTGCGCGACTTCCTCGCGCCGCAGGCCCGGCGTGCGGCGGCGCGTGGCCGGCAGCCCGAGCGCGGCCGGGTCGAGTTTCTCGCGGCGGTCCCGCAGGTACGCGCCGAGCAGGTTGTCGGGGGCGTCAGCCATATCCTGTTAGTTCGTTTACCGGTAAACCGTCACGGCTTCACCGCGAGCGGCCATCGGCACATAGTAAGCCTCCATTTCATCCGGAGGTGCTGAACATGCGTGTCTTTGTTACGGGAGCATCGGGATTCGTCGGTTCGGCCGTCGTGGCCGAACTCGTGGCGGCCGGGCACTCGGTGCTCGGGCTGGCGCGGTCCGATGCGGCGGCGGCGTCGGTTGCCGCGGCCGGTGCCGACGTCCATCGCGGGTCGCTGGAGGATCTCGACAGCCTGACGCGCGGCGCCGAGGCCGCCGATGCGGTGATCCATACGGGATTCAATCACGACTTCTCGCGTTTCGCGCAGAACTGCGAACTCGATCGCCGCGCGATCGAGACGATCGGCGCGGTGCTCGCCGGCTCGGCGCGGCCGCTGGTCGTCACGTCGGGTCTCGCGCTCGTCGCGCCCGGCCGCGCGGCGACGGAGGACGATCCGCACGTGCCGGTGTCGGCGAGCTATCCGCGTGCGTCCGAAGCGACCGCGGTCGCGCTGGAAGCGCGCGGCGTGCATGCGTCGGTCGTCCGCCTGCCGCCGTCCGTGCATGGCGACGGCGATCACGCGTTCGTGCCGCGCCTGATCGCGTTCGCGCGGGAGAAGGGCGTATCGGCGTTCATCGGCGACGGTGCGAACCGCTGGCCGGCCGTGCACCGGCTCGACGCGGCGCGTGTGTACCGGCTCGCGATCGAACGCGGCGCGGCCGGCGCGCGCTATCACGCGGTCGACGATACGGGCGTGCCGTTCCGCGAGATCGCCGAGGTGATCGGCCGCCGGCTGAACGTGCCGGTCGTCGCGAAGTCGGCGGCGGAAGCCGGCGAGCACTTCGGCTGGTTCGCGATGTTTGCGGGGATGGATGCGCCCGCAACCAGCGAGCGCACGCGGGCATCGCTCGGCTGGGCGCCGACGCAGCCGCGGCTGCTGGCCGATATCGACCGGCCGCGGTATTTCGAAAGCTGACGAGCGGCGCGCGCCGCTCGCCATGGGCGCGGCTCAGACCGTGACGACGATCTTGCCGACCTGCGCGCCGGCTTCCATATAGCGGTGCGCGTCCACGATGTCGTCGAACGCGAACGTGCGATCGATTCGCGGCTTCAGCGTGCCGGCCGCGAGCCCGTCGACGATGAAGCGCTTCGCGTGTTCGAGCCGTTGCGCGCTGCCGGTGATCTCGAACAGCTCGTAGCCGCGCAGCGTCAGGTGGCGCGCGAGCAGGTCCATCACCGGCACCGGGATGTCGCGCGTGTCGAGCGCGCCGTACTGGAAGAACGTGCCGCCGGTGGCCAGCGTACGCAGCAGGTTCGCCGCGTCGGGGCCGCCGACCGGGTCGAACACGAGACGCGCGCCGATGCCGCCCGTGATTTCGGCCACCTGTTGCGGCAGGTCGGCGGGGCTGCCGACGATCACGTGCTTCGCGCCTGCATCGAGCAGCGCCCGACGCTTCGATTCGCCGCGCGTCAGCGCGATCGGCACCGCGCCTATCTGGTTCGCGATCTGGATCGCGGCCTGCCCGACGCTGCTCGACGCGGCGCCGATCAGCACCGCATCGCCGCGCTGGAGCCCGCCGAGTTCGATCAGCGCGCCGTAGGCCGTCACGAACATCATCCACGTCGCGGCCGCTTCCTCGAACGACAGGCTGTCCGGATGCCTGACCACCGCATGCGCGGGCACGTTGACCACCTCGCCGTACATCCCGTAGTCGGCGAACGAGAAGGCCGGCACGACGCTCACCGCGTCGCCTTCGGCGAACGCCGTCACGTTGCGGCCGACCGCCGCGACCACCCCCGACGCCTCGTAGCCGAGCGACGCCGGAAAACGCGGCATGAACGTGTATTCGCCGCGGCGGAACATGACTTCCGCACGATTGAGACCGATCGCCTTCACGCGTAGCTGGATGTCGTCGGGGCCCGGCGCGGGCACGTCGACGGTGTCGATCTGCAGTACGTCGGGGCCGCCGGTGCGGTGGAAACGAACGATGCGGGCCATGGAGCGCTATATGAACGCGTCCCGTTTGCAACAGTTTTCGTGTGTTCCGACAGACAGGATGGGCTGCAGCTCTATATCCGGCC
>NZ_LPMU01000053.1:0-59109 GCF_001534535.1 Burkholderia sp. MSMB1459WGS
CGGTCGCGAACCTGAAGCTGCTGCGCGACGAAGGCATCGTCGAGCGCGTGAAGACCGACATCGGACCGTATTTCCAGCGGCGGCTGCGCGACGCGCTGGGCGATCATCCGATCGTCGGCGAGATTGCGGGGGCGGGGCTGGTCGCCGGCGTTCAACTGGCGCGCGACGGGCACCGGCGCGAGCGCTTCGGCGCAGACGTCGATATCGGCACCATCTGCCGTGACTTCTGCTTCAACGGCAACCTGATCATGCGCGCGACCGGCGACCGGATGCTGTTGTCGCCGCCGCTCGTGATTCGCGAGGCGGAGGTCGACGAGATCGTCGACAAGGCGAAGCGCGCGTTCGACGCGACGGCGGAGCGGGTGGGGCAGGTACGGTAAGCCGGCGCTGCGTGCGGGCGCGGCGTCGAATGACGCGGCGCCCGCATCGCGCAGGGCACGCGCGCCGCCAAAACGAAAAGGGCCTGCGTCGTGAGACGCAGACCCTTGAATTCTTTGGTGGGCGGTACTGGGATCGAACCAGTGACCCCTGCCGTGTGAAGGCAAGAATTTCAGTCCAGAGCGGTTTTTTGTTGATCTGTTTTGTGCGTAATTGATTGATTTTTAAGAAAAATAAATCCGGCATTGTTCGATATGTTCCGGCATAATGTTTCCGTACAAATTCCGTATGGGTGACGACGGCAGTGGACATAACGAAGGTATTGGTTAGAAACGCCTTGGCGGCTCGAAGGGAGCCGTACTGGAACCGCCTCGAAACCGGGCTGTACATCGGGTTCAGGAAACTGCCAACCGGCGCCGGGACGTGGATCGCTCGCAGGCGCAATGAAGACGGGAAGCAGGAATACCGCGCCTTGGGAACCGTTTCGACGTACGACGACGCCGTGAAGCAGGCGCGCACGTGGTTCGCCGCTCGGGACGCTGGCGTATCACGCCAGGGCGTTACAGTCCGGGAGGCCGCTGAGCACTACGTGAAGCACCTGCGTCTGCACAAGGGGGCGGCCAGCGCGAACGATGCCGCGGGTCGGTTTCGCCGGCTTGTTGATGAAGCGCCGATCGGCAGGATTGATCTTTCCCGGTTGCGCACCTCGGATCTGAAGTCATGGCTCGCCGGCCTGGTCGAAGTCGATGAGGACGAGGACGACGAGGATGATCTCCGGCGGGCGAAAGACTCCGCGAACCGAAATCTTGCATCGTTGAAGGCAGCGTTAAATCTGGCGTTACGTGACCGGCTAGTTGCGACGGATGCTGGGTGGCGAACCGTCGTCCCGTTTAAAGGTGTGGGTCGTCGTAGGCAAGGGTTCATTCCTCACGAACAGCGCGGCCGGCTGCTTGAAAACTGCCCTGACGACCTGGCATTGCTCGTGCGGGCGCTGCTTCTCACCGCCGCTCGGCCTGGCGAAATGGCGAAAGTCGTCGCGAACAACTTCGATCGGGCTCAGGGCACGCTCGCGCTCGCCGGCAAGACGGGCTTTCGCGTCGTGACCCTCTCGACCGCGGCGCGCAAGTTTTTCGAGATTTTGTCGACCGACAAGATTGCCAGCGCACCCTTACTCACGACGGCGGTCGGCGCAACGTGGACGAAAGACGCGTGGAAGAAAATGTTTCGGTCCGCAGTTGCGGCGGCGCAGTTGCCAGACGACATTGTCATGTACTCGCTTCGTCACACGGCGATCAGCGAAATGATTGCGAATGGGATGGATTCGTTTGTCGTTGCCCGTCTGGCGGGCACGTCGACCGCGATGATCGACAAGCATTACGGGCACCTAAGGCACGACGTGACGCGCGCGCGGCTCGACTCGGTGCAGATAGTGTAAGGCTGTGTATAACAGGGGTTTGTGCGGGTATTGTCCTTGCCTCGTTTGGCGGTGCTATTGTCCGAGGTAGTTCTACAACGTGCGGAGCACATCGTGATTGATCGAATTGTCAGGGAGAAAGAGTTGCTCGCAATCTGCGGCTTCTCGCGTTCGACCCTCTACGAAAAGCGGAAGCGCGGTGAGTTTCCGAGCCCAGTAAAGCTCGGCCGTAAGGCAACGGGCTGGAAGCTGTCCACCGTCAAGGCGTGGATCGATAGCCTCGAACCGCGCGAGGTCGTGCAATGACAGCAAGACAATTCGATCAAGCCCACTGAAGGCCCGCTAAACGCGGGCCTTCGTGTTTTTGGGCCGCGTAAGGCACAACTTAACACTCGAATAGAAAAGCATGAATTCCATCGACAACGCTCGCTATCTCAGCCCCACCGCGAAGCAGACCGCCGCCGAGCATTTGCTCAGGATCCGCGCACTGCACGGCGACGACCCGTGTTCGCGCGAGCAGACCGCCGCGCACGAGGCCGGGCACACGATCATCGCAATGGCGCTCGGCTGGCGCTTCCTCGGCGCTCACGTCCGTTCGAAGGGCGGAGCCTGGATGGGATCGACGCACTACGAGCACCGGATGACCGGGCGCCCGTACACCCTCGACGAAGCGGCCGACATTTTCTTTGCTGAAGCTGTGATGGATCTGGCCGGCGTTGCAGGGGAGCAAGTCGCCGGCCTGTGTCACCCGGCGTCAAGCCATTTCGAGATCAAGAACGCAGCGGCAGCGTGTACTGCTCTTGATGCCTTCACAGACGACGCGCCGAGCAGCCATTTCGCACGTGCGCTCGCGCTCGCGATGACGGAGATCCAGGCCAATGCCGCGACGTTCGAGCTCTTGCGCTCGCACTTCCAACGATCGAAGCGACTGACGCCGGCCGAAGGGCGGCGGATGCTGAAGAACGTAGCGCCGCGGCTCGACGACATGCGGTTCGTGAAAAGAAAAAGCCCGCAGTAAATGCGGGCCCAAAATTTCAAAGCTCGGTAAACAAGATGAATAGTACACCTACAGAAAATACTGTCAAGCCACGCTGTACACATTCGGATCTCGCTGCGGCGCTTGCGCCGATCGTTTCGCGCGTGCGCACGTCGACCTGTTGCGTCAAGCGCCCGGGGAAACCGCCGCAGCACATCGGCCGACCGCTGACTGCCGATCGACTCGCGCATCACGTGAATGGTGGCCCGGCCTACGGCGTGTTCCCGATGCAGCCGGGCAGCGACGTGACGCTGGTGGGACTGCTCGATCTTGACTCGCACAAGGGCGAAACGCCGTGGCACGAAATGCAGGACACCGCCGTGCACATCCTTACCGCTGCATCGGCCGTCGGCCTGCAGGGCATTCCGTTCCGCTCGTCGGGCGGCGCTGGGATCCACATCTATTTTCTGTGGGACGCGCCGCAGGATGCGTACAGCGTGCGTCAGGCCCTGCGGCACGTGCTCGCTGCGTGCGATCTGCAGGACGGAACGAAGGGCGTTGCCGCCGGGCAGGTCGAGGCCTTCCCGAAGCAGAGCAGCGTTCCGCACGATGGGTACGGCAACATGTTTTTTCTGCCGCTGGGCGGTAAATCGACGCCGCTCGACTCGTTCGAGTTGGACGACATGCCGAAGTCGTACGTCACCGAAATGGACTGGCCGACGAGCGCGCCGGTACCGCGCGCGGAGCGGAAGATTGTCGTGCCGCCGGCGGCTGTCGCGCCTGCCGAGCTCGGCGCGCTGAAATCCGCCCTCGACGCGATCCCGAACCGCGGCGAGCATGAGCTCGATTACGACAGCTGGCGTAACGTGCTGTTCGGTGTGCACCACGCGTCGCGCGGCTCGGACGACGGCTTGGCGCTCGTGCACGAGTTTTCGGCGCGATCGAGCAAGTACGACGCGGCGAAGACCGAGCGCGATTGGGGCTACGCCGGCAAGAACCAGGGCACGCCGATCACGATCGGCACGATCAAGGCGATGGCCGCGGCACACGGTTGGCGGGATCCGGAGCGCGAGCCGAGCGAGGACGACTTCGACGTGGTGCCGGCCGGCGAACAGGAACCGCCGCGCCCGGGCTATCGCCGCAACGGCAAGGGCGAGATTCTCGCGCTTGCTGAGAACATCGTGACAGCCGTTCGCGCGCCGCACGAGTGCGGCTGGCACATCCGATACGACGACTTCCGTGCGGAGATCATGCTCGCCGGCGAGGCGGATCCGCGCGGCCTACGTGCGTTCACCGATCCCGACTACACCCGCTTGCAAATCCGGCTCGAGCGACTCGGTTTCCTTAAGCTCAGCAAGGAGGCGCTGCGCGACGGCGTGGGCCTCGTGGCCGACGAGAATCGCATCGACTCGGCCGTCGAGTGGTTGACCGGCCTGCAGCACGACGGTGTGCCGCGCATCGAAACGTTCCTGCGCGACTACATGGCCGTCGAGGACACGTCATACACGCGCGCGGTGTCGCGGTATCTCTGGACGGCGCTTGCCGGCCGCGTGCTGTCGCCCGGGTGCGAAGCGCCGATGGTGCCGGTGCTGATCGGCGAGCAGGGCGCCGGCAAGACGCGGGCGGTGAAGGCGCTTGTGCCGGCGCAGGAGTTTTACTGCGAGTTGAAGCTCGACGAGCGCGACGACAACGCGTCCCGCATGATGCGCGGCCGCCTGGTGGTCGAGCTCGGCGAACTGCGCGGCCTGCACACGCGCGATGCCGAGTCGATCAAGGCGTTCATCAGCCGGACGCACGAAAATTTCGTGCCGAAGTACAAGGAGTTCAGCGTGACGTTTGCGCGTCGGTTCCTGTTCGTCGGCACGACCAACCAAGATGAGTTTCTCGCCGACGAGACGGGGGAGCGCCGGTGGCTGCCGGTGCGCGTCGGTCGGTGCGACGTCGAGCGGATCGCGGCCGACTGCTTGCAGTTGTGGGCCGAGGCCCGCTCGGCCTACGAACGCGCCGGGAATGTCGATTGGCGAGAGGCCGAGACGCTGGCGCGCGAAGTGCACGCACAGCACAAGCTGTCCGACCCCTGGTCGCCGATCATTCACGACTGGCTCATGGGACGAGGCGACTATGCGTGCGATCTCGGTGAGCCACCGTGTACGCGCGATTTTTTGCAGATTCACGATATTGCAGATGGGGCGCTCGGAATTGCCAAATCGAGGCTCGGGCGCAACGACATGATGCGAATTAGCAAAATTTTGCAAGGAATGGGGTACTCCAAGCGGTTGAAGCGGGTCGGGGGGCACCCGACCAAGGTTTGGATGCGATCGGATGCAACCACCGTAACCACGTGATGCGCGCCGGTGGTTACGCGCAGAGCCTTACGCAGCAAGGCGCGTAACCACCGTAACCACCGTAACCACCTTTCTCTATATACGTGTGCGCGATAAATAAGGGGGATACAGGGGTTTATAGGAAATAGGGGTTCCGGTGGTTACAGGTGGTTACGCCCCGACGAGGCCGAAAGATGCAGGAAATTACAAGTTCGTAGTACGAATTTAAGAGGTGAATCTATGAAGAAACTTACCGCGAAGCAACAACGATTCGTCGATGAATATTTGTGCGACTTGAACGCGAGCGCGGCCGCGCGGCGCGCCGGGTACAGCGAGCGGACCGCGAACGAGCAGGGCGCGCGCCTGTTAGCAAAAGTTAGTGTGCAGGAAGCGGTCCGCGCCGCGATGAGCGACCGCCGCGAGCGCACGCACATCACGCAGGATCGCGTGCTGCGCGAGCTCGCGCGCATCGCGTTCTTCGACATCCGCAAGTTGTACAACGCCGACGGCACGCTGAAGCGCCCGGATCAGCTCGACGACGAGGCTGCAGCAGTTCTTGCCGGGGTCGATGTGGTCGAGCAGATGACGTACGGCGCGAACGGCGACGGCGAGCTGACGGCCATGCCGACGCTCACGAAGAAAGCCAAGGTATTCGACAAGACAGCGGCGCTCACGCTGGCGATGCGTCACCTTGGGCTGCTGAACGACAAGCTCGAGATATCGAAGCGCCCGCGCGTGCGTGTGGTCGACCAGACGGGCCGCAAGCCGCGCGTGAAGGGCGGTTGAAATCCCCATTGGCGATTTCAATTCACGGCGCGGCGCCTTGCGTGGTGGGCGTTGCGCGCCGCGCGACATGAGAAAAAGGCGCGTAGCTACCCGCTCGGCTACCCACGTACCTTACGTCACGGATCGAAAGACGGGGGATTCCCCGCCTCGAATGACGCACGATCCTGCACAGCCGTATGCACACAATTAAATGGCATACACGCGAGATTCCGCGACGCACAGGTGCGACGCTGATTGAAGGTCAACACAGGAGCAGATACATGGCAGCAACGAACATCTACATGAAGGACGCGACGCGCAGCCGGCTGCAGGCGTGTGCGCTTCTGCGCGGTACGTCGATGGCTTGCGTTGTGGAAGACGCGCTCGCTGAATTCATCGAGCGCCACGGTCTGCTGAAAGGCGGTGAATGGCGGATCCGGCCGGACGCGGATCACGCGTGGTGCCGCGCGACGGCTGCGCAGGCGGACGCGGCCCGCGTGATGGATTGGGATGTCGAGCTCGTGGACGAGGACTGACCGATGGCCGACATTCAACTTATCGAATCGCGGCTCGCAGAAGCGCGCCAGCAGGCCGCCATCGCGCAGCGTGAACTCGAGGAACGTATGCTCGAGAACAACGGCGCGGAGGACGAGGAAACCACCCAGTTGCGGAGCATCGTGGAGACACACCGCTCGCGCGAGGCGACGCTTATTCGCGTGCGAAAGGCGGCATACGACGCCAACAGCACGGCCGCGCTCGCCGCTCGTGCGGAGGCCGCGCGGGAGGGTGTTCGCGAGGCGGCCAAACTCGAACGCCAGTTTGTGAAGGCTGCGGCGGCGCTCGACGTTGCGTTGGCTGCATTGCTTGTCGCTCGCAGCGAGTTCATGCAGGTCGAGGAAGAGTTGCGCAGCGTATCGGTGCGGAAGGTGCTCCTCAACGTGGGCACGCACAACAGCGATTACTTCAACGTTTCGAACAGCTATATCGCTACCGATCTGCTTCGACGCCATATTCGGCACGTATTTGACGAGGAGCGCGTACAACAGCCGTTGGCCGACGAGGCGCGTCAATACCATGCGAAGACCATGCGTGTGCTCGAAAGCGTCGTCAATCGTCCGGCGCCGAGCGTGTCGCGGTCGCCGTACGGAAGTCCGGCCGACGCGGAGCTGACGAGCCACACGGCGTTGCGTGGGGGCGACTGATGGACGCCGAACAGCAATCCGCACCCGTCGAGAAGACGCCCGAGGAGCGCGCCGCGGCGTTCTACTCGAACACCAAGTTTCCGGGCGCGGCCGAGACGCCGCGCGCGCCGGCGGAGCAGCCGAAGGCGCAGAACCCCATCGACAAGCTGCTATTCAACGTCACGCAGACCGCGCCACAGACCGACGATCCTGACGCGCTGGCGCTCGTGCGTAACGATTCCGTGCGCAAGTTCTACGGCGATGAGGGCGCCCACGGCGTGCTGTACGACGAGCTGACCGGTTCCGGGCAGTGGGGACAGGAAACAGTCGCCGCGATCGACGACGGCCTGGGCGGCACGATCGATCGCAAGGAGTTCGCCGCGATTGTCGCCGACCACGGCGGCAACCAGACCGACGTGCGGGAATTCCTCGCCGATGCCCGCCTGTTTGCGCAGGGCTGGCCGGCGCTGTCCGAGGCCGACAAGCAGGCCCACCTCGCGGACGCCGTGCAGGGCATGAAAGAAACGTTCGGCGACGGGTGGGAACAGGCGTGGGATGCAGCGAACGCGCTCGCGAAGCGCGACCCGCGCGTTGCAAAGGTGCTCGTCGAGACGGGCCTCGGCGCTGATCGCAAGACGGTGATCAAG
Organism: Burkholderia sp. MSMB1459WGS; assembly: GCF_001534535.1. NCBI lineage: Bacteria > Pseudomonadati > Pseudomonadota > Betaproteobacteria > Burkholderiales > Burkholderiaceae > Burkholderia > Burkholderia sp. MSMB1459WGS. The sequence continues at coordinate 7,686 of NZ_LPMU01000053.1, forward strand.
TTCGCGCAGGAAGCGCTGCGGCAGCGCGTTGCCGGGAAGCTGAAATGAAATACACCCAAGCCGAATTGAGGCGCGAGTTCCCCGTCTACGATCTGGTCGAGCCGCGTTTCGCAGCGTGGCTCGTCGCGGACCCGGCCGCGCGACTGGCATGGCTCGGTATGCGTGGGCTGATCGCGCGCGCCACTCGCGCGGCGTTCGACGATGCTGCCGGCATTGGAGAAAACAATGGCAATTAAGATCCCGGTGTACCAATCGCAGGTCGCGCCCGCACTGCAGACGTCTGGGGCCCGCACGCCGCTGACCGTTGTCGACGACAGCACGGGCGCGGCGCTTCAGCAGGTCGGCGCGGCCGTCGGGCAGGTAGCCGAGGCGCAGCAAAAGCTACAGGATTCGCAGGATCTGCTCGCCGCGCAGAAAACGTACGCGGACACCGTCGCGGGATATCAGCAGGGGCTCGTTGACGCGCAGGGCCGTGCGGTGCCTGGTGCGCCAGACTTCACGCGGGACGCTATGTCGGCGTACGACGAAAGCGTACAGGGGGCGCTATCTGGTATCCGGAACCCGCGCGTGCGCGCCTTCATGGACAAGCAGTACACCGAGTATCGTCAGAAGGCATTTTCGACGGCGCTCGGGTTCGAAGCGGAGCAGCAGCGCAAGTTGGCCGTGAGCAACACGTCGGATGCGATCAACGCGAGTGCATCCGCGTCGGCGCGCGATCCGAGTCAGTACGTGCCGATGCTAGCGGGCTTGAACGTGTCGATCGATAATTCGATTCTACCGGCCGACGTAAAGACAAGTCTGAAGCAATCCGCGAAGGACAACATGTCGGCGGCAGTCGGGATGCGGATGGTAGCCGACGACCCCGTCGCCGCGTATGCAGTGCTCACGCAAAAGCCCGATCAGCCGCTGCCCGCCGGTTACGAGTGGGTGAACGACCTTCCGGCGCAAAAGCTGGTGGCACTGCAGGGCCACGCACGTTCGCTCGTCGCGCAGCAGCAGAACGCGGCTGACCGCGAGGCATTGCAGCGCGAGAACGACGCCGCGACGGCACACAATCAGGCGCTCGACCTGGTGAACGCGGGGAAGCAGCTCAGTCCCGAATACACAACACAGTTGCTCACGACGACGGCCGGGACGGCGGTTGCGGAGCAGACACGCCGGCTGGTCGAGGTAGCAGGGCAGCGTGCAGGTTTCGCGAGCTCGACGCTCGCGCAGCAGGCTGCGACACTGCAGCGCTATCAAACGACGGCCGCGACGACGGGTACGGATCCGGACACCGCCGCCGCGGTGAAACAACTCGAGCAGATCCATACGGCGAGTGTGCAGGCATACAAAACGGATCCTTGGAACGCCGCGCTCGATCGCGGCGTTCTGCAGAGCCTGCCGCAGGTGGATACGTCGAGCATACAGGGCCTCGCAGCATCGCTTGCCACGCGCGTGCAGGCGGCTGGTGCCGTTGAACAAGCGGCAGGGCGCCGCGTGTCGCTGCTGACGCCTGACGAGGCGCGCAGCGTCCTTCAGGCGGTAGATGCGCTGCCGACGAACACGAAGGCGCAGGCGCTCGCGATGATCGGGCACTCCATGGGAAACGCCGCGCGCATCAACGACTTGGCGGAGCAGTGGAAGGAAAAGAGCCCGGCGATGGCGCTCGCGATGAAGGCCGGTGCGGCTGACCCGTCTGGCGGTCCGCTGATGATGCAGAGCGGCATGCCTGTCGCACAGTACATCCTCGACGGGCAGGACGCGCTGTCAAACAAGCTGGTGAAAGTCGACGCGGCGGCCGCGACCGGCTTGCAGGCCACGATCGCGAAGCAGATCGGCGAGTCGCTGCCACCGCAGCAGCTCGGCGACGCGCGCGAGACCGCGTATTTCGCAGCAGTCGCCAGCGCGCGCAAGAACGGTCGCGACGTGCCGAACGCGACCGACATCCTGACCGGCGTTAACGTGGCGACGGGCGGCCTGTCGAAGACGGGCGGCATCGATCCGCGCGGTGATCGCTACATGGCGGCGAAACCCTGGGGCTGGTCGGACGATGATTTCGACGCGGGTGTCAAGCAAGCGTCGGCCGCGAACATCGAAAACCCGGGCGTCGACAGCGTGCTCGCGAACGGGGTGAAGATCCCCCTCGAGGACTTCATGAAGCAGTTCGCGAGCTACCGCCTGCAGCGCGTTGGTATCGGGGGCACATATACGGTGTTGACGGGCGCCCGGCCGGTGACGGATCCCTCTGGCGCACCACTGCTTGTCCACCTCACGAAACCCACGCCGAAGCGCTGATATGCCGATCGATCCCCTCTACGAAGATGCAACCGGCGCCTACCTCAAGGGGCAGGGCGAAATTCCTCTTCCCGCCGAGCCACGCACGTACCCGTCGACGTCGATCACCTCGATCGCGCGCGCGGTTGGGCGCGGCCTCGGGCAGGGTGGCACGGCGCTGTTCGGCGCGGCGTCGGACCTGGCCGCCGGCCTGAGTCAGATCTACGTCGATCCGGACACGCTCACTCTTAACCCGCAGGCGCAGGCCGACGCCGACAAGCAGGTGAACGCAGCGATCGCGAAGCAGCGCGCCGGGCACCTGTTCGAGTCGCCGCTCGGCACGCGGGCATACGACCTGTCCGACACGTTCAAACCGGACCCGACGCGCACGACCGTAATCGATCAGACCGTGCAGGGTGTCATGTCGGGGCTGACGCAGATCGTGCCTGCGGCCGTGCTCGGCGGTCCGCTGGCCGGCGCGGCCGTCGGTGGCGCGTCAATCGGCATGTCGCGCGCGGAAGACCTGAAACGCCAAGGCGTCGACGTCGGCACGCGGACGGCAGTCGGTGCGGCGGAAGGCGCAATCACGGCAGCGGGCGCGGTGCTTCCCGTGGCCGGCACGACTCTCGCGCGCACGGCAGGGCTCGTCGCTGCCGGTGGCCCGGGCGCCGCGATCGCGCAGGCGACGATCGAGAAAGCGATTCTGCGCAACGCGGATTACGACCACCTCGCCGACCAGATCGACCCGCTCGACCCCGTGAACATCGCCGCGTCTACGCTGATGGCCGGCGCGTTCGCGGGCGCACACACCGCAGCAACGGCGCGCGCCGCACGGCAGACGGCGGCCGCCGCCGCGTTGCCGCTCGAAAATATGGCCATGGACGCACGGAAGGCACTCCCGTATAACGCTCCGCAACTCGACGCCTACGCGGCGCAGGCGGCGCAACGCGAAGGCGTGCCGCAGGCGCTGCTCGACTTCATCAAGAATCACGGCGAACGCTCGAACAGCAATCAGGTGTCGTCGGCCGGTGCGAAGGGCGTCATGCAGTTCACGAAGGACACGTGGGCCGCATACGGCAAGGGCGATCCTCAAGATCCGGTCAACTCGATCGACGCGGCAGCGCGCTACGCAAAGGATCTACTGCAGCGCTATGACGGCGACATGCGGGCGGCCGTGACCGAATACAACGGCGGTGTCGAGCAGGCGCGAGCCGTACAGGCTGGCGGCTCGCCGACGGCGGAAGAAACGATCGGCTACCTGAAGCGGTTCGACGAATATGTTGCAACGCGAGGTATTGACTCGGCGACGTTCCACGTGACACCCGGCCAGGTCGACGCCGCGCTGCTCGCACGTGGACAGCGGATCGTCGATGACGCGTACGTATTCGGCCGGCCGGACGACGTGGCTGGTATGGCCGCGCATCAGGACGCGTTCGAGCTGGCCGCTCGCCAGATGGACGACGGTGGCTACCCGGACGTCTCGCGCTATTTCACGGCGGACGACGTCTCGCGCGCAAACGCGCTGGAAGGGCTGATCGCTGACGCCGAGTCGTACCGCGGCGATCTGGCGGCGACGGCCTCGAATCTGGCCGAGCCAGGCGCTGTTGCGCAGGCGCGCGCTGAACTCGACCAGATTCGTGCGAACGCACCGGACACGTCGCCCGATGCGGTCAAGGAATTGACGCGCCAGTTGCAGGACCAAGGCATGAGGTACAAGGCAGCGACGGCCGAGGCGCGGCGCCGCATTGATGCAGCACATGCCGATCACGAGGCGCAGGTCGCACGGCTGGAGGGCGTGATTCGCCGGAACGCCGAAGCGCAGCGCGCCAGCGACCAGTTGCCGACGCTCGACTCGCAGATCGAGCAGATGCGCGCAGCGCGTGCAGGTATCGACGTGCCGGCGACGCGGCGCACGCAGATCGCCGATTTCGTCTCGAGCATCGCCCGCGCACAGCGCGAGGCAGACCGTATGCCAGTCACGCAATCGCGAGACGTGATTGCGGAGTCCGCAGAGGGTACGGTCGTATCGACCGGCAGCGCCCCACGGACGACCACCAGAACGGCAGCCGGCGCGCCGAGTGCGCGCGCGATCGACGCGAACCTGCGCGAAACCGCCGCGACGCGGCCGGATATGCAGGTCACGATCGACACGCCGGCGGGCGAACGCACGGGCACGGTTGCCGAGCTACTGCAGCAGATCGACGACGAGCATGCCATGAACACGCAGGACGCTGGCCTGTTCGAAGTCGCCGCGCGGTGCTTTATCTCGACGCTTTGACGCGGCACGCGGCACGCGGCGTGATAACGTAGCGACACCGAAAAGCGTTCAATAAAACACCGGGGTTGCTATGTTCCGCAGTTTCTTCCTTCGCCGCGCATTGACGCGTGCTGCGAGCCGCTTGGCGCCGAATCCAATCCCTTTATCAGGTCTTCGCGCAGTATTTCGTGACTACTACCATGTGGAGATCACGAGTCGATACGGTGACCAAGCATGGGGCCTGCTGTTGTCGGGAATTAATTCGCAGGGTGTCGAGGGATTCTGGTGGAACGGGACCGCATATGACGAAGCCCGGACGGTCCATTGGAGCGACATTGAAGGTGCGACCATCGAGTTTCGCTACTACTTGAGCCTGCACGAGTTTTACACCACCTCTCCGATGGAATTCGAACTACGCAACTTGTTCGGGATTTATCGGCTGGTAGTCGCGTTAGATGGATTGCTGCAACGGTTGTATAACCGGCGATCACCGACGACTGTTGATCGATTGACCGTGCTGAAGCACATTGTTTCGAGGGAGATCGAAGGTCAGCGAGGCGGCGTTGGCGCGATCACATTGGCCGCGCACCTTCACGGAACGCGTTCGGTCTTTCATCCGCGGCGCGACAGACGCTACGCCTATTACGACCTAGTACTACGTTCACTTGCTGACGAGGGGCTGCTCGATCGTCGAGACATGATGTTCGTGTTGCATCCGCGGGCGCTGACAGCCTTGCACAATTACGAAAACGAGGAGCGACGGCATAAGACAAATCGCAATATTCAAATTGCTCTTGGCATACTAACGGTGCTTTCCGTTGCAGCTGCGATGGCGCAGGCCTGGCCGCAGGTCAAGGAAATTTGGGGCGCCGTGCGGAGCTGCGTTGGACGGTAAAGCATCGCTGTACATGGCGTACGGAGTTGCCTAACATGCTGATTTCGTTGCAATTTTGTTTTCGCGTGCCTTATACTAAGCTCGTCGACGTACACAACGTTGACCGGGTTTAGCAGCCCGAATGCATGCGGCGGCCAACCGCTCGCGATAGCGGTTTTTCTTCGTCTGTACTTCGCGCCTTCTATGGGCGGCGATGGTGGGGAGGCTTCGGCCTGCCGGGTTCCGTATGCCCCGGTCTGCTAACCCCGCCATCGACGCCCGCCCCGTTTAGCAGCGGGGTGGCGCACGCGCATACGGAGCTCACCATGAACGCCAACGTTCAGTCTCTTGCTTTCCCTATCGGTAGTATTCCTGATCAAGTGACGGTGTCGTCGCGTGACCTTGCGGCCATCTACGCGTTGCAGGGCGAGCTCCGCACGTGCATCTTCGCCCTTCGTGGCGCGTTCGCTCAGCACGTCGACCTCGACAAGATCCCGAGCGCTTCATGGTTTTGGCAACGGGCCGAAGCAGCGACGGGCGAGCTCGACGCCGCGATTACCAAGGCGATCGGCCTGGACTGAAAAGCGGCGCGTCCCGCTCTTTCGGGCGGGGCGTTCGTATTGATCGAAGGGGGTAGGCATGCCATACGTATCGAAGACAACCAAAGCTGGCACGGTATCGCTGACTGGACGCGATGTGACGCTGAGCGACGATCTGCTCGACCTGCTCGCGGATCGAATCGCGAGCCGCATTACCGCGCGGCTGCGCGAGCGGCAGTCGACGCACCAGCCGGGCCGGACGGCTCCAGGCGTGCCGGCGGTGCCCGAGTTGCGGGCGGACCGGTTATATCGCGTCAGGGACGCCGCGTATCGATTGGGTGTATCGAGGGCGACCGTCTACAACATGGCGCGTGCTGGCCGGCTCGAACTCGTGAAGATTGGCGCGCGGGCTAGTGGCGTGACCGGCAGGAGTCTCATCGCACTGATAGGGAGCTAACAGGCGCACCATCATGCATATGCTTAGTCAAACGAGGCCGGCGGCTTTGAAGCTCAAAAAGGTTCGCGATGTTGTACATCACGCTTCAGTTGGACGCGGCGACCGATAACATCCAGTTGGCGATTGCTTGGCGAGTGGCCTCAAAGCCTATATAGCGTTGGCGTGCGTGGGCCGCTCTATCCGGCATGTGCACTATATCCATATGTCGCTGGATCGAAAATTCACCGAGGTCAAACTTTCCCGCGTGGAAGTGCGACGATCGAACGCCGCCGTGCAGATAGTCCAGCAACTGCGGATTACTAGCGCCAATGGGGGAGTACTTCCGCATGAATTCGCTGAAGCCGTTGCAATCCGGCTCGGTCTGCTGAAGGGCATCGACCGCGGCCACTCTGTAAGCGAGTGCAGCAGTCGGGAAACGTGCTGCCAGAAATAGGCCGATTTGATACATTCGGGCCGCGCCGTCGAACGCCGCGGTCACGGGTTCAGGGAGGGCCTCGACGCCACGTAGGATACGGCGGGCCTCGAAAGGCATTTTTAGCGTCCCTATCATGCGGCCGTAGTTTGCGATCGATGCGCCTGACGTACCTGCCGGGCAGGTTTGGCGCTTTTGGGGCAGGTGATCGGGGTATGGAATCGACAGGATTCCGCGCTGACGACGCACCGATTCAAAGTCCGGGCCGTTGGTAGACACCCACGCATGTTCAATCGGTGCTTCGTACAAGTCGATGTCAAGTAGCAGCGAAAAGCGCGCCGCAAACTTACGAGCGGCCTCACTAGCGAGGTAGCTTGCATCACGATCATCGATCGCATTCACTTCGAAATCAAGGGCGACTGCACGTTCCAAGTTAAATGCCGCCGGGAATTGGTTGTCGCTTGGATCTAACGGCGCGATTCGAGTCCTACCGAACCAATATTCACCGTCTAGATGCGGGCCGACGTAGTAAAGAACTTGCCGACGGTACCGTCGGGACCGAGTCTCTACATACGCATCGCGGAGGGCGGAGTCGATGATCTCGCGGGCGATTGATTCCCATACGGCATCCGCGTCACTTGCAGGAAGTACCTCGATTTCTGTTAGCGTGCCATCGATCGAGGTTCGGAGCAGCCAGCGAAGCTCCAAATCTCCACTTGGTTCGCTGAATGTTGATTCGACGACGGACGTGAACGTCCCGTCGTCGTTAGTTTCCACGCCTGCGCGTGCTTTCGTGATGCGCTTCCCGAATTCGCTGTTGAAGTATTCGAGAAAAAGCGATTGCTTCGCGCCCTTGGGAATGTTCAACGCGCGCTTCATAGAGCTCCCGCTCGGCCGATATGAAGACGCCATCGTAGCGACTTCGATCGCGTTCTTATAGTCGTGAGGGCACCGGATTGGAGAGTGTTCTTTCCGTACACTTTCCGTACGCAAAGAAAAAGGGCCTAGGTCGAAAAACCTAAGCCCTTGATCTTTAAGGAATTCTTTGGTGGGCGGTACTGGGATCGAACCAGTGACCCCTGCCGTGTGAAGGCAGTGCTCTACCGCTGAGCTAACCGCCCAAAGAAGCTGAAATTATGTCAGAGCTTTTTGGGTTCGTAAAGTCCTTTCTGCAAATTTTTTTAAAACGGCCGCCGGCGCCCGTTCGCGAGCCGCGCGTTCAGCCCACGAGCGCGGGCAGCGCGTCGATCGACGCGCGCACGTAGTCGGCGAAGCGCAGCGCGACCGGTTCGGCGGTGCCGCTGCGCTTCAGCTCCAGCGTGTGCGATTCGAGCGACGCGTCCTTCAGCGGCCGGAACGCGAGCCGGTCGCTCTTGACCTGCTGCAGCACGCGCGGCACGAGCGCGATGCCCATCCCGAATTCGACCATCGACAGGATCGTCTGCCACAGCCGCGCCTCGTGCCGGATCAGCGGACTGAATCCCGCGTTCACGCACTGCGCGATGATCAGGTCGTGATAGTGCGGCGCCGCGTCGCGCGGAAACAGGATGAACGGTTCGGTGGCCAGCGCGGCGAGCGCGACCTGCCGGCGCCGCGCGAGCGGATGCGCGACCGGCAGGCAGCACACGAACGGCTCCGCATAGACGGGCGCCGATTCGACCTCGGGCGGGCAGTGGCCCCAGTGCGCATAGCCGAGATCGATCTGGCCGCGCTGGATCGCCTGCACCTGCGCGTGCGTGTTCATCTCGCTCAGCACGATCTCGACGCCCGGATAGTCGGCCTCGAAGCGCCGCACCGCGTCGGGCAGCCCGCGATACAGCATCGAATGGACGAAGCCGATTCGCAGCCGGCCGGCGAGCCCCGACGCGGAGCGCACCGTCAGGCGCTCGGCCTCGGCCGCCTGCAGCAGCAGCCGGCGCGCCTCGCCGAGCAGCACCGCGCCCGCGTTGGTCAGCGCGACGGTCTTGTTGGTGCGGGAAAAAAGCTGCACGCCGAGCGCGTCCTCGAACTTGCGGATGTCGAAACTCAGCGCCGGCTGCGAGATGAACAGGCGCTTCGCCGCGCGCCCGAAATGCAGCTCCTCGGCGACCGCCACGAAGTAGCGCAACTGCCTCAGTTCCACGGTGTCTCCTCCCGGCATCGGCATCGATAAGCGATATCTATCGTACCGGATAAATCGTGTATTGGACGCTTATCGACCGCGCGCCTACGCTCTGCAAAGGCCTTGCACCGGGCCGGCCGGGCGCTGCGGCGTCGGTCGCGGCCGACGTGCAGGCAACCCAGGAGACGCACGCATGAACGATACCGCTCGCACGCCGGACACCGGCGCATCCAATATCCCCGACAGCCGGGGCATCAATTTCTTCACCGTCGACCCCGATCTCGGAGCGTTGCTGAAGCTGCATCTCGGCGATGCGCACTATGCGGAACTCGAGCCGCGGCTGCGCGCGCTCGGCGAGCGCGTATCGGGCGAACTCGACGGATGGGCGGCGCGCGCGGACAAGCATCCGCCCGTGCTCGAGCACCGCAACCGGCGCGGCGAGGCCGTGCAGCGGATCGACAAGGATCCGGCGTACGTCGCGCTCGAACGGGTCGCGTATGCGGAGCTCGGGCTCGCGTCGCTGAGTCACGGATCCGAAACCGTGCCGCCGCTCGTCAAGTACGCGCTGACGTTCCTGTTCGTGCAGGCGGAATTCGGGCTGTGCTGCCCGGTCAGCATGACCGATTCGCTGACGCGCACGCTGCGCCGCTTCGGCGACCCCGCGCTCGTCGCGCGCTACCTGCCGAGGCTCGCGTCGCGCGACTTCGACACGCTGTACCAGGGCGCGATGTTCATGACCGAGCAGGCGGCCGGCTCCGACGTCGGCCGTATCGCGACGCGCGCGACCTGCGAAACCGACGCACACGGCGGCACCATCTGGCGCCTGACCGGCGACAAGTGGTTCTGCTCGAATGCCGACGCTGATCTCGCGATGGTGCTCGCGCGGCCCGACGGCGCACCGGACGGCATCAAGGGCCTCGCACTGTTCCTGCTGCCGAAGACGCTGCCGGACGGCACGCGCAACCGCTACCGGATCGTGCGCCTGAAGGACAAGCTCGGCAGCCGTTCGATGGCGAGCGGCGAGATCGCGCTCGAAGGCGCGCAGGCGTACCTGATCGGCGAGATCGGCCGCGGCTTTCACCAGATGGCCGACATGATCAACATGTCGCGACTGTCGAACGGCGTGCGCGCGGCCGGGTTGATGCGGCGCGCGCTGAACGAAGCGTTGCACGTCGCCGCGCATCGCGAGGCGTTCGGCCGCAAGCTGATCGAGATGCCGCTGATGCGGCGCCAGCTGATGAAGATGCTGCTGCCAGCCGAGGCCGCGCGCGCGATGTTCATGCAGATCGCGCTGTTGCTGCCGCAGGCCGACGCGGGCGACGAGCAGGCTGCGCGCTGCGTGCGGATCCTGACGCCGTTGATCAAGTTCCGCGCGTGCCGCGACGCGCGCCGCGTGACGGGCGATGCGATGGAAGTACGCGGCGGCACCGGCTATATCGAGGAGTGGAGCGATGCACGGCTCGTGCGCGACGCGCACCTCGGTTCGATCTGGGAAGGCACGAGCAACATCGTCGCGCTCGACGTCGCGCGCGCCGCGCAGCGCGAACATGCGCTCGACGCGCTGCGCACGTTCCTCGGCGATCGTCTGGGCGCGGCGCCGCTGCCCGACGCGAGCCGCACGGCGTTGCGGCGCATTCTCGCGCGGGCGTGCGATGCGCTCGTGCGGGTCGGCGAGGAAGGCGACGATGCGTGCGTGCGGCAGGCCGCGTCCGCGCTGTATTACGCGAGCGCGGCCGTGCTGATGGCCTGCGAGGGCGCACGGCTCGCGCCGGATTTCAGGCGTCTCGCGCTGGCGCACCTGATCGTGCGGCACAAGCTGCTGCCGGTCGATCCGCTCGAGCCGGCCCCGCGCGACGACGAATCGGCCGCGTCCGACGCGCTGCTGCGCGGCCTGCCGGTCGCGCTCGACACGGCGCTCGACCTGCTGCCGGAGGTCGAGCGATGAGCACGACGCGTGGCGCACTGGACGGCCTGAAGGTCGTCGACCTGAGCCGGGTGCTCGGCGGCCCGTACTGCACGCAGGCGCTCGCCGATCACGGCGCGACGGTGGTCAAGATCGAGCCGCCCGCCGGCGACGAGACGCGCGCCTGGGGCCCGCCGTTCCTCGGCGACACGGCCTGGTATTTCATGGGCGTGAACCGCAACAAGGAAGGGCTCGCGCTCGACCTGTCGCACGACGAAGGGCGGGCGATCCTGTGGCGCCTGCTCGAAGAGGCCGACGTGCTCGTCGAGAATTTCAAGCCGGGCACGCTCGCGCGCTGGGGCATGGACTACGCACGCGACCTGCAACCGCGCTTCCCGCGCCTGATCCACTGCGCGGTGACGGGCTTCGGCGACGACGGCCCGCTCGGCGGCCTGCCGGGCTACGACGCGGTGATCCAGGCGATGGCCGGGCTGATGAGCGTGAACGGCGAACGCGATGGCGGCGCGACGCGCATCGGTTTGCCGATCGTCGACATGGTCACGGGGCTCAACGCGCTCGCCGGCATCCTGCTGGCGCTCGCGGAGCGCGAGAAGAGCGGGCGCGGACAGTCGATCGACGTGGCGTTGTACGACTGCGGCGTGTCGCTGCTGCATCCGCATCTGCCGAACTTCTTCGGTTCGGGCCGTGTGCCGGAGCGCAGCGGCAACGCGCATCCGAACATCGCGCCGTACGACAGCTACCGCACGGCCACCGTGCCGATCTTCCTCGCGGTCGGCAACGACCGGCAGTTTGCGCGGCTCGTCGCGCATCTCGGCGCGCCGGCGCTCGCCAGCGATCCGCGCTTCGTCGACAACCGCAGCCGCTGCGCGCACCGGGCGCAGTTGAAGGTCGAGCTGGAAGTGCGGCTCGCCGTGCACGCGTGCGAGCCGCTCGCGCGCGACCTGATGGCGGCCGGCGTGCCGTGCGGGCCGGTACGCACGGTGGCCGACGTTGCGCACGATCCGCATGCGCTGCACCGCAACCTGTTCGTCGAGATCGGCGCGTATCGCGGCACCGCGTCGCCGGTGAAGCTGTCGCGCACGCCGGCCACCTACCGGTCGGCGCCTCCCGCGCTCGGTCGCGATACGCGTGCGGTGCTCGACCGGCTCGGCGTCGATCGCGCACTTCAGCAGCAACTGCTCGATGCCGGTGTGCTGCGTGTCGCGCCCGGCCAGACCTGACGGACCGATGGGCGCCGCAGACGAACGTCGCCCGGAATCGACCGATCGCAACGTAGCGTAACCCCGCCGGCCGGCGAAGGCCGGCCATCCGGAAAGGTGCGCGACAGTCGCACCCCGATCACCGACATGGAGACATCGATGAGCCGTCCGCAATCCCCGCCCGCCGCGCAGCCGCGGCCAGGCCGCGCCGCCCTCGCGGCGTTCGTCGGCACCACGATCGAGTGGTACGACTTCTACATTTACGGCACCGCTGCGGCGCTCGTATTCGGCAAGGTGTTCTTTTCGAGCACGATGGATCCCGGCGTCGCGACGCTGCTCGCGTTCGTCACGTTCTGGGCCGGGTTCGCCGCGCGGCCGCTCGGCGGGATCGTGTTCGGCCATCTCGGCGATCGCGTCGGCCGCAAGACCGCGCTGGTGATCACGCTGGTGATGATGGGGCTCGCGACGACCGGCATCGGCCTGCTGCCCGGCTATGCGTCGATCGGCGTATGGGCGCCGGCGGGCCTCGTCGTGCTGCGCGTGCTGCAGGGCATCGCGGTCGGCGGCGAGTGGGGCGGTGCGGTACTGATCGCGAGCGAGAATGCGCCGAAGCATCGCAGCATCCTGTACGCGGCGTTCGCCCAGCAGGGCTCGCCCACCGGCAACCTGCTGGCCACGGCCGCGTTCTTCGCGCTGAGCGCGCTGCCGACGCCGTCGTTCCTAATGTGGGGCTGGCGCATTCCGTTCCTGCTGTCGGCCGTGCTCGTGATCATCGGCATGGTGATCCGGCTGAAGCTCGAGGAGTCGGTCGACATGCAGCGCGTGCTCGCGCGCAAGCGCACGGTGAGGCTGCCGCTGCGCGACGTCGTGCGCGACCACTGGGTCGTCGTGCTGCTCGCGGCCGGCACGCTGCCGGTGATCAACGTCACGTATTTCCGCAGCACGTTCGCGCTGTCGTGGGCGACGAAGACGCTCGGTTACGCGCAGGGCACGTTCCTCGGCATCCTGTCGATCTCGCTCATCGTGCAATTTCTGATGCAGCCGGTCGGCGCGTGGTTCGTGTCGAAGGTCGACATGCGGCGCGCGATGTGCTGGATCCTGATTCCGGAAATCGTGCTGATGCCCATGATGTTCCATGCGCTCGCGACGCGTTCGTACTGGGTCGCCGTCGCGGGCATGTGCATTTCGACGATTCCGTCGGCGATGTTCTACGGCGCGGTCGGCGGCGTGCTCGCGCGCGTGTTCCCGGCCAACATCCGCTATACGGGCCTGTCGCTCGCGTATCAGTTGAGCGCGCTGGTCGTCGGCGGCGGCACGCCGGTGCTCGCGCAGGCGATCCTGAACGCGAACGGCAGCATCGTCGGCGTCGCGATCGCGTCGGGGCTGTATGCGCTCGTGTCGCTTGCGTGCATGCTCGCGCTGCTCAATCGCACCGGGTATCGCGCGGACGAGCTGTCGACGGCCGAACGCAGCGATGCGGCGGAATGGGGCACGGAAGGCGCGGGCGCGGATCAGCCGGCCGGCGCGGGCGCGCCGCCTGACGACCGCGGCACGTTGAAACCGGCGGGATGAGGCGGGGCACGCCGGCTCGCCCGGGCGCCCTCGCGCGCGCGTCGGCGGGGTTGCGTCGATTGGGCTGCCCCAAAAGCAAACGGCACCGAGCGATCACACGGTGCCGTTTGCGCTATTCGCGCGACGACGCAAGCGCGCGCCGCCTGCGCGATTCGCGGCGCTCAGCCTTCCGTCGGCGGCACGTAGCCGGACGCCTGGTCCGCGCCCTCGCCGAAGAAGTACTTCTCCGTCTGCTTCATCAGGTACTGGCGCGCGCGCGGGTCGGCCATGTTCAGGCGGTTTTCGTTGATCAGCATCGTTTGCTGCTTGAGCCAGCCTTGCCACGCTTCCTTCGAGACGCTCTCGTAAATGCGCTTGCCGAGTTCGCCCGGCAGCGGCGGGAAATCGAGGCCTTCGGCTTCCTTGCCGAGCTTCGCGCATTGGATCATTCGAGCCATCGTGTACTTCTCCTGTAATCGGTGTCTGGGGGGAAGGGCAGTCGTGCCGGTGCTCAGAGCTGCTTCATCAGCACGAGCGACTTGCGCTGCCAGTTATAGAGTTTGCGACGGTCTTCCGGCAGGTCGTCGACGCTGACCTTGACGAAGCCGCGCTTGAGGAACCAGTGCTCGGTGCGCGTCGTGAGCACGAAGATGTGCGTGAGGCCGCGCGCGCGGGCGCGCTGCTCGATGCGCTTGAGCAGGCGTTCGCCGTCGCCCGAGCCCTGCGCTTCGGGTGCGACCGTCAGGCACGCCATTTCGCCGATCTTTTCCTGTTGGTACGGGTACAGCGCCGCGCAGCCGAACAGCACGCCGTCGTGCTCGATCACCGAGAAGTGGTCGATGTCGCGTTCGATCTGGTGGCGGCCGCGCCGCACCAGCGTGCCGTCCGACTCGAGCGGCTCGATCAGCGACAGGATGCCGCCGACGTCGTCCGGGGTCGCCTCGCGCAGGCTTTCGAGGTTCTCGTACGAGATCATCGTGCCGACGCCGTCGTGCAGGAACAGTTCGAGCAGCATGCTGCCGTCGAGCGACTGCGGGATCAGGTGGGCGCGGGTCACGCCGCCGCGGCATGCGCGGATCGAATGCTTCAGGAAGAACGCGTCGTCGCCCTGGATGTTGCCGGAATCGAGCAGTTCGGCGGCCGCGTCGAGCGACATTTCGCGCACCAGCTCGCCTTCGTCGTCGACGATGCCGGGCCCTTCGGTCAGGAAGATGATCTTGTCGGCGCGCAGCGCGATCGCGGCCGCCGACGCGACGTCCTCCATCGACAGGTTGAACGCCTCGCCGGTCGGCGAGAAGCCGAGCGGCGACAGCAGCACGAGCTTGCGGCTCGCGAGCGAATGACGGATCGATTCGGCGTCGATCTTGCGCACGATGCCCGTGTGCGCGAAATCGACCCCGTCGAGAATCCCCACCGGCCGCGCGGTCACGAAGTTGCCCGACACGACGCTGATGTGCGCGTGCGCCATCGGCGAGTTCGGCAGACCCTGGCTGATCGCGGCCTCGATGTCGAGACGCACTTCGCCGGCCGCTTCCTTCGCGGATTCGAGCGCGCGCGCATCGGTGATGCGCAGGCCGTGCGAAAACTCGGATTCGACACCGTGCAGGCTCAACTGCTCCTCGACCTGCGGGCGCGAGCCGTGCACCAGCACGATCTGGATGCCCATCGCCTGCAAGAGCGCGATGTCGGACACGAGCGCATTCAGCAGCCCCTGCTGCACCACCTCGCCGCCGAACCCCACGACGAACGTGCTGTTGCGGAACTTGTGGATATAGGGCGCGACGGAGCGCATCCAGTCGACGAACTGCGCGTGGCTGGCGGCCGAATCGTCGGCGGCCGGCGGCGTCGCGGCGCCGGTCTGGGCGGGAGGGAGGTCGGTTTGGGAATTCATGGCCGGGATTATAATGCGCCCCCATGTCGAATGTTTCTAAAAGTCCCGCGCCGACGCGGGCCAATACGCCGTCGGCGAAGCACCCGGATGGTGCGGCCGACGCGCGCGAGCAGCCGGGCCAGCCGCCGCGCCAGCAGCAGGACAAGCCGGCGGGCACGCCGGCACACGCGCCGCGCGGGCCGCGCAATGACGAACGGCGCGGCGACGCGCGCCAGTCGGCCGCGAAGGGTGCGCCGCAGCCGACGGGCGAGCGGGCCCCGCGCCGCGAGCGTGCGCCGCGCGCCGCCGTCCCGCCGAATCCCGTTCCGCCGATCACGTACCCGGAAAGCCTGCCCGTGTCGGGCAAGCGCGACGAAATCGCGCGTGCGATCGCCGGTCATCAGGTCGTCATCGTCTGCGGCGAAACCGGCTCGGGCAAGACCACGCAATTGCCGAAGATCTGTCTCGATCTCGGCCGCGGCCTTGGCGCCGGCGGCACGGGCCTGATCGGCCATACGCAGCCGCGGCGCCTGGCCGCATCGTCGACCGGCCGCCGGATCGCCGAGGAACTCGGCACGCCGTTCGGCGAGGTGGTCGGCTACAAGGTGCGCTTCACCGACAATCTCGCGCCGGGTGCGTCCGTCAAGCTGATGACCGACGGCATCCTGCTCGCCGAGACGCAGACCGACCCGTTGCTGAAGGCGTACGACACGCTGATCATCGACGAGGCGCACGAGCGCAGCCTGAACATCGATTTCCTGCTCGGCTATCTGAAGGAAATCCTGCCGAGGCGGCCGGACCTGAAGCTGATCGTCACGTCCGCGACGATCGACGCCGATCGCTTCGCGCGCCATTTCGGCACCGACGCACGCCCGGCGCCCGTGATCGAGGTGAGCGGGCGGCTGTATCCGGTCGAGATGCGCTACCGCCCGGTGGCCGAGGATCGCCCGGCGGTGAAGAACGCCGAGGGTACGGGCGGCCGCGATCGCGTGAAGACCGCGCGCGAAGCCGAACGCGACCTGATGGACGCGATCGTCGACGCGGTCGACGAGCTGTGTCGCGAAGGCCCCGGCGACGTGCTGGTGTTCCTGCCCGGCGAGCGCGAGATCCGCGAGGCGGCCGAAGCGCTGCGCAAGCACCATCCGCCGCACACCGAGATCCTGCCGCTGTTCGCGCGGCTCTCGGCGGCCGACCAGGACAAGGTGTTCAAGGCGTCGAACGCGCGGCGGATCGTGCTTGCGACCAACGTGGCCGAAACCTCGCTGACGGTGCCGGGCATCCGCTACGTGGTCGACACCGGCCTCGCGCGCGTGAAGCGCTATTCGTACCGGAACAAGGTCGAGCAGTTGCAGGTCGAGTCGATCTCGCAGGCGGCCGCGAACCAGCGCGCGGGCCGCTGCGGCCGGGTGGCCGACGGCGTGTGCATCCGCTTGTACGAGGAAAGCGACTACCAGGCGCGTGCGCGCTTCACCGACCCGGAAATCCTGCGCTCGTCGCTCGCGTCGGTGATCCTGCGGATGAAGTCGCTGCACCTGAGCGCGATCGAATCGTTCCCATTCCTCGAACCGCCGCCCGGCCGCGCGATCGCGGACGGTTACCAGTTGCTCAACGAGCTCGGCGCGGTCGACGACGACAACGCGCTGACGCCGCTCGGCCGCGAGCTCGCGCGGCTGCCGCTCGATCCGCGCGTCGGCCGGATGATTCTCGCCGCGCGCGACCAGCAGTCGTTGCGCGAGGTGCTGATCATCGCGAGCGCGCTGTCCGTGCAGGACCCGCGCGATCGTCCGATCGAAGCGCAGGAGCAGGCCGACCAGGCGCACCGCCGGTTCGCCGACGAGCGCTCCGAATTCCTGCAGTGGCTGAAGATCTGGGCGTGGTTCGAGGAGGCCGTCGCGCACAAGAAGTCGAATCGCCAGCTCATCGACGCGTGCCGGCAGAACTTCCTGTCGCATCTGCGGCTGCGCGAATGGCGCGACGTCCATTCGCAGTTGCTGACGGTCGTGCGCGAGCACGGCTGGCGGCTCAACGAAGTCGAGGCCACCTATGAGCAGATCCATCTGGCCCTGTTGACGGGGCTGCTCGGCAACCTCGGGATGAAGGCCGACGACGATCCGCATTACCTCGGCGCGCGCGGCATCAAGTTCTACCTGTGGCCGGGCTCCGCGCTCGCGAAGAAGGCCGGCCGCTGGGTGATGGCGGCCGAGCTCGTCGAGACGAGCCGGCTGTACGCGCGCTGCCTCGCGAAGATCGAGCCCGAATGGGTCGAGAAGATCGGCGCGCACCTGCTGAAGAAATCGCTGTCGGAACCGCACTGGGAAAAGCGGCCGGCGCAGGTCAGCGCGTTCGAGCGCGCGACGTTGTACGGGCTGCCGATCTACCATCGGCGGCGCGTCGCGTTCGGCAAGCAGGACCCGGCGCGCGCCCGCGAGCTGTTCATCCGCGGCGCGCTGGTCGAAGGCGAGTTCGACACGAAACTGCCGTTCTTCGCGCACAACCGCAAGCTGCTCGCCGACATCGAGCAGCTCGAGCACAAGTCGCGCCGGCAGGACGTGCTGGTCGACGACGAGCTGATCTACGCGTACTACGACCAGGCGATTCCGGAGGGCATCCACACGGGCGCCGCGTTCGAGCGCTGGTATCGCGACGAGGTGAAGAAGGGCGGCCAGGCGGAGGACAAGCAGCGGCTGCTGTACCTGTCGCGCGACGACCTGATGCGCCACGAGGCGGCGGGCGTGACGACCGACCTGTTTCCGAAGCGCGCAACGATGGCCGGCGTCGAGATGGCGTTCACGTACCACTTCGAACCCGGCACGCCGCGCGACGGCGTGACGCTCGCGGTGCCGCTCTTCGCGCTGAACCAGGTCGACGCGCGCCGCTGCGAGTGGCTCGTGCCGGGGATGCTGAAGGAAAAGGTGCAACTGCTGCTGAAGTCGCTGCCGCAGAAGCTGCGCCGGCACTGCGTGCCGCTGCCCGAGTACGCGGCCGGCTTCGTCGAGCGGATGGGCCGCGAGCGCTTCGGTGCGGGCGGGCTCGTCGAGGCGCTGATCGCCGACGTGCGCGGCGAGACGCAGGTCGCGATGAAAACGGCCGACTTCAAGCTCGAGACGCTGCCCGCGCACCTGTTCATGAATTTCAAGGTGATCGACGAGCACGGCCGCCAGCTCGCGATGGGGCGCAATCTCGCGCAGCTCCGCCAGGAGCTGGGCGCGCAGGCGCAGCAGCAGTTCCAGAAGATCGCGGCGGCGTCGACGCTCGCGACCGGCGGCGACGCCGACGCCGCTCAGGCGCTCGGCCACGCGCCCGCGTCGGGTGTCGCGGCCGGGGTGCCTGCCCGCGGCGCGAAGGCCGGCAAGGGCGCGGCGCCGCAGACGGCCGCCGCGGCGGAAACCGGCGCGACGGCGCTGTACGAGAACCTGACGACGTGGAATTTCGGCAAGCTGCCCGAGCTGCTGGAAATCCGCCGGCGCGGCCAGACGCTGTACGGCTATCCGGCGCTCGTCGACCGTGGCACGCATTGCGACGTCGAGGTGTTCGATTCGCCGGAGGAGGCCGCGCGCATCCACCGGGCCGGCTTGCGGCGGCTCTTCGCGCTGCAGTTGAAGGAGCCGATCAAGTTCCTGGAAAAGAACCTGCCGGGCCTGCGCGAGATGGCGATGCAGTACATGTCGCTCGGCACGCAGGACGAGTTGCGCGACCAGCTGATCGACACGGCGCTCGATCGCGCGTGCCTGCAGGACCCGCTGCCCGACGACGACGCGAGCTTCCACGCGCGCCGCGACGAGGGCCGCAGCCGCCTGAACCTGCTCGCGCAGGAAATCGCGCGGCTCGTCGGGCAGATCCTGGCCGAATACGCGGGCCTCGTGAAGAAGCTCGCGCAGGCGAAGCCGTTCGCGCAGGCCCATGCGGACCTGCAGCAGCAATTGGCCGCGCTGGTCGGCAAGCGCTTCGTGATCGACACGCCTTACGCGCAGCTTGCGCATTTCCCGCGCTACCTGAAGGGCATCGCGCTGCGGATCGACAAGCTGAAGGCCGACCCGGCGCGCGACGCGAAGCAGTCGGCCGAGCTGCTGCCGCTCGCCCAGCAGTACCAGCGCGCGGTGTCGCAGCGCGGCGGCGTCGCCGATGCGCGGCTCGCGGAATTCCGCTGGCTGCTCGAGGAATTGCGGATTTCGCTGTTCGCGCAGGAACTGCGCACGCCGATGCCGGTCTCTGTCAAGCGTCTGCACAAGGTCTGGGAGTCGATGCAGCGCTAGCGCAACATCGGTTTGCCGGGCCGCCTCGGCGGCCGCCCGGGGCCCGCACCGCAGCCGCCTGCCGCGGCGTTCGTCCGGCAGGCGGGGCGTGCGTCGAAGTGGCGCAATACCGGCATGGGTCAACCGGAGGGGCCCGCCGAACGTTCTACAATGACAGCTGTTCCACGACGTGAGTCTTCATGCGCACTTTCCTTTCCTTCGGCCGCACGCTTGCGCTGGCCGCCGCCGTGCTGGCGCCTGCCGCACACGCGAATAACGTGATCGTCCTCAATTCGGCCGAAGCGACGCTTTCCCTGATCGACCAGCAGACCCGCGAAGTCGTTTCCACGATGCCGACCGGCAAGGAACCGCACCATCTGATGGCGACGCCCGACAACGCGTCGCTGATCGTCGCGAATTCGGTCTCGAACAGCCTGATGTTCCTCGATCCGAAGACGGGCAAGCTGCAGCGCACCGTCGAAGGGATCGACGATCCTTACCAGCTCGGCTTCTCGCCCGACCGCAAGTGGTTCGCGGCGGCCGGCCTGCGGCTCGACCGCGTCGACATCTACGGCTACGACGGCCGCGACCTGCACCTCGTGAAGCGCGTGCCGCTCGCGGTGATGCCGAGCCACCTCGCGTTCACGAAGGACAGCAAGACGCTGCTCGTGTCGCTGCAGGTGTCCGGCGAGATCGCGGCGATCGACCTGCCGACGCAGACGGTCAAATGGAAGATGAAGGTCGGCAAGGTGCCGGCCGGCCTGTGGCTCACGCCGGACGACAAATTCCTGCTGGTCGGGATGACCGGCGCGGATTACGTCGCGGTCGTCGACTGGCGCAACCAGAAGGTCGTCAAGCAGATCTACACGGGCAAGGGCGCGCACAACTTCCGCTCGCTCGCCGACGGCACGCACGTCGCGGTGACGAACCGCGTCGCGAACACGATCAGCATCATCGACGAGAACACGCTCACCAACGTCGGCGACATCACCGGCCTGCTGCCGGGCCCCGACGACATGGAGCTGTCCGCCGACAAGAAGACGCTGTGGGTGACGTTCCGTTTCGCGAAGAAGGTCGGGATCATCGATCTGGCCTCGCGCAAGCTGGTGCAGACGATTGCCGTCGGCCGCTCGCCGCACGGCATCTACTTCTACGACCGCGCGCCGTGGAAGGCGGCGAACGGCGCGTGACGGGCGGAGGCGAACGATGCTGCACCTGATCGATGCGTTCGTGTCGGACATCCAGACCTGGCTGTACGTCGATGTCGTGCAGCCGCTCCTCTTCAAGTTCAACCTGATGGACTATGACGAGGACACCTACGACGCGCTGTACTGGGTGATCATCGGCGCGCTGCAGATGGTGCTGATGTTCGCGCTGCTGCGCCCGCTCGAGGCGCTGCTGCCGGTCGAGCGCTGGACGAACCGACGCGCGGTGCGGGTCGACGTGATCTACACGGCGATCTCGAAGCTCGGCATCTACACGCTGTTCTTCTTCTTCGCGCTGCAGCCGGTGTTCGACAGCTTCCAGGCGTGGCTGCGCCTGCATGGCGTCGCGAACGTCAACCTCGACTATCTGTGGCCGGGCGTGACTTCGCAGCCGATCGTCGCGTTCGCGATCTACCTTGTCGTGCTCGACTTCGCCGGCTACTGGTATCACCGCTGGCAGCACAAGTTCGGCATCTGGTGGGAGCTGCACGCAGTCCATCACAGCCAGCGGCAGATGTCGCTGTGGTGCGACGACCGTAACCACCTGCTCGACGACGTGCTCCAGTCGTGCTTTTTCGCGGCGATCGCGCTCGTGATCGGCGTGACGCCGTCGCAGTTCGTCGTGCTGACCGCGGTCACCAACTTCCTGCAGAGCATCCAGCATACGAATGCGCGGCTGTCGTACGGCCGCATCGGCGAGCGCCTGCTCGTCAGCCCGATCTTCCACCGCCGGCACCATGCGGTCGGTTACGGCCACGAAGGCACCAAGTACGGCTGCAACTTCGGCGTGCTGTTTCCGTGGTGGGACATGATGTTCGGCACCGCGTCGTGGAACCGCACGGTCGAGCCGACCGGCATCCGCGAGCAGATCGAGGGCGTGTCCTATGGCGACGGCTTCTGGTCGCAGCACGGCCTGGCGTTCGTGCGGATCTTCCGGCGCCTGTTCCCCGCGAAGCGCGGCGCGGCGTCGGCCTGATCCCGATCCGTCCGCTTTCCCGTCGAACGACGCTTGCACGCGGCCCGCATGCGCTTTGGCGCATGCGGGCCGCGTGGTTTATCCTTTCCCCGTTTTTCTCCGTCAATCCAGACTCCATAGGCTCGCATGAACGATTTGCTGCGTTCCTTCGTCCGGGCGCTCGTCAGCGCGCTGCATCCGCGCATGCTGTGGCTCACCCTGATGCCGTTCGTCGTGTCGGCGCTGCTGTGGGGCGCCGTGCTGTGGTTCTCGTGGCAGACATTGCTGGACCTCGCGCGCGGCGCGCTCGACGGCTTCGTGCTGACGGCCGCGCTGTATCGCGCGTTCGATGCGATCGGCATGTCGCAGCTGCATGCGGTCGTCGCGCCGTTCGTGGTCGTGTCGCTCGCCATTCCGCTGATCGTGCTGACCGTGCTGCTGCTGATCGCGACGATCTCGATGCCGGTCGTGATCAAGCACCTGTCGAACCGGCAGTTCGCGGCGCTCGAGCCGAAGCGGGGCGGCACCTTCCTCGGCAGCGTGTTCAATTCGCTCGGCGCGGCGCTCGTCGGCGTCGTGCTGCTCGTCGTCACGATCCCGCTGTGGCTGATTCCGCCGTTTTTCGCGCTGCTGCCGCCAGTGATCTGGGGCTGGCTCACGTATCGCGTGATGACCTACGATGCGCTCGCGCTGCACGCGAGCCGCGACGAGCGTCGCGCGCTCGTGCGCCGGCACCGCTGGCCGCTGATCGGCATCGGCGTCGCGACCGGGCTGCTCGGCACCGTGCCGACCTTCGTGTGGGTGTCGTCGGTCTGGATGATGGTGCTGTTCCCGTTCGTCGCGGCCGCCATGATCTGGGTTTACGCTTTCATCCTCGTCTTCTCGGCGCTGTGGTTCGGGCACTACTGCCTGCGCGCGCTGGAAGACTTGCGCGCGAGTGCGCGCGCCACCGCAATCGACATGGGGCAGGCATGAGCATCGGCATCATCATCATCGGCGACGAAATCCTGTCGGGCCGCCGGCAGGACAAGCATCTGGCGAAGGTCATCGAGCTGCTCGGCGCGCGCGGCCTCGCGCTCGACTGGGCCGAATACGTCGGCGACGATCCGGCGCGCATCACGGCGACGCTCGCGCGCGCGATCGCGTCGGGCGACATCGTGTTCTCGACGGGCGGGATCGGCGCGACGCCGGACGACCACACGCGCCAGTGCGCGGCGGCCGCGCTCGGCGTGCCGCTCGAGCTGCATCCGGAAGCGAAGGCGCTGATTACGGAGCGGATCCGCGAGATGCACGCCGATCCGGCCGCACCGGTCGATTTCGAGTCGCCGGAGAACCAGCACCGTTTCAACATGGGCGTGTTCCCGGCCGGCGCGACGATCATCCCGAACGGCTACAACCGGATTCCCGGCTTCTCGGTCGGCCATCTCCATTTCGTGCCGGGCTTCCCGGTGATGGCGTGGCCGATGATCGAATGGGTGCTCGATACGCAGTATGCGCATCTGCATCACGCGACGCCGCATGCCGAGCGCTCGCTGTACGTGTTCGAGCTGCCGGAATCGACGCTCACACCGCTGATGGAGAAGATCGAGCGCGATTTCCCGGGCGTGCGCGTGTTCAGCCTGCCGAGCGTCGGCGACGCGGAGCGCGGCGGCATCTACGCGCGCCGTCACATCGATCTCGGCGTGAAGGGCGAGCCGGAAGCGGTCGCGGCCGCGTTCGTGAAGCTGCGCGAAGGCGTGCACCTGCTCGGCGGCGACGTCGTCGAGCCTGAGCCGCGTGCCTGAGCGGCCTGCCACGCTGCCGTACCTGCCGTACCAAAAGCAACGGGCCGCGCAACGCGGCCCGTCATCGGCATGTCATCCCCTGGCTCGACGATGAGGCTGTCGCAACCGGCGGCCTTGGCGCGCCGTCAGGCGCCGATCCACGGCAGTTTGCGGAAGCACCAGCCGTCGACGGTCTTGCGGTGGCCTTCGGCGTCCTTCGCGCCCTCGAAGCCTTCGAGCAGGTCGAACGCCTTCGTGTAGCCGGCCTGCGCGGCCGCGACCGCGGCGAGCTTCGAGCGCGCGGCGCTGCGGCACAGGAACAGGATCGGCGTATCGGCCGGCAGGGCCGCCTTCAGTTCGTTGACGAATTCGGCGTTCGGCACGCCGCCCGGGTAGCGCGTCCATTCGATGTGCAGGTACTGGCCGTCGCCGACGAGCGGGCGGCCGATCCAGTCGAGCTCGGCGCGCGTGCGCACGTCGACGAGGCGCGCAGACGGGTCGAGCTGCAGCAGTTCGAATGCCTCGACCGGCAGCAGCGCGCCGGCGTAGTTGAGCGCGCTTTGTGCGCGGCGTTCGTCGGCCTTCGCGTAAAGCTGGTCCAGCGTACTCATGGCAGGGAGTCTCCGTATCGGTCAAACGAGCATTCTAGCGCGGTGGGGCGGTACGGACGTCCGCGCGGCCTGCGGCGCATGCACGGGCCACGGCTTCACCAAAAAGGTGCAGAATTGCGCGCATGCACCAGAATAACTCGGTCACGCCGCCGCACCCCGGAGATTGCACCGTATGGGTGCAATCCGGTCGGCGTCGGTGCGGCCCCGGGCCCTGCAATTGCGCAGGCGAGCCCCGCTGCGGCGCGGGCCGGCGCGATCCGCGTCGGTTTTGCGATGGTTGGCACGGAAGGTGCTATATAGAATTCGGTCGAATCGGGGCGCGCTGCGCCAAAGCAAGACCCCGGTCAGCTCGATAAACGAGGCGGTTCCCAGTCCGCCGGAATTGTTCAATCAGGAGAAGAGGTTATGAGTAAAACCGTCGCCGACGTCATGCAGCTCGTGAAGGACGAGGACGTCAAGTTCGTCGATTTCCGCTTCACGGATACGCGCGGCAAGGAACAGCACGTGTCGGTGCCGGTTTCGGCGTTTGACGAAGACAAGTTCGAAAGCGGTCATGCATTCGACGGTTCGTCGATCGCGGGCTGGAAGGGTATCGAGGCGTCGGACATGCTGCTCATGCCGGATCCGAGCGCTGCGTTCATCGACCCGTTCTATGAAGAATCGACGCTGGTGCTGACCTGCGACGTGGTCGAGCCGGCCGACGGCAAGGGCTACGAGCGCGACCCGCGTTCGCTCGCGAAGCGCGCGGAAGCCTACCTGAAGAGCACGGGCATCGGCGACACGGCCTACTTCGGTCCGGAGCCGGAATTCTTCATTTTCGACTCGGTCCAGTGGAACACGGACATGTCGGGCTGCTTCGTGAAGATCAACTCGGAAGAAGCGCCGTGGTCGGCAGGCAAGGAATTCGAAGGCGGCAACACGGGCCACCGTCCGGGCACGAAGGGCGGCTACTTCCCGGTCGCGCCGGTCGACACGTTCCAGGACATGCGCTCGGAAATGTGCCTGCTGCTCGAACAGCTCGGCATCCCGGTCGAAGTGCACCACCACGAAGTGGCGGGCCAGGGCCAGAACGAAATCGGCACGAAGTTCTCGACGCTCGTGCAACGCGCGGACTGGACGCAATGGTCGAAGTACATCATCCATAACGTCGCACACTCATACGGCAAGACGGCGACGTTCATGCCGAAGCCGGTCGTCGGCGACAACGGTTCGGGCATGCACGTTCACCAGTCGATCTGGAAGGACGGCCAGAACCTGTTCGCGGGCAACGGCTATGCCGGCCTGTCGGAACTGGCGCTGTTCTACATCGGCGGCATCATCAAGCACGCTCGCGCGCTGAACGCGATCACGAACCCGACGACGAACTCGTACAAGCGTCTGGTCCCGCACTTCGAAGCACCGGTCAAGCTCGCGTACTCGGCACGCAACCGGTCGGCATCGATCCGCATTCCGCACGTGTCGAACCCGAAGGGCCGCCGTATCGAAACGCGCTTCCCGGACCCGATGGCGAACCCGTACCTGTTGTTCTCGGCGCTGATGATGGCTGGCCTCGACGGGATCCAGAACAAGATCCATCCGGGCGAAGCAGCGGACAAGAACCTGTACGACCTGCCGCCGGAAGAGGATGCAAAGATCCCGACCGTGTGCGCGGGTCTCGACCAGGCACTCGAGGCGCTCGACAAGGATCGCGAGTTCCTGACGCGCGGCGGCGTGTTCACGGACGGCATGATCGACGCGTACCTCGGGCTGAAGGAGCAGGAGCTGGCGAAGTTCCGCATGACGACGCACCCGATCGAGTTCGAGATGTACTACTCGCTCTAATCGGCGATGGCGCTTCGATTCGGCGCCGTCATGCCGGTTCGTTCCCGTCGCGTGGTGTGCGGCGGGAGCGGCGGAGTCTGAAAGGGGACGGCGTCCGGCCGTCCCTTTTTTGTTCCGACGATTTTCATTTTCTGCCCGGTGAGGCGCGACAAGCACGCAGATGGTTCTGAAGAATCTGATCAAGGCGAAAACGGGGCAGCCCGAACGACTGACGGACGACGAGCGGCTCTCGCGCTCGGGTCTGCTGGCGGGGCTCGAAGCGCTGCCGACGGTCGTGATCGTGCTCGACCGCAAGACGCTGCGGATCGCGTTCGCGAACCCGTCCGCGGAGGCGATGCTCGACATCTCGCGGCGGCAGCTCGCGCAGCGGCCATGGGGCGAAATTTTCCCGAACGCGAACGAGCTTGCATCGACGATCACCGCGATCGGCCAGGAACGCTTTCACGCGACGCACCTCGATACCGTGCTCGACCGGCCCGGCCGTGAGCCGCTGCATGTGCACGCGATCGTCGGCTTCCTCGAGACCGCACCCGATTTCGTGCTCGTCGAGCTGTTCGAGAACGAACGGCAGTCGCGCACCGATCGGGAAGAGCGCATCCACGACCTGACGGCGGTCAACAAGCAACTGATCCGCAACCTCGCGCACGAGATCAAGAACCCGCTCGGCGGCATTCGCGGCGCAGCCCAGCTGCTCGAATTCGAACTGGGCGAGCGCGAGCGCGGCGAGTTGCGCGAATACACGCAGGTGATCATCAAGGAGTCCGACCGCCTGCAGACGCTCGTCGACCGGTTGCTGGAGCCGCACCGGCATCCGCATATCGTCGGCGACGTGAACATTCATGAAGTGTGCGAACGCGTACGCGCGGTGATGCTCGCGGAATTCCCGCGCGGGCTCACGATCGAGCGCGATTACGACGTGAGCGTGCCGGACCTGCGCGGCGACAAGGAGCAGTTGATCCAGGCGCTGCTGAACATCGTGCGCAACGCCGCGCAGGCGCTGCGCGAACGGATCGCGCAGGGCGACGCGAAGATCGAGCTGCGCACGCGCATCGCGCGCAAGGTGACGATCGCCAAGCGCCTGTACCGGCTGGCACTGGACTTGCACGTGATCGACAACGGGCCCGGCATTCCGGAAGAGATCCGCGACCGGATCTTCTACCCGCTCGTGTCCGGACGCGACGACGGCAGCGGCCTCGGCCTCACGCTCGCACAGACGTTCGTGCAGCAGCACGACGGGATGATCGAGGTCGAAAGCCGGCCCGGACGTACCGAATTTCAGATTCTGCTGCCGCTCGGCCATTGAGCGGCGACAGTGCGATTCACCGGATTTCCCCATACCTGACCGACCTATGAAGCCGATCTGGATAGTAGACGACGACCAATCGATCCGCTGGGTGCTTGAAAAGGCACTCGCCCGGGACAGCTTCGCGACGAAGAGCTTCGCGAACGTGCGCGACGCGCTGGCCGCGCTCGACCACGAGACGCCGCAGGTACTGGTGTCCGACATCCGGATGCCGGGCGGCTCGGGCCTCGAGTTGTTGCAGGCGATGCACGAGCGGCTGCCGGGCCTGCCCGTCATCATCATGACGGCGTTCTCCGATCTCGACAGCGCCGTCGCGGCGTTCCAGGGCGGCGCGTTCGAATACCTCGCGAAGCCGTTCGACGTCGACAAGGCGGTCGAGCTGATCCGCCGCGCGGTGGAAGAAAGCCTGCGCGGCGGCGCGCCGCAGGACGAGCGCGTGGCCGACGCGCCCGAGATGCTCGGCCAGGCGCCCGCGATGCAGGACATGTTCCGTGCGATCGGCCGGCTGTCGCATTCGGCCGCGACCGTGCTGATCACCGGCGAGTCGGGCACCGGCAAGGAGCTCGTCGCACGGGCGCTGCACCGTCACAGCCCGCGCGCGAACGGGCCGTTCATCGCGCTGAACACGGCGGCGATTCCGAAGGATCTGCTCGAATCCGAGCTGTTCGGCCATGAGCGCGGCGCGTTCACCGGCGCGCAGACGACGCGGCAGGGCCGCTTCGAGCAAGCCGAGAACGGCACGCTGTTCCTCGACGAAATCGGCGACATGCCGTTCGACCTGCAGACGCGCCTGTTGCGCGTGCTGTCGGACGGGCAGTTCTATCGGGTCGGCGGGCACAACCCGCTGCGCGCGAACGTGCGCGTGATCGCCGCGACGCACCAGAATCTCGAGTCGCGCGTGCGGCAGGGGCTGTTCCGCGAGGACCTTTACCACCGGCTCAACGTGATCCGGCTGCGCCTGCCGCCGCTGCGCGAACGCAGCGAGGACATCGCGCTGCTCACGCGCCACTTCCTGCAGAAGAGCGCACGCGATCTCGGCGTCGAGCCGAAGCGCGTGTCCGACGATGCGCTTGCGTATCTCACGTCGCTGCCGTTTCCCGGCAACGTGCGCCAGCTCGAGAATCTCGCGAACTGGCTGACCGTGATGGCGCCCGCGCAGACGGTCGAGATCAAGGACCTGCCGCCCGACCTCGTGCCGGCCGGGGCGCCGGTCGGCGCGTCGGGCGACGGCGCGGACGTACACGGCAGCGGTGGCCACGCGGCAGCGCCTGCCGCGATCGGTGCAGCGCCGCCCGCCGCCGCGCCCGTCGCGAGTGCGGCGAACGGCAGCGCGCCGGCCGGCTACCCAATGTGGGAGCACGGGCTGCGCACCGAAGTCGCGCGGTTGTTGCGCGAGAACTCTGCCGACGTGATGGACGAGCTCGCGCGTCGCTTCGAGGCGGCCGTGATCCGCGAGGCGCTCGACTTCACGCGCGGCCGCAAGGTCGAGGCCGCGGAGCGGCTCGGCATCGGCCGCAACACGATCACGCGCAAGATCCAGGAACTCCATCTGGAGCCCTGACCGAGCACGATTCGCGGCATGCGCGGGCCCGCGCATGCCGCGATCGGACATAATCGCGGTTTGCTCGCAGCTTGCCATTCCGCCGATCCACCATGTCCGATTCCTTCCGCTGGCCCGCCGGGGCCGACCCGTTCCGTTTCCTCGAAGCGCTCGACAGCAAGCGCGCTCGCACGTGGGTCGACGAGCAGAATGCGCGCACGCACGCCGCGCTGCGCGACGACGATGCGTATCGGGCGCTGACCGCGCGTCTCGCGAAAGCGTATCTGCCGCGCGAACGCCCGGTGATTCCGACCCGCTGGCGCGACTGGGCGTACGACCTGTGGCAGGACGATCTCCATCCGAAGGGACTGTGGCGCCGCATGCGCTGGGCCGACTGGCGGGCCGGCCAGCCGGCCTGGGAAACGCTGCTCGACGTCGACGCGCTCGGCGCCGAAGAGGGCGAGTCGTGGGTGTTCGAGCAGGAGGCGATCCTGTATCCGGACGGCGATCGCGTGCTGCTGTCGCTGTCGCCGGGCGGCGCCGACGCGGTCGTCGTGCGCGAATTCGACCTCGTCGAGCGCCGTTTCGTCGACGGCGGCTTCACGATCGACGCGCCGGGCCATCACACGGTCGGCTGGATCGATCGCGACACCGTCTACGTGAGCTGGGATCGCGGCGAAGCACATGCGACCGCGGCCGGTTATCCGTATGAAGTGCGGCGCTGGGTGCGCGGCACGCCGCTCGCCGACGCGCCCGTCGTGTTCCGCGGCGAGCCGGACGACATCAGTGCGGGCGTATGGTACGACCCGATCGACCGCCGTCACGTCGCGTGGCGCAGCGTCGATTTCTTCGACGCGCACGCATACCGGCTGACCGACGCCGGCGAATGGGTGCGCTACGACGTGCCGACGCATGTCGAGGTCGGGTTCTGGGAAGGCTGGCTCGTGCTGGAGCCGCGCCTCGACTGGGATTGTGACGGCGTGCGCCACGCGGGCGGCTCGCTGCTCGCGATCCGCGAGCAGGCGTTCCTCGCCGGCGCGCGCGAATTCACGACGCTGTTCGCGCCGCAGCCGACGACGTCCGCCTGTACGTGGACGCACACGCGCACGACGCTGATCGCGAGCTGGCTCGACGACGTGCACAACTGCACGATGCTGTGGCAGCCGCGGCAGGCCGACGACGGTGCGTGGACGTGGGATGCGCGGCCGTTCGACTGGCCGGGCGATGCACAGATCGATATCGAGCCCGTCGAATCGACGCTGAACGACGAGGTGTACGTCGATGTCGACACGTATCTCGATCCGCCCGAATGCTGGCTGGCCGATCTTGCCGATCGCGCTGACGATGCGCCGTCGCGCCGCGTGCTGCTCGACCGGCCGCCGGTGCAGTTCGACGCGGCCGGGCTCGTCGTACGCCGCGCGAGCGCGCGTTCGCGCGACGGCACGGTGGTGCCGTACACGCTGATCGGGCCGCGCGATGCGCTTGACGTGCCGGAAGGCGGGGCGCGCGTCGCGCGGCCGTGCCTGCTGTCCGGCTATGGTGGCTTTGCGATCCCGAATCTGCCGGGCTACAGCGATGCGTTCGGCATCGGCTGGCTCGAACGCGGCGGCGTGATGGCGTTCGCGCACATTCGCGGCGGCGGCGAATTCGGGCCGCGCTGGCACGTCGACGCGCAGCGCGAACACCGGCAGCGTTCGTTCGACGATTTCATCGCGGTCGCCGAAGATCTGGCCGCGACCGGCGTGACGACCGCCGCGCAACTCGGGATCGAGGGCGGCAGCAACGGCGGGCTGCTGGTCGCCGCGTGCATGATGCAGCGGCCCGAGCTGTTCGGCGCGGTGCTGTGCCGCGTACCGCTGCTCGACATGCAGCGCTATCCGAAGCTGCACGCGGGCGCCGCCTGGCTCGATGAATACGGCGACCCCGACGATCCGCGCGAAGGCGCGGCGCTGGCCGCGTATTCGCCGTATCACCGCGTGCGCGAAGGCGTCGTGTATCCGCCGTTGTTGCTGACGACGTCGACCCGCGACGATCGCGTGCATCCCGCGCATGCGCGCAAGATGGCCGCGCGTATGCAGGCGCTCGGTCACGAGCGGGTGTGGTACTGGGAGAACACCGACGGCGGCCACGGCAGCGCCGACGACCTCGAGCGCGCGGAAGCCGACGCAGCCGAATTCGGCTTCCTGTGGGCCCATCTCGGGCCGGCGCCCGCGCGGCGCTAATCGCGCGAGGGCGCTTGCGCGATCAGCCGACGATCGCGACGACGGGCGTGTGATCGGACGGCTGTTCCCACGTGCGCGGCGTGCGATCGACTTCGCACGATGCGCAGGTTGCCGCGAGCGCCGGCGACAGCAGGATGTGGTCGATGCGCAGCCCCGCGTTGCGGCGGAACGCCATCATCCGGTAGTCCCACCACGTGAAGGTTTTCTCGGGCTGCTCGAAGCGGCGGAACGCATCGACGAAGCCGAGTTCGATCAGCTGCGCGAAGTGTGCGCGCTCCTGCGGCGACACGAGGTTCTGGCCTTCCCATTTCGCGGGATCGTGCACGTCGCGGTCTTCCGGTGCGATGTTGTAGTCGCCGAGCAGCGCGAGCTTCGGGTAGCGCTGCAGCTCGGTGCGCAGCCACGCCTGCAGCGCGTCGAGCCACTGCATCTTGTAGACGAACTTGTCGGAGTCGAGCGCCTGGCCGTTCGGGAAGTAGGCGGACACGATGCGCACGCCGTCGACCGTCGCGGCGATCACGCGCTGCTGCGGATCGTCGAAGCCCGGGATGTTGCGCACGACATCCGATTCGTCGACGGCGAGCGTGTCGCGCACGAGGATCGCGACGCCGTTGTAGGTCTTCTGGCCCGTGAACCAGCTACGGTAGCCGGCTGCCTCGAGATCGGCGCGCGGGAATTTCTCGTCCGGCAGCTTTAGTTCCTGCAGGCACAGCACGTCGGCTCCGCTTTGCGCGAGCCAGTCGAGCACATGCTGTTTGCGGACATTGAGCGAATTGACGTTCCAGGTGGCGATTTTCATGAACGGGAGGGTGTGTGCGGCGTGAATGCGAAGGCCGCCATCTTACCGCGAGCATGGGGTGCGAACGCGCGCGTCATGCAGCGTCGTGCACGTGTCCCGCATCGGCGCCCGGGCGATGGATGCAGAAATTGTGACAAAAGTATTGACGTGAGTACTTCCTCACCCTATAATTTATTTCTCTGACGCGGGGTGGAGCAGTCTGGCAGCTCGTCGGGCTCATAACCCGAAGGTCACAGGTTCAAATCCTGTCCCCGCAACCAAGCACACCAGACGATGTGCAGCGCAATTGACCGATGCGCACTTCGTCGACAAGAACCCGGCTCCGTGCCGGGTTTTTTGTTTTCCGCGCCCGCCCGTTATTTCGGCGCGCCAGGGCTCCCGGGCAGGAAGCCGTTCTCGATCAGATAGGTCGTCGTGTTGACCAGCGTGGCTCTTGCGTTCGGCGTGTCCGACAGCACCGCGCACTTGTCCTTGCCCGTATTCAGCCGCATCGACCGCTCGGTCGTCGGATAGTCCACATCCTTCAGATAGAAATGCGGCAGCGACGTCATGTAGCGCGCATACGGCACGCATGGCCGCTGCAGCGGGTCCTTCGGCGCGGCGTTGAACGGAAAGTACTCGTCGAACAGGTAAGCCGAATTCGACAGGCCGCCCCAGTCGGCGGGCACCGCGATGCTGCCGGTCGGCGTCGTGGCGCCGGTTGCGACGTCCGTGATGAAACCGTCGACGGTCGAGCGCCCGTCGCTGCGATTGGCCTGCGTCACGGTGATCTGCAGCCGATAGGCGTGGCCCGTTTTCCACGGATACGCGATCGAGCACGACGTTCCGGAGCCGCCGTCGGCGCCGCCTCGGCAATTCGCCGACAGCGGCGCCGTGCCGGTGCCGAACGCGCTGAAGATCACCACGTTGGTGCTGAGGGTGCGTGGCTGGATGCCGGTGTAGATCGCGTGCCCGCCATGTTGCGACGATAACTGGTTGGCCCAGTAGTAACTCGCGTTGACCTGGGTTGGCACGACTTCGGGCGTGAGGTTCCACGTCATGCGATCGAAGCCGTCACTGGGCGTGGTGGCCGCCGATGCGGTGATGTTGGGGTCGGCGTGCGCGTTGAGCGTGGCCGACACGGCGAGCAGTGCGCCGAACACGGTGCTGAGTCTGTTCATGTTCCTGTTTCCCGTTGGTGGAAAAGAGACCGCGACGAGCAGCGTCGATTGCGGCGCCGCTGCTCGCGTACCAATTTGCGGTCACTTTATTACCAATGAATAACCCGTTGTGTCGGCGCGCCCGCGTGAACCGCGTCGCGTGGTTTGCGGGGCGCCCCTGCCGGGCCCGGGGGATGGGCGAGAGCACGGAGTCGGGCGGGCTGCGACGTGCGCCCCGGGAGAGTGAATCCCGGCGCGCGGAACAATGCGGCGATGCCACCCGGCGGCGATGTCGATACGCGACGGCGCGCGTCGTTCAGCGCGCCGTCCACTCGACGGCCGCCTTCGCATGCAGCGCGGTCGTATCGAATACCGGCAGCGGCGAATCGTCCGCGCCGATCAGCAGCGTGATTTCCGTGCAGCCGAGAATCACGGCCTGTGCGCCGCGCGTGGCCAGTCCGTCGATGATCGACACATACGTCGCGCGCGATGGCGCCGCGACGACGCCGTGGCACAGCTCGTCGTAGATGATCCGGTGCACGTCGTCGCGCCCGCGTTCGTCCGGCACCAGCACGTCGAGCCCGAACTTCCCGCGCAGCCGCTCCGCGTAGAACGGCAACTCCATCGTGTAGCGCGTGCCGAGCAGGGCGACGCGCTCGACGCCCGCGTCGCGCAGCGCGGCACCGGTCGGATCGGCGATGTGCAGGAACGGCAGCTTCACCGCGGCTTCGATCGCGTCGTGCACGCGATGCATCGTATTGGTCGTGAGGACGACGAGATCGGCACCGGCCGCTTCGAGCTGCCGCGCGGCATCGGCCATTCGTTCGCCGAGCGCGGCCCAGTCGTGCGTGCGCTGTAGCGCTTCGATTTCGGCGAAGTCGACCGTGACCAGCACGCTTTTCGCGTTGTGATGCCCGCCGTGCAATACCTTCGAGTGCCGGTTGATCATCCGGTAGTACTCGGCCGACGATTCCCAGCTCATGCCGCCGATCAGTCCGATCGTCTTCATCCGTCACCTTTGCGTTTCGTGTGTCGCGGCAGACGAGTATAGGCGCCGCTGCCCGAGCCCGGCCGGTACGATCCGCGCAAATCGGGCCGGTACGGCGCTGCCGGCCGTGGACGTACGCAGCAGTTGAAACCGGCACTGTGTTTTTGTACAGTATCGGCACCGTGAACCCGACCATCAATTCGCCAGCCGATCCGCACGCGCCGCCGGGCGACACGCTGCCGCGCGCGCGCAAGATCATTCACTGCGATTGCGACTGCTTCTACGCGTCGGTCGAGATGCGCGACGACCCGTCGCTGCGCAACCGGCCGCTCGCGGTCGGCGGCCGGCCCGACCAGCGCGGCGTGATCGCGACCTGCAACTACGAGGCGCGGCGCTACGGCGTGCATTCGGCGATGTCGTCGGCACTGGCGATGCGCAAGTGCCCGGACCTGCTGATCCTGCCGTCCGCGATGGACAAGTACCGTGCGGCATCGCGGCAGATCATGGCGATCTATCGCGACTACACGCCGGACGTCGAGCCGCTGTCGCTCGACGAGGCGTACCTCGACGTCAGCGGGTCGGAACGTTGCCAGGGCAGTGCGACGCTGATTGCGCGCGAGATCCGCGAGCGCGTGCGCGACACGGTCGGCGTGACCGTATCGGCGGGCGTCGCGCCGAACAAGTTCATCGCGAAGATCGCATCCGACTGGAACAAGCCCGACGGGCTGTTCGTCGTGCGGCCGCACGAGATCGACGCGTTCGTCGCGGCGCTGCCGGTGCGCAAGCTGCACGGCGTCGGCAAGGTGACGGCCACGCGGCTCGACCGGCTCGGCATCCAGACTTGCGCGCAGTTGCGCGACTGGCCGTTGATCGACCTGCATCGCGAGTTCGGCGCGTTCGGGCGGCGGCTGTACGAACTGTCGCGCGGGATCGACGAGCGGCCCGTGCAGGCCGATCAGGAGCGCAAGTCGGTCAGCGTCGAGACGACCTACGTGACCGACCTGACGACGCTCGAGCAATGCGCGGACGAAATCCGCCGCCTCGTCGTGCAACTCGACGCGCGGATCGATCGCGCGGGCGCCGCGCGCTCGATCCGCAAGCTGTACGTGAAGATTCGCTTCGCCGATTTCCAGCGCACGACGGTCGAGTGCGTGGCCGACGCGACGAATGCCGAGACGGCCGTCACGCTGCTCGCGAAGGGGTTGTTGCGGCGCGCGCAGCCGGTGCGGCTGCTCGGCGTCGGCGTGCGTATCGACGAGGACACGGCCGAGCGCCACGGGCAATTCCTGCTGTTCGACGACACCTCGCCCACGCAATGAAAAAGGCACCGCCGAAGCGGTGCCTGTCGATGCTGCCGGCGCGGCCGGGCGGCGCGCTCAGTGCGCGGGCGCGGCCATCCCGTTGTGGCGCAGCAGCGCGTCGATCTGCGGCTCGCGGCCGCGGAACGCCTTGAACGACTCCATCGCAGGACGGCTGCCGCCGACCTCGAGGATTTCGCGGCGATAGCGCGTGCCGGTTGCCGGGTCGAGTACGCTGCCGCTGGCGGCGGCCGCTTCCTCGAACGCCGCGTACGCATCGGCCGACAGCACTTCGGCCCACTTGTAGCTGTAGTAGCCGGCCGCGTAGCCGCCCGCGAAGATGTGGCTGAACGTGTTGGGCCAGCGCGAGAACGCGGCCTGCGGGATCACGTGGTAGCGCTCGTTGATCTCGCGCGCGAACGCGGTCACGCCGGTCGCGCCGGCCGGATCGAAATCGACGTGCAGCAGCATGTCGAACATCGAGAACACGATCTGGCGCAGCGTGCCGAGCCCGCTCTGGAAGTTCTTCGCGGCGATCATCTTGTCGAACAGCTCGCGCGGCAGCGCGGCGCCCGTATCGACGTGCGACGACATCGACGACAGCACGTCCCATTCCCAGCAGAAATTCTCCATGAACTGCGACGGCAGTTCGACCGCATCCCACTCGACGCCGTTGATGCCCGACACGCCGAGTTCGTCGACGCGCGTGAGCATGTGGTGCAGCCCGTGGCCGAATTCATGGAACAGCGTGATGACTTCGTCGTGCGTGAAGCACGCGGGCTTGCCGCCGACCGGCGCCGAGAAGTTGCAGGTCAGGTACGCGACGGGCGTCTGCACGTCGCTGCCGCGCTTCGCGCGCGAACGGGCGTCGTCCATCCACGCGCCGCCGCGCTTGCCTTCGCGCGCGTACAGGTCGAGATAGAACTGCGCGACGAGCGAGCCGTCGCGGTTCTCGACGCGGAAGAAGCGCACGTCCTTGTGCCATACCGGCGCGTCGTCCGGCTTGATCCGTACGCCGAACAGCGTTTCGGTGACGGTGAACAGGCCCTTCAGCGCGGCCGGTTCCGGGAAGTACTGCTTGACCTCGTTTTCCGAGAATGCATAGCGCTGCTGGCGGAGCTTTTCGGCCGCGTACGCGACGTCCCAAGGCGCGAGTTCGGCGAGGCCGAGTTCCTTCGCGGCGAACGTGCGCAGCTCGTCCCAGTCTTTCTCCGCGTGCGGGCGTGCGCGCGTCGCGAGATCCTCGAGGAACGCGATCACCTGCTGCGGCGATTCGGCCATCTTCGGCGCGAGCGAGACTTCGGCGAAGTTGCGATAGCCGAGCATCTGCGCCTCTTCGCGGCGCAGCTTCAGCGCGTCGGCGACGATCGCCGTGTTGTCCCATTCGGCCTTGCCGTCGCCGTACTGCGGCCCGAGTTCCGACGCGCGGGTCGCATAGGCGCGGTAGAGCGTCTCGCGCAGCGCGCGATCGTCGGCGTACTGCAGCACCGGGAAATACGACGGGAAATGCAGCGTGAATTTCCAGCCTTCCTTGCCGTCCTTCTGTGCGGCTTCGCGGGCGGCCTCGATTGCGTCGCCGGGCAGGCCGGCCAGTTCGGCTTCGTCCTTCGCGAAGTATGCGTACGCGTTGGTCGCGTCGAGCACGTGATCGGAGAATGCCTTCGACAGCGCGGCCTGCTGTTCCTGCAGTTCCGCGAAGCGGGGCTTCTGGTCCTCGGGCAGCTCGGCGCCCGACAGTCGGAAGTCGCGCAGCGCATTGTCGAGGATCTTCTTGCGCTCGGCGGACAGCGTCGCGTACTCGGCGCTCGCGGCGATCGCCTTGTACTTTTCGTACAGCGCGAGATTCTGGCCGACGCTCGACCAGAACTCGGTCACGCGCGGCAGGTTTTCACCGTAGGCAGCCCGCAGTTCGGGCGTGTCGGCGACCGCGTTCAGGTGGCCGACGATGCCCCATGCGCGGCCGAGCGGCTCCGTGGCCTGCTCGACCGTCTCGACGACGGCGGCCCAGGTCGACGGCGTCTCGCTCGCGCTCGCCGCTTCGACCGCGCGGCTGGCGGCGTCGAGCAGCGTGTCGAGCGCGGGCGTCACGTGCTCCGGGCGGATCTCGCCGAAACGGGGCAGGCCGGAGAAGTCGAGGAGCGGATTGGTATTGGCGCTGGCGGACATAAGACTCCCTGTCTGTTGCCGGATGAACCGGGATGAAAAGGGTAACGGCGGCTGGGCGCGAGCGCGCCCGATACCGACATTATTGGGGCGCATCGCGCGCTTTCCAATCGTTAGTTTCTAACGACGCGATTGACGCAGGGTCGGATGCGCGGCGTCGGGCATGCCGGCTGGCGCGAGGCAGCCGCGCGACTGCGGCTGGCGAGGCGCCGGCGCACGGAATCGCGCGCCGGCTGGGCGAGTGGAGCGTCAGGCTGCGGCGACAGCAGCGCGTTCGGCGGATTCGAGCGTGTTGATCAGCAGCATCGTGATGGTCATCGGGCCGACGCCGCCCGGCACCGGCGTGATGTAGCCGGCGACTTCCTTCACGCCCGCGAAATCGACGTCGCCGCACAGCTTGCCCGCGTCGTCGCGGTTCATGCCGACGTCGATCACCGTCGCGCCCGGTTTCACCATGTCGGCGGTCAGGATGTTGCGCTTGCCGACCGCGGCGACCACGATGTCGGCCTGGCGCGTATGCGCGGCGAGGTCGCGCGTCTTGCTGTGGCAGATCGTCACGGTCGCGCCGGCGTCGAGCAGCATCATCGCCATCGGCTTGCCGACGATGTTCGAGCGGCCGATCACGACCGCATTCGCGCCTTGCAGCGCAATGCCGTGCGCTTCGAACATCTTCATCACGCCGTACGGCGTGCACGGGCGGAACAGCGGCTTGCCGGTCATCAGCGCACCGGCGTTCGCGACGTGAAAGCCGTCGACGTCCTTCTCCGGCGCGATCGCCTCGATCACCTTGTGGCTGTCGATATGCGCGGGCAGCGGCAGCTGGACCAGGATGCCGTGGATCTTCGGGTCGCGGTTCAGCTCGTCGATGCGCGCGAGCAGGTCGGCTTCCGACAGCGTGGCCGGGTACGCATCCTTCAGCGAGAAGAAACCGTTGTCCTCGCATGCCTTGATCTTGTTGCGCACGTAGACTTCGCTCGCCGGGTTGGCGCCGACGAGGATCACCGCGAGACCGGGCTGGTGGCCGCGGGCGGTCAGCGCGGCGGCGCGTTCGGCGGCCTGAGCGCGCAGGGTCTTCGAAAGGGCGTTGCCGTCGATGAGGAGGGCTGTCATGGTGGTGGGTTCTGCCGGGAAGTTGGAATGCGGGCGTACGGCGCCCGAAGCGCCGTAGCAAAGCACGTAATTATACCGTTCGCCTGCTGCCGTCCGACAGCGAATCAACGGGAAGCGTCATGGCCGCGGCGCGCATGCGCCGGGAGGAACGGCCGCCGCCGCGCGAGTGGGCCGCATCGCGCGGGGCGGCAAACACCGGTTGCGGGCCGGGCGGGCGGCGCCGCCGCGGCCGGGGAACGCGCTCAGGCCTGTTTCTTCGACAGCGCGAGGCGCAGCAGGTCGGCCACCGTGTTGACGTTGAGCTTTTCCATGATGTTCGCGCGGTGCGCCTCGACCGTCTTGATGCTGATGCCGAGGTCGTCGGCGATCTGCTTGTTCAGGCGGCCCGCGATGATCCGCTCGAGCACCTGCTGCTCGCGCGCGGTCAGCTTCGACAGGCGTTCGCTCGCGGCACGCTGCTCCTGGACGCTCTTGCTTTCGCTTCGGGCCTTGTCGAGCATCCGCTCGACGAGCTTGCGCAGCTCGGCTTCGTCGAACGGTTTCTCGATAAAGTCCATCGCGCCCTTTTTCATCGTCGACACGGCCATCGGCACGTCGCCGTGACCGGTGACGAAGATGATCGGCAGCGCGGCGTTGTCGGCGATCAGGCGTTCCTGCAATTCGAGGCCGCTCATGCCCGACATCCGCACGTCGAGGATCAGGCACGCGATCTGGCCGGCCTGCTGCGCCGGCTGGTACGCATCGAGGAACTGCTCGGCGCTCGAGAAGCATTGAACGCGATAGCCGTTCGCCTCCAGCAGCCAGCGCAGCGAGTCCCGTACGGCCTCGTCGTCGTCGACGACAAAGACGGTTTCCTGAGTGGTGGTGACAGGGCTATTCATAGTTCTCCCGTAACGGTATGTGATGCCGATGCCTCGCGCCCCCCTTGGCCGAGATCAGCGGGTTCCCCAATGGGCAGGCTGCAGTGGAACGTCGCGCCGGAAATGCGGCCGTCCGGCTCGACGTTGTTGACCACCCACAGACGCCCCCGATGCGATTCGATGATCGAACGGCAGATGTTCAGCCCCATGCCCATGCCATCGGACTTGGTGCTGTAAAACGGTTCGAACAGGCGCTCGGCCGTCGCTTCGTCGACGCCCGGGCCCTGGTCGATCACGCGGATGTCGA
This sequence comes from Burkholderia sp. MSMB1459WGS, assembly GCF_001534535.1. Classification (NCBI taxonomy): domain Bacteria; kingdom Pseudomonadati; phylum Pseudomonadota; class Betaproteobacteria; order Burkholderiales; family Burkholderiaceae; genus Burkholderia; species Burkholderia sp. MSMB1459WGS. The sequence goes on from NZ_LPMU01000053.1 coordinate 47,442, forward strand.
CGAAGCCCGCATCGATGTCGGCGACGACGCGGATCACGCCGTCCGCCGACGCCGGCTTCACGTCGGCCATCGCCTCGGCTGCGTTCTTCATCAGGTTCATCAGCACCTGTTCGATCAGCACGGGGTCGACATAAATAATAGGCATTCTTGCGAGGATTTCCGTGACGATCCGGATCCTGCGCTTTCTGGCCTCGATTTCGGCGAGCCCGACCGCGTCGGCGACGATGTCCGCGACCCGCGCCGGCTGGCGCTTCGGCTCGCTGCGCTTCACGAATTCGCGGATCCGCTTGACGATCATCCCCGCGCGCAGCGCCTGCTGCGCGGTCTTTTCCAGCGCGGGCTGCAGCGTCTCGGGCGTGCCGCGGCCACTCTTCACGAGCGCGAGCGTGCCCGAGCAGTAGTTGTTGATCGCGGCGAGCGGCTGATTCAATTCATGAGCAATGGACGACGCCATTTCACCCATCGTCATCAATCGGCTCGTGAACTGCAGCTTTTCTTCCTGCTGGTGCGCGAGTTCCTGCGCCTTCTTGCGGGTCGTGATGTCGGTCGCGATCTGCATCTGCGCGAGGTGGCCGTCCACCCACTGGATGTACTGGCGACGCACTTCGAACCACTTCTGGATGCTCTCGACGTACACCTCCTGCGCATCGGCCGTGCTGCTGGTCAGCGCGGCGGCCGGCAGGCCCGCGAACGCGTCGACCATGTCGATCGAGTCGGACGACGCCTGCGCGCGGTCGAAGCCGCCGCCGGACAATTCGAGGTGGCCGTCCGGGCGAATGCCGAACAGGTGGCGGTAGTAGCGGTTCGCGAACAGCAGCTCGGCTTCGTCGGCGGCGAGCACCGATACCGCGGCGTCGAGGCTTTCAAGCACCGTCGTGAAGCGTTCGTGCGCGGCGGCCAGCTCTTCTCGCGCACGCTTCGGCTCGGTGATGTCCGTCATCGACGACATCCAGCCGGTCTGGCGGCCCGAACTGTCGATCAGCGGCGATACGTACAGGCGCGCATGGAACAGCGTGCCGTTCTTGCGGCGCACGCGCAGCTCGAAGCCCGAACTCGGCGCCTTGCCGCGCAGCGTCATGTCGAGTTGGCGCTGCATTTCCGGGTAGGCGTCGCGCGGCCAGTACGGGAACGGCGCAACCTTGCCGACGAGATCGGTTTCGTCCCAGCCCGTCATCCGGCAGAACGCGGGGTTCACGTGCGTGATGCGGCCGTGCATGTCGAGCACGCGCATGCCGATCAGCACCGAGTTCTCCATCGCGCGGCGGAAGAATGCTTCCGCGTACAGCGCCTGCTGCGCCTCGAAGCGCTGGCGCGTGTGCTTCCACAGGCTCCAGAGGCTCCACAGCACGAAGCACGACAGGCCGGCGACCAGCCACACGAGCGTGTTGTTGGTCAGGTTCGTGAGCTGCGGGAACGCGTACACGCGCACCGTCAGCCCCTGGCCGGGCGGGTCGAGCGGGAGATCGTAGTGCGAGTCGCGCGGCAGGCGCGGGCGCGTCGACGTGGACGACAGTTCGCGGTTGTTCGAGTCGGTGATCGAGATCTTGTACTTCGACGACAGTTCCTGCGGGATGTCGTGCTTCAGGATGCCCTCGACCGAGAACACCGCGGCGATCGAGCCGAGATATTCGCGGTCGCCGCGCATCACCGGTGTCTGCAACGTGATGAAGCCGTTGCCGAAGTCGTCGTAGATCAGCGGCGAATAGGCCTGGCGGCGCGTGTTGCGCGCCTCGTCGTACGCGCCGCGCACGGCGTCCTGCATCTGCGCGTCGCCGGGCTTCGCGAGCCGCTGGCCGAGCAGCGGCGGATGCACGGTCGGCCAGCGCTGCACGCCGGGCGCCGTGTACCAGTTCAGGTAGAGGATTTCCGGATGCGTCTGCATCACGTCCGCGACGGCCATCTGGAACGCGTTCTGGTCGAGGCGGCCGGATGCGAGGTCGCGCGACAGCGCCTGCAGCTGTTCCTGCGCGCCCGTCATCGACAGGCGGATCTGCTGCTGGGCCCACGCGACGTTACGAAACAGGGTGTCTTCCTGCTGCTGCTGTTCGCGCCGGTTGAGGCTCCACAGGATGAGGCTCATCACGACGAGGAACACCAGGATCGACAGCAGCGGCGTCAGCAAATAGGAGTTGGACCACCACGGTCCGTGGTGCCAACGGGACGGCTGCGACTCCGCCGGCGGGCCCGGCGGTCGCGCCGAGCGTGCGAAAAGCCGATCGGTCAACATGGCAGGATTGTAGCGCAGCGCAATACATGGAAAACCTGTACCGGATATGTTGAACGGAAACGGTTTTGTTCCGACGAGACGGGCCGCGGAGCCCCGAAATATGGGTGCAGCGCAGCAATATTTCGCATGACGAGAAAAGATCTCATAATTCGAAAATTTTGTTGCGCAGGCCCGTCCGCGCTCATTACAATCCGTCGGAGCTTGCCCGCAGCCGGTCGCGTCGCGTCGTCTGCACGAGAGCGATCCTCACATTCCAGGACCCAGGAGACGAGAATGTCCGCTGTACCGAACGAAGTGATGAAATATGTCGCCGCCGAACGTGACGACGACCCGCAAGAAACCGTCGAGTGGCTCGAGTCGCTCGATGGCGTGATCTCCTCCGTGGGCACCGGCCGTGCGCATTACCTGATCGAAAAGCAGATCGAATTCGCCCGCATGCACGGCGAGCACCTGCCGTTCTCCGCCAATACCCCGTACATCAACACGATTCCGCTCGAAGCCCAGGCGAAGATTCCGGGCGACCAGGACATCGAGCACCGCATCCGTTCGTACACGCGCTGGAACGCGCTGGCGATGGTGCTGCGCGCAGGCAAGGACACGAACGTCGGCGGCCACATCGCGTCGTTCGCGTCGGCCGCGACGCTCTATGACGTCGGCTACAACCACTTCTGGCACGCGGCGTCCGACCAGCACGGCGGCGATCTCGTGTTCGTGCAGGGCCACTCGTCGCCGGGCGTATACTCGCGCGCGTTCCTGCTCGGCCGCCTGTCGGAAGAGCAGCTCGACAACTTCCGCCAGGAAGTCGACGGCAAGGGCATTTCGTCGTATCCGCACCCGTGGCTGATGCCGGACTTCTGGCAGTTCCCGACCGTGTCGATGGGCCTCGGCCCGATCATGGCGATCTACCAGGCGCGCTTCATGAAGTACCTGGAGTCGCGCGGCATCGCGAAGACGGAAGGCCGCAAGGTCTGGGCGTTCCTCGGCGACGGCGAGACGGACGAACCGGAATCGCTCGGCGCGATCGGCATGGCGAGCCGCGAGAAGCTCGACAACCTCGTGTTCGTGATCAACTGCAACCTGCAGCGTCTCGACGGCCCGGTGCGCGGCAACGGCAAGATCATCCAGGAACTCGAATCGGAATTCCGCGGCGCCGGCTGGAACGTGATCAAGGTCATCTGGGGCAGCCGCTGGGATGCGCTGTTCGCGCGCGACAAGACGGGCGCGCTGATGCGCCGGATGATGGAATGCGTCGACGGCGAATACCAGACGTACAAGTCGGAGTCGGGCGCGTACGTGCGCGAGCACTTCTTCAACACGCCTGAACTGAAGGCGCTCGTCGCCGACTGGTCGGACGACGACATCTGGGCGCTGAACCGCGGCGGCCACGATCCGCACAAGATCTACGCGGCGTTCCACGAAGCCACGAACACGAAGGGCGCGCCGACCGTCATCCTCGCGAAGACCATCAAGGGCTACGGGATGGGCGAGTCGGGCCAGGCGATGAACATCACGCACCAGCAGAAGAAGCTGCCGGTCGAGCAACTGAAGAAGTTCCGTGACCAGTTCCGCCTGCCGATCACCGACGAGCAGATCGCCGACGTGCCGTACCTGAAGTTCGAGGAAGGCTCGAAGGAACTCGAATACATGCGCCAGAAGCGCATGGACCTCGGCGGCTACCTGCCGCACCGCCGCGAGAAGGCGACGTCGCTGCCGGTGCCGGCGCTCGACGCGTTCGAGCCGCTGTTGAAGGGTACGGGCGAAGGCCGCGAGATCTCGACGACGATGGCGTTCGTGCGGATCCTGAACATCCTGCTGAAGGACAAGGCGCTCGGCAAGCGCGTCGTGCCGATCGTCCCGGACGAATCGCGTACGTTCGGCATGGAAGGCCTGTTCCGCCAGATCGGTATCTGGAACCAGGAAGGGCAGAAGTACGTGCCGGAAGATTCCGACCAGCTGATGTTCTACAAGGAATCGCAGACCGGCCAGATCCTGCAGGAGGGCATCAACGAAGCGGGCGGCATGTGCGACTGGATCGCGGCGGCGACGTCGTATTCGACGCACGGCGAGATCATGGTGCCGTTCTACATCTTCTACTCGATGTTCGGCTTCCAGCGGATCGGCGACCTCGCCTGGGCCGCGGGCGACATGCGTTCGCGCGGTTTCCTGCTGGGCGGCACGGCGGGCCGTACGACGCTGAACGGCGAAGGCCTGCAGCACGAAGACGGTCACTCGCTGCTGTGGGCGGCATCGGTGCCGAACTGCGTGAGTTACGACCCGACGTTCGGCTACGAACTCGCGGTGATCATCCAGGACGGCCTGCGCCGCATGGTGCAGGACCAGGAAGACGTGTACTACTACATCACGGTGATGAACGAGAACTACGAGCACCCGGCGATTCCGCAGGGCGAGCACGTGGCGGCCGACATCATCAAGGGCATGTACGCGTTCAAGAAGGCCGACGCCGACAAGAAGGCGCCGCGCGTCCAGCTGCTCGGCGCGGGCACGATCTTCAACGAAGTGATCGCCGCTGCCGACCTGCTGAAGAACGACTGGGGCGTTGCCGCCGACCTGTGGAGCGTGCCGAGCTTCACCGAGCTCGCGCGCGAAGGCCATGACGTCGAACGCTGGAACCTGCTCCATCCGACCGAGGAGCGTCGCCTGTCGCATGTGCAGAAGTGCCTGAAGGACACGCAGGGCCCGGTCATCGCATCGACCGACTACGTCCGTGCGCTGGTCGACCAGATCCGCGGCCAGATCGATCGTCGCTTCGTCGTGCTGGGCACCGACGGCTTCGGCCGTTCGGACACCCGCGAGAAACTGCGTCACTTCTTCGAGGTCGACCGTCACTGGGTCACTGTCGCCGCGCTCAACGCGCTGGCCGACGAAGGCACGATCGAGCGCAAGGTGGTCGCGGACGCGATCGCCAAGTACAACCTCGATCCGTCCAAGCCCAACCCGATGACCGTTTAACGCACACGCCGTGTGATGCCGCGCGTCGCTCCCGCGAGGAGCGCGCGCGGCCATGGAGACAGAAACAGATGAGTCAAGCGATCGAAGTGAAGGTGCCGGATATCGGCGATTACAAGGACGTGCCGGTCATCGAGATCGGCGTGAAGGTCGGCGATACGGTCGAGCCGGAGCAGTCGCTCGTCACGCTCGAGTCGGACAAGGCGACGATGGACGTGCCGAGCCCGGTAGGCGGCGTCGTGAAGGAAATCAAGGTCAAGGTCGGAGATTCCGTGTCGGAAGGCTCGCTGATCGTCCTGCTCGAAGGCGGCGCAGCCGCCCAGGCGAACGGCGCGGCTGCGCCGGCTTCGGCTCCGGCAGCAGCGCCGGCGCCGGCACCGGCCGCGGCGCCCGCTGCCGCACCGGCCGCATCCGGCGGTACGCTCGAAGTGAAGGTGCCGGATATCGGCGATTACAAGGACGTGCCGGTGATCGAAATCGGCGTGAAGGTCGGCGACACGGTCGAGAAGGAACAGTCGCTCGTCACGCTCGAGTCGGACAAGGCGACGATGGACGTGCCGAGCCCGGCTGCCGGTGTCGTGAAGGACATCAAGGTGAAGGTGGGCGATTCGGTGTCGGAAGGCACGCTGATCGTGCTGCTCGAAGCCGCCGGCGCACCGGCTGCCGCTGCACCGCAGGCCAGCGCACCGGCGCCCGCGAAGGCTGCGCCGGCTGCCGCGGCACCGGCCGCCGCGGCATCGGCCGCCGCGCCGTCGGGCGAATACCGCGCCAGCCACGCATCGCCGTCGGTCCGCAAGTTCGCGCGTGAACTCGGCGTCGACGTTTCGCGCGTGCAGGGTTCGGGTCCGAAGGGCCGCATTACGAAGGAAGACGTCACGGGCTTCGTGAAGGGCGTGATGACGGGCCAGCGCGCGGCACCGGCCGCGGCAGCCGCGCCGGCAGGCGGCGGCGAACTGAACCTGCTGCCGTGGCCGAAGGTCGACTTCGCGAAGTTCGGCCCGTTCGAGGCGAAGCCGCTGTCGCGCATCAAGAAGATCTCGGGCGCGAACCTGCATCGCAACTGGGTGATGATCCCGCACGTCACGAACAACGACGAAGCGGACATCACCGAGCTCGAAGCGCTGCGTGTCCAGCTGAACAAGGAACACGAAAAGGCGGGCGTGAAATTCACGATGCTCGCGTTCGTGATCAAGGCGGTCGTCGCCGCGTTGAAGAAATTCCCGACCTTCAACGCGAGCCTCGACGGCGACAACCTCGTGTTCAAGCAGTACTTCCATATCGGTTTCGCGGCCGATACGCCGAACGGTCTCGTCGTGCCGGTGATCCGCGATGCGGACAAGAAGGGCCTCGTCGACATCGCGAAGGAAATGAGCGACCTGTCGAAGGCCGCGCGCGAAGGCAAGCTGAAGCCGGACCAGATGCAGGGCGGCTGCTTCTCGATCTCGTCGCTCGGCGGGATCGGCGGGACGAACTTCACGCCGATCATCAACGCGCCGGAAGTGGCGATCCTCGGGTTGTCGCGCGGCCAGATGAAGCCGATGTGGGACGGCAAGCAGTTCGTGCCGCGGCTCATGCTGCCGCTGTCGCTGTCGTACGACCATCGCGTGATCGACGGCGCCGAAGCCGCGCGGTTCAATGCGTATCTCGGGGCGTTGCTCGGGGATTTCCGTCGCATCATTCTTTGATGAGATGAGGGGCTCGCGGGGGGCGTGGTTTTGTGTCGATTCTTCACGCCCTTGTCGTTGAACCTGTTTTGCCAACGGTCTGCTAGCGTCGCCCCTGCGCGGGGCGGCGGTCACTTTTCTTTGTCTTCCAAAGAAAAGTAACCAAAAGAAAGGCGCGTCCTTGGGCGGACGGCAAAGGCGGTCCTGCCCAACGTTGCGTTCTCTCGTCAGGCCGCATGTAGTCAGGTTCCGTCTTTCCGCCAGTCCCTCCCTCTCTCTCTGCAGCTAATCAAGAAGGGGACAGTCATGAGTCTCATCGAAGTCAAGGTTCCGGATATCGGCGATTTCAGCGGCGTCGATGTCATCGAAGTCAACGTGAAGCCCGGCGACGTGATCGAAAAAGAGCAAACGCTCATCACGCTCGAATCCGATAAAGCCTCCATGGAAGTGCCCAGCGACGTCGCCGGCACCGTCAAGGAAGTCAAGGTCAAGGCCGGCGAGAAAGTCTCGCAAGGCACCGTCATCGCCATCGTCGAAGCATCGGCAGGCGCAGCCGCACCCGCGAAAGCGCCCGAAGCGCCCGAAGCGCCGAAGCCCGCGGCGGCTGCACCGGCGCCGGCCGCAGCCGCTCCGGCACCCGCGCCGCAAGCCGGCAGCTACAGCGGCGGCGCCGACATCGAGTGCGACATGCTCGTGCTCGGCGCCGGCCCCGGCGGTTACTCGGCTGCGTTCCGCGCTGCCGATCTCGGCATGAAGACGGTGCTGGTCGAACGCTATTCGACGCTCGGCGGCGTGTGCCTGAACGTCGGCTGCATTCCGTCGAAGGCGCTGCTGCATACGTCGCTCGTCGTCGAGGAAGCCGCGGCGCTCGCGTCGCACGGCATCACGTTCGGCAAGCCGCAGGTCGATCTCGACAAGCTGCGCGACTTCAAGGGCGGCGTCGTCAAGAAGCTGACGACGGGTCTCGCCGGCATGGCGAAGGCACGCAAGGTCGAAGTGGTGACGGGCGTCGGCGCGTTCGTCGATCCGTTCCACATGGAAGTGCAGGGCGACAACGGCAAGAAGGTCGTCAAGTTCAAGCAGGCGATCATCGCTGCGGGCTCGCAGGCCGTGAAGCTGCCGTTCATGCCGGAAGACCCGCGCGTCGTCGATTCGACGGGTGCGCTCGAACTGCGCCAACTGCCGAAACGCATGCTCGTGATCGGCGGCGGCATCATCGGCCTCGAAATGGCCACGGTGTACTCGACGCTCGGCGCCGAGATCGACGTCGTCGAAATGATGGACGGCCTGATGATGGGCGCCGACCGCGATCTCGTGAAGGTCTGGGAAAAGTACAACGCGAAGCGCTTCGGCAACGTGATGCTGAAGACCAAGACGGTCGGCGCGGAAGCGAAGGAAGACGGCATCTATGTGAAGTTCGAGGGCGAGAAGGCGCCGGCGGAAGCGCAGCGCTACGACCTCGTGCTCGTCGCGGTGGGCCGCAGCCCGAACGGCAAGAAGATCGGTGCCGACAAGGCCGGCGTCGCGGTCACGGATCGCGGCTTCATCGAAGTCGACAAGCAGATGCGCACGAACGTGCCGCACATCTTTGCGATCGGCGATATCGTCGGCCAGCCGATGCTCGCGCACAAGGCCGTGCACGAAGGCCACGTCGCCGCGGAAGCCGCGCACGGCGAAAAGGCGTACTTCGACGCACTGCAGATCCCGTCGGTGGCCTACACCGATCCGGAAGTGGCGTGGGCCGGCAAGACCGAAGACCAGTGCAAGGCCGAGGGCATCAAGTACGGCAAGGCCGTGTTCCCGTGGGCCGCTTCGGGCCGCGCGATCGCGAACGGCCGCGACGAAGGCTTCACGAAGCTGATCTTCGACGAGGAAACCCATCGCGTGATCGGCGGCGGCATCGTCGGCCTGAACGCGGGCGACCTGATCAGCGAAGTGTGCCTCGCCGTCGAGATGGGCGCGGACGCGGAAGACATCGGCAAGACGATCCATCCGCATCCGACGCTTGGCGAATCGGTCGGCATGGCCGCCGAGCTGTACGAAGGCGTCTGCACGGACCTGCCGCCGCAGCGCAAGAAGTAACGCGATCGGCACGGCGCCCCGGGTGCCGGCCACGAAAAAACGCCGCTGCCCGGGCAAACCGGGCGGCGGCGTTTTTCTTTTGCGCCGCGCGCGACAGACTCGATCGGGGCGGGCCATTTGCACCCGCGCGCGCTTTTGCGCCGGAAACGAAAAAGCCGCGCTGGGCGCGGCTCTTTCAGGAGCAGGGGACGCTTACGCGGCCGGCTTGCTCGAACGACGTGCGGCAGCGGCGGTGGCAGCCTTCGTTGCGACGGCAGCAGCGGCGTTGAAGTTCGTTTCAGCGATTTCGACCGCTTGCTTCGTGGCCTTCTGAACGGTTTCGTACGTGGTGTTCGCGGCGTTCAGTGCCGACTTCAGCGCGGCGACAGCCGTTTCCGAACCGGCCGGGGCGTTCTTCGCGACGTTGTCGACGAGTGCCTGGACCTTCTTGTTCTGCTCTTCGAATTGCGCTTCGGCGACCTTCGCGAACTCGGCTTGCGTCGACGATGCGATTTCGTACAGGTGACGGCCGTACGACAGCACCTTTTCCGCGACCGGCTGCGACAGGCTCGCTTGCAGCGCGATCAGTTCCTGCGCGTCCTTCACCGACAGCAGACGCTGTGCGTTCTCCTGGCCCTCGGCCAGCGTCGACTTCACGACCTGCAGGTTGAGTTCGATCAGCTTCTCGACGCCTTCGAACGCCTTGGTCGTCAGACCGAACAGGCTTTCGAGGTTGGCTTTTTGGGCGGCGGCGATTTGCTCGGGGGTCAGCAAGGACATGTCAGGCTCCTGAAAAGCGATCGCGTCGATCGCAGAATAAAGGGCACTACACTGGGGAACGTCGGCGATGCGTGCTTTGTGCAACGCAGCAATGAGGCCTATTTTAGGGCAGAGAAAACGGATGTCAAGTCTTTTTTGTGCGTTGCACAATCGCGACAAATTATCGATAAAACAACGAGTTATCGCGCCCGTCCGGAATCGGTTTCAGGCGCGTTCCCACATGGTGCGCACGGCGATGGGGCAAGCGCGCCGCACCATGATCACGCGCAGGTAAACCTGACAGGCCCATGGAACGTTATCCTTCTGTTCCTGTCGAAAAGCGCGCCGTTTCGATGCGCGTGCCGTGGCGACGTGCCGCCGCCACGGTCGAGACCGGCGCCCTTGGCACGCCGAGCACCGGATACGTAGTTTCCCCGCTTTAAATCGCCTCCGAAGTGACGTTATCTCAATTAACCGCGTGGTAATCGGGAGACGGGCGCTGTCGGGCAGTGCATCCCATGGTTTTTTTCGATGGGAGCGGAAGGGTCGATTGGCCGGAGGTTGGCCGACTCTTACATTCCGGTTTAAAGACGATCGGTAAGTGCCTAATATTGCTCTTTTTTTCAGCTTTAACTACACTTGCGGAAACCTCCCGCCCGCTTTGTCCAGACCCCAATGAAAGCCGAATCGTTTTCACCGCGCAGATTGTTGCAGAGCATGACGCTCGGCACGGCTGTGTCGGTCGCAGTCGCGTTGCTGGCGACCACCGCGTCCGTCCTGCCTGCCGACGCCTTCGCCGCCACTGCGAAGACCCAAGCCGCCAAGAAAAAAGCCGTCGCTCCTGCTTCGTCCGCGAAGAAGAAGTCGGCCAAGGCGAGCTCCGACAAATCCGCGAAGGTCGCCGAGGCCGATGCGCCGCGCGCGAAAGCGTCGCGAAAGCGCGTGACGCTCGCAGCGAATAGCCTGCATGGCGGCCATCGCGGCGCGGTGCGCAAGGTCGCGTTCCAGCCGCGCCGGCCGACGGTCGGCCAGGCATTCGGCCTGCACGACACGCCCGATGCGCTCGCGCTGCGCTCGAGCGTCGCGTACGTCGTCGACCAGAATTCCGGCGAGCCGCTGTTCGACAAGAATTCGCACGCGGTCGTGCCGATCGCGTCGATCTCGAAGCTGATGACGGCCATGGTCGTGCTCGACTCGAAGGCGCCGATGACCGACCAGCTCGAAGTCACCGACGAAGACCGCGACTACGAGAAGGGCACGGGCTCGCGCCTGTCGGTCGGCTCGGTGCTGTCGCGCGAGGACATGCTGCACATCGCGCTGATGGCGTCGGAAAACCGCGCGGCTGCCGCGCTGTCGCGTTACTACCCGGGCGGCCGTCCGGCGTTCATCGCGGCGATGAACGCGAAGGCGAAGTCGCTCGGCATGACCGATACGCACTTCGAGAATTCGACCGGCCTGTCGAGCTCGAACGTGTCGAGCGCACGCGACCTCGTGAAGATGGTCAATGCGGCGTACCAGTACCCGATGATCCGCCAGTTCTCGACCGATCGCACCTACGAGGTGTACACGGGCAAGCGCAACCTGATCTACAACAGCACCAACGCGCTGATCCGCGGCAACGGTTCGTGGGATATCGGCCTGCAGAAGACGGGCTTCATCAACGAAGCGGGCGAATGCCTCGTGATGCAGGCGACGATCCACGGCCGGCCGATGGTGATGGTGCTGCTCGATTCGTTCGGCAAGTATTCGCGCTTCGCCGACGCGTCGCGCCTGCGCAACTGGCTCGATGCCGGCGGCGGCGAGCGCCTGACGGCGGCCAACACGCCGAGCGGCGGTACCTGATCGTGTGCGGCGGTTCGCCGCCGTACCGGTCGCCGCAACGAAGAAGCCCCGCAATCGCGGGGCTTTTTTTTGTGTGCGCCCAGCATGGGCGCATTCCTGCGGGTGGAAGTCCCGCCATAAGCTGATCACGGCAAATGAAGTGAAGCGC
>NZ_LPMU01000054.1:0-1546 GCF_001534535.1 Burkholderia sp. MSMB1459WGS
GCTGATATGACTCCCGCTGTCAATCGGGATTGGTGTTCGGGTTTTCCACGCGTTATTGTTCAAATTTCCTGAGGGCGGCGCAGCAGTACGTCTCGACGGTGGATCACGCTGATATCCGCGGGTTGGCTACCGCATTACAGAGGTCCGCCTGATGAGCCTGCCGCTATCTAGGGACGCAAATCGAATTGGATCCGTTGCGTAGCCGTGGCGCGGGTTACTCGTGTGCCGGGCTACGCCGCCCTCAGGAAACTCCTTGATTGATGGGTAAAGACTCTCGCTCGCCTGCTCAAGCCGCGTGCTTCTGCGGTTGCAACGCAAGTGACATGGCGAGTTGGCTAATGTCCCAGATAAACCCGCTTAGTTCGCGGGCGACCGCGACCACGGCGATGTTCTTCTGTTTACCGCGTGCCACAAGCGTTCGATAGCGTCGACACAGGCGCACCTGCGCATCCCAAGATCGATCCACGATGGGTTTAGGAATCCCTTCGTGGCGGCGCTGAATCTCGGGACTCACCCGCGCCGGATGCCGATAACTCCATGCCGATTCGACGAGCAGCTTTCTCGCGTAACTGTTGCCGTTCTTGGTGATGCTGCCCTGACGGCGTTTCTCGCCCGACGAGTGTTCGCTCGGTGTTACCCCCAGCCACGCCATCAACTGGCGCGGATGAGTGAAGCGTGACAGATCACCCAACTCAGCAAGCATGCCGACCGCCGTGGTGAACTGCATGCCGCGCATCGTTTGCAGACCCAGTACTGCCGGATAAAAACGCCAGGCAACCACGGCCTCGCGCAGCGCAGCTTCCAGTCGATCGCATTGCGCAAGACGATCCTCGATCGTGCGTCGATGCTCTTCGAATGCCAACTGCTGCCATGTGCTGTCGAACGCAAACGTGCTCAGCCAGCGCCGGTGTGCTGCCCTCCAGTCGGCGCGGCCGGTATAGCTGACCCCATGCGAAAGCAGAAAGGACTTCAGCCGCTGCCGCGCACGCTTCAGATCATCCTTGGCACTCACCCATGCCCGTGCCAGATCGCGAAAGGCTTCGTCTTCGACGGTAGGGACAAAGACCTCCGACAGGTCGCCAGCCCTGAGAGAACGCACCAGTTTGATCGCGTCACGCCGATCGGTCTTTACGCGTTCCCCCGGCTTCCTTGGAATCAGAGACGGTGCACACACCATGCAGTCGATTCCCTTCTGCTGAAGTTGACGGTAAAGTCCGTAACCACATGGGCCCGCCTCATAGACAATACAGATACGCGACGCCTTCGATTGCAGGCGCTTGCATAAGCGATCGATATCCGTCTTCGTGGTGCCAACCTTGCCGAGCAGTTCAACCTCGCCCATGCCGAACGCATAGGCGGCCGTGATCGACTCCTTATGGACATCGAGCCCGACGTACAGCGTGCTATCGTGTTCCATGCTGGCCTCCGTGCCGGAAATCGCCAGGTGCGGCCCTGTCCGCACCGTGCGGCTCTGGCAGCAATGCTAACCCGCGCTTGATTCCTCACGGCAGGCCAGCCTTTGCCCCGCGGGAGTCATACTGACTAG